>JAUNDE010000015.1 GCA_030526265.1 Eubacteriales bacterium | reverse complement strand
ACCAAAGTGCGATTGCAAAGGTGCCGGAGTATCTTTCCGATGAAGAAGCCGCCTGTGTTCCTCTTACAGCACTTACGGCGTTACAGGCTTTTGAACTGATGCGTCTGAAAAAGGGAGAGACTGTTTTTATTTCCGGTGGCACGGGAAGTCTTGGTGCTATGGCGATTCCGGTTGCAAAGAGCTTTGGTCTTACCGTAATTACAAACGGGAACGGTGCAAGTGAAGAGCGTGTAAAGAAGCTTGGAGCAGACCGCTTTATCGACTATAGGAAGGAAGATTATTCGGAAGTGCTTTCAGATGTTGATTATGTTCTGGATACACTGGGAGAACGTGAGCTCCCTAAGGAGTTTGCTGTTCTGAAGCAAGGTGGAAGCCTTGTGTCCTTAAGAGGGCTGCCGAATGGAGAATTTGCTGCACGCAGCGGGATGTCATTTATCAAGCGTATGATGTTTAAGCTGGCAGGCAGTAAATACGATAAGATGGCTGCCGCAAAAGGACAGAAGTATTTCTTCATTTTTGTCCATGAAGATGGAGCGGGACTTGATAGGATCACGGAGATCTTAAAGGATACTCACCTTGAGGCATCCGTGGATGAAGTGTTCAGCCTGGATGATGTCAATATGGCAATGAAGAAAGTGGCTTCCGGCGGTTCAAAGGGTAAGACGATCCTGAAAATATCGTAAATGGGTATGCAGCACACATATCCGCAGAGCCTTATTTTATACGCTGAAGAACGTCACAGGACGTTTTACAACCTCCCGGGATATTTGTTCTGGGAGGTTTTTCGTTTATTGCATACTACAAAGAGCCAGACGACATCTGATACCTGGCTGTGAAGAGCTGTGCACAGCTGTGATTGGATACGACGAAGTCAGTGACCCGGAAATACTGTTGGTTGATTTTGTCTACTGTTACAATGGTAGCAGAGGTGATAGATGTGAAAGAAATCAATATTGCTCGAACAATTTTAAACAAACGTAAAGAAAAAGGACTGACGCAGGACGAGCTTGCAGGGTATATTGGTGTTTCCAAAGCTGCTGTTTCAAAATGGGAGATCGGGCAAAGCTATCCTGATATTACAATTCTTCCAAGGCTTGCCAGCTTTTTCAATATCAGTATAGATGATTTGATAGGGTACGAACCGCAGATGAGCAAAGAAGACATCCGCAAATTATATCGGAGACTGTCCAGAGATTTTACGATAAAGCCTTTTGAAGAAGTAATGGAGGAGTGCCGTGAAATTACAAAGAAGTATTTTTCTTGTTTCCCGTTACTATTTCAAATAGGTACTTTGATCGTGAATAACAGTATGGAATCGGGTGATAGAGACAGGAGTATGACGGCCATTGAGGAGGCTAAAGAACTGTTTGTCCGCGTAAAAAAAGAAAGTGAGGATGCTGAGCTTTGCCGACTTGCACTTAATATGGAGGCATTCTGTGCCTTGACACTGGGAAGGCCGGAAGAAGTGATAGAGATCCTTGAGGGAACAAGTAACAAGATCATCAGTGCCCAGGGATATTCAGTAGCGGGAAATACAAATAAGTCGCTTGAAATCCTTGAAAACTATGCTTCACTTGTTACAGGAGATATCTATCCGCTTAAGATTAAGGGGGGATGGTTATTTCAATTTGCTTGAAGAATGGATAGAAACGTTGGACTTGGGAGATACCCTTCCACGCGACGATTAAACTGCTTTGTGGTATGCTGGCCCCTTCAAGTGGAAGCTGCAGAGTGTTTGGTATTGATCCGTTCCGAAATCCGGAAAAGCTTCATCAAATGTCAGGCGTGATCACAGAACAGGCACAAATGTATAACCATCTGACGGGAATGGATAATCTTATCTTTTATGGTACATTGTTTGGTATGAATCGGTCTGATTGTGAAAACAGAGCAAAGGCTCTTTTGGAGCGGCTGAATCTGTCAGATGCAGCACATCGTAAGCTGTCTGCCTATTCTACGGGCATGCGACAGCGTCTTTCGCTTGCCAGAGCGATGATGCACAGTCCTGAGATTCTGTTTCTGGATGAACCAACTTCGGGACTTGACCCTGAAAGTGCACAAAATGTTAATACTCTGATTCGGGAACTGGCTTTAGAAGGAACAGCTGTTTTCCTGTGTACCCACCAATTGCGCTATGCGCAGGAAATCTGCACCACATACGGACTGATGAATAAGGGCAGCTTATTTGCCGCGGGAGATATCGAGAAGCTTCGCTCTATGGTTTCCAATTATAGGAAAGTGCGAGTGAAAGCAAGCTATATACCAGGAGACATCGAATGCCGAAAGGTCGCAGAGAACATCTATGATATAGATGTGAATTCTGAACAGGAAATACCTCTTATTGTAAAAAGAATCGTAGATGCAGGCGGTGGTGTCTATTATGTTTCGGAAGAGCAGATGTCATTAGAGGAAATCTATTTTTCACTTATTGACAGGAATCATGCAGAAATGGAGTGTGATAATAAATGAATGCAGAACAACTTGCCCTTATAAAAAAAGATATTCGGAGTATTACATCAAATAAACAGGTGCTCATGGTTATGCTTATTGTACCGCTTGCACTTACTATCATACTGCCGTCTATTATGGCTTTTGTTACAGTGTTGGTCCCGGAATCGACTTCAGATTTTCAAAAATTGCTTGCTATGCTTCCGGTTTCGGCCGGGGAATACAATCAGAAACAGATGATTTTAGGTGTTATGCTGCTTATTGCACCGGCGATCTCGCTTGTTGCTATCGCAGTAACTGTGCGGGGTTCCGCAAAGGCACAAACAATCGAAGAAGCACAGCAGCGTGCCGTATTCCTGATTTTCCCGATTCTTGCACTTGTCATAGGACAGTTCACAGGCGTTATTCTGGTGAATCCAGTGCTTCTTTTAGGAATGGGGATCATTTTGGCGGCACTCGATGTACTGCTTATGAGAGGGGCAGCAAATAAATTCACTTACGAAAAACTGCTGAAATAGATGATGGACAAAAATCCGGCCCGGGACGACAGAATTTATTGTTCTGCTGCCTCGGGCCAATTTTTAAAGTGTTTAATTTTTGTTATCGAATATATCCGGTTTGCGGAATTATTTATTCTACAATACCATCCATGAAGGCAATAATTCCTTCTTCTACCTCGTCTTTGATATCTGCATAGTTATGTATTTCATGGCGATATCCGGAATAAAGTTTTGTTTTCACGCTGTGCCCGGTTTCGACGAGCCAGTTCGTTACCTGACATACACCAAAGCCGTACTCGCCGACAGGATCCTGATCGCCGGCGATATTATAGATCGGAAGTGTGGTCGGAACTTTTCCTGCCCATTCGGTTCCGCGAATGAATTCCATCATCTGTGTGAAATAAAGGATGGACTGGTTGTTGGTTGGTCTGGTGAAAGCGTCAAACGGGTCTTCGGCATGATCGCGCTGTACGTATGGATCGCTGCAGATCCACTCATTTCCAAGTGTCACATCACCGCAGCGTTCGCACATCCAGCCAAGAAGTCCGCCCACAAGTTCAGGATCAGACTCTTTTCCTCTGCCTTCAGCAACAGCTTTCTCAAGCGCTTTCATGCAATCGGCCGCACCCCGGAACACGCCTGTCGTTCCGCAGATCGTAGCACCGGAAAGTTCGTCGCCGTATTTGGAAATATAATCTCTTACGATAAAAGATCCCATACTGTGTCCGAAAAGAAAATATGGAAGATCCGGATACTTTTCGCATACCAGTTCCTTCAGGGTATGCTCGTCTTCCATCATGGTATGAGGGCCTTTGTCTCCCCAGTCTCCCCATGTGTCATTCTCCAGGGCAGTTTTTCCGTGACCCACATGGTCGTCGGCAGCCACGATATATCCTGCATCCAGAAATTTTACGATCATATGCAGATATCTTCTGGAATGTTCGCCGAATCCGTGGATGATCTGAACGATTCCCTTTGGCTTTGCGGCAGGTACGTAGATCCAGCCGTAGACTTCATCCCGCTCGTTAAAAGATGGGAATTTTACTTCATGTAACATGATAACACCTCTTTCTTGATTTGAATTGTTCGTACATATCATTTCTGCTTTCATTATAATATGCTGAAAAATGATTGTATATAGAAATTAGCAATCGACTTGCAGCAAATTCACACTGTCCGGGTTGGTTTTCCACTGATGAAAGAGGCATAAAAAACAATATTCAGATCATAATCATTTATACCATTACACTTCTTTTGCTAAACTGCTCTGTCAGCCTGATCAGTGCTGTCCTGCTTTGCAATCGCGATTCCGGCAAATGCCAGAATGACCGTGATGATCGGTGTTATGATATTAAAGATCGCATACGGGAAGTACGCAAATGCCGATACACCAAGAACACCGTAGATGTATACACCGCATGTATTCCACGGGATCAATGCTGAAGTAACAGTTCCGGCGCTTTCCAGTGCATTGGATAATGTCTTTGGATGAAGATTCATCTCCCGGTAGGCATCCGCATACATACGACCCGGAACGACAACAGAGATATACTGCTCCGGCATCGTAATGTTACTGAGAATGCATGTGATCTCAGTTGTGAGAACAAGAGTTGCAGGACGTTTTGCGAGATGGATGATCTTGCTTACTACTGCATTTAACATACCTGTTTTTTCCATGATTCCGCCGAACATCATCGCGATCAGTGTGAGTGAAACGGAAAACAGCATATTTTCGATGCCGCCTGTACTGAGCAGGTTGTCCAGAGTCTCTACACCTGACTCGCATGTGAAACCGTTCATTCCCGCGACGAGAATGTCACCGAAATTGATCCCCGGCTGAGTGATAAAACCAAGGATCGCTCCGGCAAAGATTCCGATCGTGATTCCTGGAATCGCAGGTACTTTACATGCTACAAGAACGATAACGATGACGGGTGGGAGCAGGAGTACCGGTGAAATATTGAAAACCGAAGTGATTCCTTCATTCATTGCGGTAACAGCACTCATATCGACAGAACCACCATGTCCGTATTGAAGTCCGAGTATGCCGAATATTGCGAGTGTGATCGCATAGGCGATACCGGTTGGGAGCATCATGAATTTGATATGTGTAAAAATATCTGTTCCGGCCATTGCAGGAGCTAGATTCGTCGTGTCTGAGAGCGGCGACATTTTGTCTCCAAAGTAAGCACCTGAGATGACTGCACCTGCTGCCACCGGTGTTGGGATTCCAAGGCCTGTCGCAATACCGATCAGTGCGAGTCCCATTGTACCCATCGTACCCCATGAGGTACCGGTTGCAAGAGAGGTGATCGAACAGATCAGAACCGAAGCGACAAGGAAAATGCTTGGAGACAGTAATTTCATTCCGTAATAGATCATGGTTGGAACGACACCGCTTAAGATCCATATTCCGACAAGGATTCCGACGATCATGAGTATGATCACTGCCTGAAGAGCATTCAATATGCCTTCACGCATTGCATCTTCGATGAATTTCCAGCTGAATCCAAGGTATAATGCCATGGCTGCTGCTGCACACACTCCGATAAACATGGAGATGTGAACACCGGCATCATATTTGATGATTCCGATCGCCATACAAAAGATTAAAACAGCAAACACAATCAGCGCATGAACTGTTTTCGGTTGTCTGGGTTGTTTTTCTTTCGTTGGTTTCAAATGAAAACCTCCTAACTGATAAAGTGATATAATCATATATATTATACTAAAATGATATAATAAAGACAAGGCGGAGCGAATCGTATTTTACAAGCTCTATGAGCTGCATTTTACAGGATCAGAAGAAATAGATTTTGAATTAGGCAAAGGTTTCATATATAATAGAAAAAGTAGTATGAAACAGAGAAAATAGTATGTAAAAAAGAGCAGGAGAAGAGAAAAACAGAATGAATTCAAAAAAGAAAAATACAAGAGAAGTGGTCGGCATACTGTCACTGTCGTTGATTCTTGTATCAACGTTCAGTGTATCGGCATGCCTGCCGGATATGTTGAAATATTACAGCGGTTACAGGAGAGCAAGTGTTGAAATGCTCGTATCCATCCCATCGATGGTAATGGTGGTTATGATTGCAATGTCACCGATCATCGGCAGGCTGGTGCATGAGAAAATCATCATCTGCACCGGACTCGTGCTGATCGGTATCGCAGGCGTGATCCCGGTTTTTGTGACCGAATTTCCGATCGTGATGATCTCACGTATGCTGCTCGGAGCAGGAATCGGTCTTGTCAACACGAGAGCAGTGAGCCTGATCGGGGAACGGTTTGATGGCAGACAGAAGGTCAAACTTATGGGAATCCGATTGTCTATGGAAGGTCTGGGACAGGCTGCAATGACATATATCGCAGGCCTACTTCTCGTGTCAGGGTGGAATCGTGCATTTCTTGTCTATGTTGCAGCATTCTTTATTTTGATTACATATCTGGCATTTGTCCGTGATGAACAGATTGATGGAAATCATCCTTCTGTTGATGCAGTCGATTCTGGCACAGAGGAAGCGAGTGCAGCTTCTGCTAACAAAATATCTGCAAAAGAATGGAAAAAGGTACTTTGCTTTGTCTTTCTGAACGGTCTGGCGGTATCTACAACGACAGTGATCTCTCTTCGTGTGCCGAATCTGATCGTGGACATGAATTTTGGAAGTGCATCTGACAGCGCAACGGTTCTTACACTTTCGATCATAGCCGGATTTGGGGGAGGCATGGTATTTGGGAAAATGATGGACTTTCTGAAGCGGCATGCACTGACGTTTTTCTTTGCAATGGTTGTGGCAGGACTTTGCATGATCGCAGCGTGTGCAAATCTTGTGATGATTGCAGCAGGAGCAGTATTGTGCGGATTCTTTCTTCCGTCAATCCTTTCTTATGGATTCCATTTTGTTTCAGAGTGTGCCCCGAAGGGAGCACTTGACACCGTCAATGCAGCAACGCTTGTTGGCTGTAATCTTGGAGCATCGCTGACACCGGTTTTCCTGAGTGGAATTGACCGGATCCATGATGCGATGGTTACGTGTTTTGTGTTCTACGCAGCCGTGCTTTTGGTGCTGCTGATCATGAATAAAGTGACACGTTTGTTTTCGTAATAAGCAGGAATATTTTCAGAAAGAAAACTGATATGAATAAAAGAGGCAGTGATTATTAAGACAATCTTAATGATTACTGCCTCTTTTCTTTCGTTTTATAAAATACACTGTAGATGAAAGGAGGCTGCCATGAAGAAAGTAATCGAGGTAAAGAACCTGTATAAGCTGTACCGTCTGGGAGAGGAAGCTGTTCGGGCGTTGGATGGTGTGGATTTTACGATATATGAAGGGGAGTTCTGTGCCATTGTAGGGACTTCCGGTTCGGGGAAATCAACACTTTTGAATATGCTGGCAGGTCTGGAAAGACCCACCAGGGGAGAGATTGTGATCAGCGGACAACATATTGAAAAGCTGAGCGAGGAACAGCTTGTGACATTCAGGCGGGAGCATGTGGGATTCGTTTTTCAGTCCTTTCATTTGCTTGGGACGATGAATGCACTGGAAAATATTGCGCTTCCGTTAAGCTTTCAGGGTATGCAAAAGGCAAAGCGGATGGAAAAAGCAGAGAAAATGCTGAAGCTTGTTAAGCTGGAGAAGCATGCGAAACATCTGCCGACTCAGATGTCCGGCGGTCAGCAGCAGAGAGTAGGCGTGGCAAGAGCACTGGTGGTGGAACCGGATATTATATTTGCAGATGAACCAACCGGTAACCTGGATTCTCATACATCGGAAGAAGTCATGCAGCTGATGAAGCAGATCGTAAGGGAACAGAATATGACACTCGTGATGGTGACGCATGATAATCATCTGGCATCCTATGCAGACAGAGTGTTTCATATCATTGACGGTAAAATTGTAAGGATTGAAGACAGGCGCGAACAGAAACTGAAAGGAATTGTACAGAGAGAAGATGGGGAGGAAGATGAAAATGAAACAAATAAAAAAAATCAGTAAATGGGTGGCAGGAATATGTATTGCAGCGCTTTTGTCTGGAATTGTCGAGATGATCCCGGTGCTGGCAGCGTCTCCGGCACTTCGTGTGGAGACGCCGGATAATAAGGTGATCACCTATCAATATCAGAAAGAGCAGAACTTTGTGCTGAATATTACAAATACAGGCGAGGTGGATCTTAAGAATATCAAAGTATCGCCAAAGCTTAAAGAACAGGGTGCAGAATGGCCGTTTAAGACGGAGTATCAGAGCTATGAGGCATCACTGGATCTTCTGAAAGCCGGAGAAAAGGGAAGTGTCAGCTTTGCCTTCACAGAGCGGGATAATGCAGGTGACAAGCGATATTTGCTGACATTCGAGATTACAGCGGAGGATGAAAACGGGCAGCAGGTCGTTGTAGATGAACGCTCTTTCTATGTTAATACGACAGCGAAGCCGGAGGAAAAAAATGATAATAAAACGGAGGAAAAACAAAATGTCGGCAGTTCGGGTACATCAGAGAGTATGGCTGATGCCGGTGGATTTGATAATGGAGCGGCAGCATACAGTGGTGGTTCTTCCGGCAACAGTTCTCTGCCAAGAGTGATCGTAACCGGATTTTCGACAAATCCGGCAGAGGTAAAGGCGGGAAGCGACTTTACCTTGACGATCCACCTGAAGAATACATCCAAAACAACAAGGGTCAGCAATATGCTTTTTGAATTGCAGGCACCTGCTGAAGGTTCAGATGAGCAGACAACGGCACCGGCATTTCTTTCGACTTCCGGATCAAACTCCATTTATCTGGAAGGAATCAAGGCAAATGGAACTGCGGATATTTCCATGAAGCTGAATGCGAAGGCTGACCTTGTACAGAAACCTTACGGGATCAACCTTACGATGAAATATGAAGACAGTCAGGCAAATCAGATCGATGCAGAGGCGAGTCTGTCTATTCCTGTGAAACAGAATGCCAGATTTGAATTCAGTGAATTTGAAATTACTCCGGAGAGTATTGAGGTGGGAGAAGAAGCGAATGTGTCTTGCAATCTTTACAATCTGGGAAGAATCAAACTGTACAATGTGAAAGCAGTTTTCGAGGGAGCGCACATTGAAAAAGAGGAGACATTTCTTGGCAATCTGGAGCCTGGAAGCAGCACCGCAATCGATGTGATGCTGGAGGGGAAAAAGGTTTCCGCCGGAGACAGTACGGTGAAGATGACGCTTTCATACGAGGATGAAGCAGGAACACTGTCTGTAACAGAGGAACGTTTTCAGCTTCCGGTGAACGAAGCTTCTGAAGATGTGATGATGACAGAGGTGAATGAAGAAAAAACGGAGGGAATGAAACTTCCGGTGATTCCTGTTATTGTCGCAGTTCTTGTGGTGGCTGGAATTGTGATCGCTGTGATAGCGATGAAGAAAAGGAGCGCACGTAAATTAGCAGAGGAAGAGGAGGAGTTGCTTGATGAACTGGATGGATCTTCTGAGGATGAGCAGCAATAACTTAAAGCGAAGAAAGCTCCGTACGTTCCTCACTGTTCTGGGAGTGATGATCGGAACGACATCCATTGTCGTAATGATCTCTCTCGGGCTGGGACTTGAAGCGTCCATGATGAAGCAGGTTGAGATGAACGGAGGATTGAACACAGTCTTTGTGACCGGTGCTTCTTCCGGCAGCAGCATGATCTATCATGGCAATGAGTCAGAAGAAGAATCGGATAAAAGGCTGACGGATTCAGCGGTTCAGGAACTTTCTAAAATGGAACATGTGGAGAGTGTGATACCGAAGTATGAGATGTCGGTCATGCTGCTGAAGGGTGGATATGAAGGATGGGCTGAGCTTGTTGCACTTCCCCCGGAAGGGATGGAAGCCCTCCACCTTGATCTTATAGAGGGAGGAAGATATCCTGAGCCCGGAGCCGGGAATCTTGAGCTTGTGTACGGAAATGGAATCCTTACTAATTTCTACGAGAAAGGGAGTGGGAAGGGATATTACGAAACAGGAGAAGTGCCGGACATTGATCTGAAAAAAGATTCGATGTTTCTGATCCTTGATCAGGATGGTTACTACGCTTCAAAAGAAGCCCCTTCTTTTGGTGATCAGGAAGACGCAGAAGGGTCTCAGAGCAATGCGGGGAAAGTGCAGAAACATGCGGTGAGGTCATGCGGTGTTGTATCAGGCGATGTGGATACATGGAAAACAGGATATTATAACGTCTACTGTGATCTGGATACACTGAAGCAGGTTTTGAAAAAGGAATTCAGCGGCAGAGTGATCCCGGGACAGCCAACGACGGAAAAAGGCAAGCCATATAAGGATTTCTCTTATACATCAGTGGATCTGAAGATAGATGACAAGGATATGGTCGATCAGATCGTATCGGAAATCCGCAGTATGGGTTATAATGCAAGTACAAATGCGGAATATATGGAGAGTGCAAAAAAACAGATGGCAATGATCCAGGCAGTCCTTGGCGGAATCGGAGCAGTATCTCTCCTCGTCGCCGCAATCGGCATTGCAAATACGATGATGATGTCCATCTATGAACGGACAAAGGAGATCGGAATCATGAAGGTGCTCGGCTGCAGCCTGAAAAATATTAAGCAGATGTTTCTTCTGGAAGCGGCGTTTATCGGACTGATCGGAGGTTTTGCGGGTATGATCCTGAGTTTTTGCCTGTCAGCAGTGATCAATATGCTGACCGGTCACGGAGCGGCGATGGGGATCGAAGGGGATATTTCCTGCATTCCGGTATGGCTCGTGCTGGCAGCGATGGGATTTGCCATGTTCGTGGGAACAGTGGCGGGCTATTTTCCGGCACTGCGCGCGATGCGGCTGAGTCCTCTGGCAGCGATAAAAACAGAATAAAGAGCTGAAAAAAGGGGCATCCTCTGATCATTCATGTATGGTGATCCGGGAATGCCCTTTTACATTATTTTTTGAATTGTTTTGCTATATTGATCAGCATGTTTATACTGTCCGTATTCAATCCTTTTGTAACTTCGATAAGTTCAGCAGTCTTAAGAGGATTGCTGACCTGAAAATCAAAGAACTGTCCAGGCGTGATCTCAAGATATTCGCAGATATCGAAGAAATGTTTCATCGATGGGAAATTCTTCTGATTTTCTAAACCGTTGATGTAGTTTGGACTTTGTCCCATAGACAAACTCATTTCACGTGCAGAGACACCTTTGGATTCCCGAAGGCTGGACAGTCGTCTTGCAAAATCATCTCTTTCCACGAAAATCACCCTCTCTTTTTTATATTTGGTGTGGTAGAATATATTATGCGAAGTAATAATCATTCGCTGATGCGTCTGGATGCACAATTCTGTGCGGTTTTTTGATATACCTTATTTTACTATACACATATATAAGAATTGCACAGATATACAATGCATTTTGCTTGACGTATACAGACAAACTGTGTATACTGAAATTGATACACCTTTTATCAGGTAATCGTAAATCATATGATATTTTTGCAGACACCTACACGCACACGTATACCAATGACACTTAGAGCGGTTCAACGGGTCTTAACTTCCTCCTGGATGCAGTAGACCGGCTTGAAGTGTTCGATTGTCCCTGTTCGTCAGGATTAGCCGGGGTGATACTGCATGATATAGAAAATCTCTGTGAATTGTCACAGAGATTTTTTTATGTTATACTCATCTCTATGATAGGTCAGAAGGGACGTGTGGTATTTTGAGAGAACAGCTGACACAAGGTGATGTTGATAAGATAAAAGAAGAGATAGAATATCGAAAGCTTGTCGTGAGAAAAGAGGCGATCGAGGCGGTAAAAGAGGCGAGAGCCCACGGTGATCTCAGCGAAAACTTTGAGTATCATGCCGCGAAAAAAGACAAGAATCAAAATGAAAGCCGTATCCGTTATCTGGAGAGAATGCTTAAGACAGCGACTGTCGTATCCGATGAATCTGCGGCAGATGAGGTCGGAATCAACAAGACGGTTGAAGTGTATTTCGAAGAGGATGATGAGACCGAAGTATATAAGATCGTCACATCGGTAAGAGGAAATTCTCTGAGCGGACGGATCAGTATCGAGTCGCCGATGGGAAAAGCACTTCTCGGACATAAGGTGGGAGACCGTGTGTATATCGAGGTGGGCCAGAATGCAGGATACTATGTGGAGATCAAATCCATCCAAAATACAGGAGAATCAGAAGAGGATCTGATTCGGAAATTTTAAGGGTACAGAGTACATTCTCAGGAGGAAAAAATGGATCAGAAATTGTATGAACAGATTGAGCCAAAGGCGGAAATCCTGGTAAAAGCACTTCCTTATATCAGGGATTTTAATCAGAAGATCGTTGTGATCGAATACGGGTGCAGAAAGTATCTGCGTCCGATCGATGAGCAGGAGATCATGCAGGATATCGCACTTTTGAAAACAGTAGGAATGATACCGGTCGTTGTGCATGATACGCCGATGGGAGTTGATAAATTCCGCGAGAACAAGCGTATCGCGAAGCTGATCGAGCTGTGCGGCGAAAAGGCAATCGGGATCTGCGGTGTCGATACACACACATTGAAAATGACGATCGAAAACGGATACATACCGGTCATCGTCCCAAATGATATCGACAATGAGAATGAACTGATCGATCCGAAGGATACAGCACTTGAGATCGCAGTGAAGATGAAAGCGGATAAGCTTGTATTTCTGTCATCGCACAGAGGTATATGGAAAGATGAAGAACGAACAAAAGTATATCCGAGACTTACGGTGGAAGAGGTAAAAGAGCTTTTAGAGGCAGGAAAGGTAACGGAAGGTGTTCTATCCCGTGTGGAACGCGGATTTAAGGCGGTGGAACAGGGAGTGAACCGTGTCCATATCCTTGACGGAAGGATCCGGCATGCACTTCTGGTAGAATTTTTCAGTGTTGCGGGTGTCGGAACGATCATCATCAATGATAAGGAAACTCTGTATGCGCATGAGATGGAACTCGAAGAAGACTAATAAATCCGACCCTGTTCTATAAGCGTGAGTTATGAAACTGCAAAAAATAATATAATAGATAATCGTATGGAAAAGAAATCTTCTTTTTTATATAATGAAAAGGAACATAAGAAACGTGCAATTCATAAAGGAGATAATTTTATGAAACCAATTTCTATTGAAAAAGAGTTGAAGGAAAACGCATACCCTGGCAGAGGTATTATCATTGGAAGAAGTGCAGATGGCACAAAAGCGGTAACAGCTTACTTCATCATGGGAAGAAGCGAGAACAGCCGTAACCGTATCTTTGTGGAAGACGGCGAGGGTATCCGCACACAGGCATTTGATGAGTCTAAGCTCACAGATCCGAGTCTTATCATCTATGCACCTGTAAGAGTTCTTGGAAATAAGACGATTGTCACAAATGGTGATCAGACAGATACAATTTACGAAGGAATGGACAGACAGCTCACATTTGAGCAGTCACTCAGATGCAGAGAGTTCGAGCCGGATGCTCCGAACTACACACCTCGTATTTCCGGTGTTATGCATGTAGAAAGTGGAAAATACAGCTATGCAATGTCAATCCTTAAGAGCAACAACGGTGATCCGTCAAGCTGCAATCGCTACACATTCGCGTATGAGAATGCAAAAGCAGGTGAGGGACGTTTCATCCACACCTATATGCATGATGGCAATCCGCTTCCAAGCTTCGAGGGAGAGCCAAAGCTTGTTGAGATTCCGGATGACATGGACAGCTTCGTGGAGCTTCTCTGGAACAGTCTGAATGCGGACAATAAAGTATCGCTTTTTGTTCGCTATATCGATATTGAAACTGGAAAATACGAATCAAAGATTGTGAATAAGAATAAATAAGGAGCAGATATCGTGAAAGAATTAGAATTGAAATATGGATGTAATCCGAATCAGAAACCTTCTAAGATTTACGTTGCAGATGGAAGAGATCTTCCGATCCAGGTACTTTCCGGACGTCCGGGATACATCAACTTCCTTGATGCGTTCAATGGCTGGCAGCTCGTAAGAGAACTGAAGAAAGCGACTGGACTTCCGGCAGCTACTTCATTCAAACATGTTTCACCTGCAGGTGCCGCAGTCGGACTTCCGCTTTCAGACACACTTGCGAAGATCTACTGGGTAGATGACCTTGGTGAGCTGTCTCCGCTTGCGTGTGCATATGCGAGAGCAAGAGGCGCAGACAGAATGTCTTCTTTCGGCGATTTCATCTCACTTTCTGATGTCTGTGATGTAGACACGGCAAGACTGATCAAGAGAGAAGTTTCTGACGGCGTGATCGCTCCTGGATATGAACCGGAAGCACTTGAGATCCTGAAGCAGAAGAAAAACGGCAATTACAATGTCATTCAGATCGATCCGGACTATGTTCCGGCTGAGATCGAGCACAAAGAAGTATTCGGCATTACCTTCGAGCAGGGAAGAAATGAACTGAAGATCGATGAAGACTTCTTCAATGAGATCGTTACAGATAATAAGGAAATGACAGAGCAGGCAAAGATTGATCTTGCGATTTCCATGATCACATTGAAATACACACAGTCTAACTCTGTTTGCTATGTAAAGGACGGACAGGCAATCGGTATCGGAGCCGGACAGCAGTCGCGTATTCACTGCACAAGACTTGCCGGACAGAAGGCAGATAACTGGTGGTTAAGACAGTGTCCAAAGGTATTGAACCTTCCATTCAAAGAGGGTATCCGCCGCGCAGACCGCGACAATGCGATCGACCTTTATATCGGCGATGAATATATGGATGTGTTAAATGATGAAGCATGGCCAAATATTTTCTCAGAGAAGCCTGATGTATTCACAAGAGAAGAGAAACGCGCATGGCTTGACACGCTTACAGATGTATCACTTGGTTCGGATGCGTTCTTCCCGTTTGGAGACAATATCGAGAGAGCACATAAGAGCGGAGTCAAATATATCGCTCAGCCGGGCGGATCTGTAAGAGATGACAATGTCATCGAGACATGTAACAAGTACGATATGGTAATGGCATTTACCGGAATCCGTCTGTTCCATCATTAAGAAATTGTAGTGAAAAATAAGACAAAAGCAGGGTTTGAATAAAAAAGAATAAAGTCGTTCAAAAAAAGCGAAAACATTCATAAAAAAGAATGATTTTCGCCTTTTTTACATTTAATTAAAAAAATATGGTTGAAAACAATCAAAAAATGGCATATGTTTTAGTTGAAGATATTCAAAATCAATCTTGAAAGATGAGGATGATATGACAGAGAGACTTAATAAAAGAAATATACGAAGAGAAGCTATCTGTGATGAGATAGCAAAAAAACAATATTGTTCTGTTCATGATTTGATGGCAAGGTTTAAAGTTTCAGAATCTACGATAAAAAGAGATTTGGATTTGATGGAAACCCAGGGAAAGGTGAAAAGAGTATATGGAGGTGTATTCTTAGTTGAGTCACAAACAGACCTGCCATCTTTTCAGCAGAGGGCGAAGGTAAGCAGGGAAGCAAAGGAAGTTATTGCCAAAAAAGCGGCTGAAATGATTTGTGATGGAGATGTCATTTTTCTGGATGCTGGTTCGACGATTAATTATATGCTGAAATATATTAAAGCAAAGGACATCGTGGTATTTACAAATTCTGTTTCAATCATACTGGAAATGGTTAACAATGATTATGATTTTGAGGTGAATGTTGTTTCAGGAAAACTCCTTAAAAATCATTCAACAATAATGGGAATACAAACAATCAATGAAATTGATGGATTGTACTTTGACAAAGTATTTTTATCCAGTGCTTATATAGATTTTGATTATGGTGTTCTTGTGGATACTTATAACGAAAAAATGTATAAAAGCAAACTTGTTAAATGTAGTAATACGGTTATTTTGTGTTCTGATTCAAGCAAGATAAAAAGCTGGAACAAAATGAAATGTATACGTTTTGACGATATAGACTATTTCATAACCGATAAATATCTGCCATTGGATATTTTCCAGAGAATTAAGAAGCAGGGAACAGAAGTAGTTAGAGTCGGGTAGATGGAGAGAGCAATTGTTTTAAATATGGAAAATAATCACTTTGCGAAAAGAAATTTTGCAAGAGTGTTATTTTTATACCCAAAAATAGGAAAAGAGGAGGTTGACTTTAGTGAAAGCAGCAGTATTAAACCAGGCAGAGGATTTGAGAATCATGGATTTACCTATGCCAAAGGCAGGTCCGGGAGAAATTATTATGAAGGTGATGAGCGCCACCACTTGTGGTACGGATGTGAAAACATTCAGACGTGGACATCCGACAATTCCATTCGGTGCGAACCATGTGGCATTCGGGCATGAGGGAAGTGGAATTGTCTATGAGGTAGGAGAAGGCGTTACAAAGTTTAAAGTTGGCGATAGAATTGCAGCGCACAATACAGCACCATGTCATTCTTGTTATTCCTGCCAGATTGGCGATTATAGCATGTGTGATGATTTGCAGCAGATGAGAGGTACCTGGGCTGAATATGTTAAAATTCCGGCGGCCTTAGTTAAAGAAACTATCTTCCATATGCCAGAAAACATGACACACAAAACAGCATCTTTATTGGAGCCTTTATCATGCGCGGTATATGGTGTGGATTTGTGTGATATCAAACTTGGAGATCTGGTAGTGGTGAATGGATGTGGTCCTATTGGCTTAATGATGTTGCATTGTGCAAAATTGCAGGGAGCAAAAGTTATTGCCTGTGATTTTACAGATCTGAGATTGGAGACTGCAAAACAGCTGGGTGCTGATATGATTGTTGACTTGAAGAAAGTGGAAGATCAGGTGGAAGCAGTAAGGGGCTTAACTCCTAATGGAAGAGGCGTCGATGTTGCAATAGAAGCTACCGGTGTTCCTGAGGTGTGGGAGAAAAATATTCTGATGGCAAGAAAAGGTGGAATGGTTATGGAGTTTGGTGGCTGTAAGCCGGGAACATCTATCACTATAGACACAAAATTACTCCATTATTCTCAGCTTACAATTAAAGGTGTTTACCACACAACACCAAGACATGTGGGTATTGCTTTTGAATTGCTGAAACGAGGAGAATTTCCAGAGGAATTGATGGTAAATAAAACATTTTCACTTGACCATGCGTTGGATGCATTGCTGTCTCATGCAAAGGGTGAATCTATAAAGAATGAAATTAAAATAGGATAGGAGAAAAGATTAAAAATGAAATATCAGAAGATTAGGGAAATAGTAGTAGAAGCTGCAAAAAAATCAAATGCACTTGGACTTATTCATGGAACAAGTGGCAATATTTCGATGAGAGATGAAAAAGATGATGTTGTTGCAATCACACCAAGTGGAGTAGAGTACGAGACTATGACTGCGGAGGATATCTGTCTGGTAGACTTAAATGGAAATATGATAGAAGGAAAATATAAACCTTCTTCCGAAACACCAATGCATACTGCAATCATGAGAGCACGTCCGGACGTAAAAGCGGTAGTGCACACACATTCTTTATTTGCTACGGTTATGTCTATGAAGGGAAAGAATTTACCGACAGCAACAGTTCCGTCTAATATGTATTATCCGATTCCAACGACAGACTGTTTTGCACTTCCTGGTTCTGAGGAACTGGCAGATTCTGCTGTAAGAGCTATCGGAAAGGAAGGAGATGTTACACTTCTTAAAAATCATGGTCTTATAGCTACGGGAGGCGATATGGACGCGGCTATGACTTGCGCTGTATACACAGAAGAATGTGCGCAGGTTGCTTACTATGCAATAGCAGCAGGATTTGATGAATTTATTCCGGAAGAGTCTGCTCTGGCAATTCACGCGGCTGCAAAAGGAGGCGGAGCGGTATAATATGAATAATTTTCAGTATTTTAATCCGACAAAAGTTGTTTTTGGAATTGGTGAGTATAAGCAGCTTGGAAGTGAAGTAAAAATGTATGGATCTTCTGCTCTTTTAATAGAGCAGGAGGGGCCATTGGAAGAAATGGGTGTGTTTAGACAGGCCATAGATTATATGGAAAGCTGTGGTGTAAACGTATTTGAATTAAAAGGAATTACAAGCAATCCAAAGCTTTCAAAAATTGAAGAGGGAATTCAGTTTGTAAAGGAAAATAAGATTGAAGTTATCGTTGCCGTTGGAGGAGGAAGTTCCATAGATACAGCGAAAGCCATCGCTTTTGGTGCTCCTGTAGATACGGATGTTTGGGACTTTTTTGAGAGAAAAAGACAGATAGAAAAATCACTTCCGGTCATAGCAGTGTCAACGATTTCTGCCACTGGCGCTGAGACAAGCTGCCACTGTGTTGTCACGAATGACAGAAGCGAGGATTGTACTAAATGGCAGAAATGGGCTGTTCATGATTCCTTTGCGTTTCCGAAAACGGCAATTATTGATCCTGATTTGCTGAAGACGGTTCCAAAAAGATTAACGGCGGCAGGAATGGCAGATACTATCTCACATGTGATAGAAGGGTATTTTGATGGTGTCCCTGATAATCCTGTTTCAGACAGAATTGGAGAAGGAATCGTCATGACTGTGTTGGAGAGCGATGGAGTGTTAGAAGATTTGGGCAACACATCGAAACGTGGGGCGTTGAGCTGGGCGGCGACATTAGCTATGAGTGGTCTTCAGGATTGCGGAAGATCAAATGCAGGCTTTCCGGCCCACTGGATACAGCATGCTGTTGGAGCAATGACAGATTCCTCTCATGGCGAAGGGCTTGCAGTAATTAATCCGGCGTGGCTTGAATTTGAAAATGAAAAGAACCCTGAAAAATTTGTTCAGTTTACGCAGAGAGTTTTTGGAATAGAGCGAAAAGAGGGCATGAGTGATGTCGAATACGGAAAGCTTGGATTGAAAGCTTTGAAAGATAAATTCAAATCATGGGGACTCCCTACCACCTTGAGAGAGTTGGGAGTAAAAGAAGAGATGTTTGATGAGATTGCTGAATGTGTGCTGGATGCTCCGGAGACTTATGTATTTGAAAAAGATCATATTATAGAGGTGCTTAAGAGCTGCTATTAAGATATAATAATCTGGACATATATTTATTCATACGGAGGATATCTTCTGAGAAAGGGGTAAACAGTGATTGAATTAGATAACATTTATTTAGATGTAGAGGCAGCCGACTATAAGGAAGTATTAAGGAAAATCGGCAGTATTTTGCAGGAGAAAGGGTATGTGAAGGATACCTACACGGATGCTCTTATGGAAAGAGAAGAGAAAAGCCCGACGGGGCTGCCTATCATCCCCAGATCAATTGCAATTCCACATACGGACCCCTGTCATGTTATAAAGCCGTGCGTGATTATCTTTCAACTTAAAAACACTGTAAAATTTAAGGAAATGGCGAATCCAGAAAATTATGTTGATGCAGCATATGTATTTGGATTAGTATTTACGGATGGAAGGAAACAATTGCCATTATTATCAAGCGTTATTACGCTGGCTCAGGATGAAGATGACATGGAAAAATTGATGAATGCAGTGGACAAAGAGAGCATATATGCAATTGTAAAGAAATATATTTCGGAGTAGAGAGGAGAAAAATTATGTATAAAATACTGTCGATTTGCGGAAGCGGAATAGCAACATCAACTCTGGTGGCGAGTCGCCTGAAGGATGGTCTTGAAGAACATGGAATTACAGATATATCTATAACAGAAGCCAATGTTTCTGAAGCGGGTGGATTAATTGAGAATAATCCGCCGGATGTGATTATTCATACAACTTCTCTGGAAAGTGTGGATTTGAAGGGGGTCAAGGCGTTTGGAGCTATGCCAATTCTTCTGAACTTAAATGCAGGAGCTTTATACAAAGAAATTGCAGATTACTTAAAAGGAATCAAATGACATAAAATGGAAGGAGTAAAAGTATGCTAGGATTTATTAACACAATTTTGGGACTTGGAGCATCGGTGATGATGCCGATTATTATCTTTATCATTGGTTTGATTGTTGGCATGAAGCCAATCAAAGCGCTGCGTTCGGGATTTACTGTTGGAGTGGGCTTTATTGGTATCAACTTAATCACAGGACAGATGGGAGGATTCATGTCCCCTATTATTGAGGGGCTTCAGGCAAAATGGCATATGTCTCTTGATACATATGATATGGGCTGGCCAGTGTCCAGTGGTATTGCCTTTTCCAATGGAAGTTTTGTGGTAGCTATGTTTGCGGTATTGATTGGCGTTAACATTGTATTACTTATTTTGAAATGGACAGATACATTAAACGTTGATATTTGGAATTACTGGCATTTTATCATGGGAGGTTCTTTGGCATATGCAATGACAGGAAACATGATTGTTGGATGCGTAGCCGGAGGAATCTATGGTGGGGTTGTTCTGCTGCTTGCTGATAAGCATGCAGAAAGGATTGCAGAGTTTTTGGGATATCCAGGTGTCACGATTACAACTCAGAGCTTTCCGTTAACAATGTATATCTGTATGGGACTGGATTGGGTGATTGATCATATACCGGGACTGAGGAAGGTTAAGTTTAGTTTGACATCTATGAACCCGAAGGTTGCTTTTTTGGGTGAACCGCTATTCCTTGGCTTTATCCTTGGGTTTGTATTATCATTGCTTGCAGGGACAGGCTGGGAAGCTGCATTGACTGCAGGTATTGGTATGGCTGCTGTTATGTTTATTCTTCCTAGAATGGTTAAAATCCTGATGGAAGGATTAAGCCCCCTCTCTAATGCTGCACAGGAATTCATGAGTAAGAAGTTCCCTGGAAGAAAGATGAATATTGGTATGGATTTGGCAGTTCTCTTAGGAGATAAAGAAGTAATTACTATGTCCATGATCATGGTTCCAATTACACTGCTGCTTGCAATCGTTCTTCCATATAATAAGTTATTACCATTTACAGATTTGCCTGCAATGACATACTTTATGGTAGCACCTGTAATGGCAGGAAAGAGGAATTCATTCCGTTCGCTGCTCATTGGCATCGTTGTGATTTGCGGTATGTTGTTTATTGCTACCGATTTGGCGCCTCTCTTTACTCAGGTCGGGCTGAGCAGTGGACTGATTGATGCCAGTGCAGGCTCTGTTTCAGCATTATCTGGTGGCGGAGAACTGATTGCGTGGATTGTGGCTAAGATATTATCAATCTTTGCATAATGAGTTTTATGAAAGGTATTGTAAAAGAAAAGTTTGGTGTAAATGGAACCATATACAGGGAGGATATTCCAGAGCCGAATGCTCAATACGGACAGGTGAAAATTAAAGTTCATGCGAGTTCAATCTGTGGTTCAGATGTACATGTTTTGTATGATAATATGCAGGTGGATAACCGTTATAGAATGCCTGTCATACTGGGACATGAAGGAAGCGGAGAAATCGTTGAAGTCGGTGAGGGCGTTAAAAACTATAAGGTCGGTGACAGAGTAGTTGCTGAAACAACTTATGAGAGTTGCATGCAGTGTGAAAACTGCTATGAATCTTATTTCAACTGTTGCGAAAAAAGAGTAGGGCTGGGGTCTGGCATTGGCGGTTTTTTTGCAGAATATGTGGTTGTGCCAGAAAGAAGTGTGCATAAAATACCAGATAACTTAAGCTATGAGGCCGCAGCACCTACAGAGCCGCTTGCTTGTGCTGTCCATGGGGTATTGAATCAATCAAAAGTTCAGCCCGGAAATGTAGTAATTGTATCAGGTCCCGGACCGATAGGTCTATACGCGTCTCAAGTTGCAAAGGCCAGCGGTTGTGTAGTAGTTCTGACAGGAAGAACGTCAAGTCAAAAACGGATGAATTTTGCAAAGGATATTTTGGGAATTCAACATACGGTGGATATAAAGAAAACAGATTTAAAAGAATATATTATGGATCTGACTGATGGAAGAGGCTGTGATGCATATTATGAATGCGCAGGATCGGTGCAGGCAATAAAAACCGGATTTGATGTTTTGAAAAAGAGAGGTCAGATGATTCTTATAGGTGTTTCCTTAGATATGATTGAAATGACTCTTGGAAAAATTATGTATTCTAAGGAACTTACATTGAGAGGTGTAAAAAGTACAACGCCAGAAGCCTGGGATAAAGCACTGAGACTATTAAGATATGGTCTGATTGATGCAGAGAGTATGATTAGCCATGTACTTCCATTAAAAGAGTGGAAGAAAGGGTATGAGCTAGCAAGGCAGCATGAAAGCATTAAAGTAGTATTAAAACCATAGAATTTATAATGAAGTGCATGGAGCGGATTCCACAAAAGTCATAAATGACTTTTGTGGAATCCGCTCTTTTGGAAATACTTGCTTGTAGAAATTTCACATATTCTTTGTTAACATGCTCCTTGTAACTTGGGTACAACACAAACGAAAAGTTCAAGGAGGTAACGATGATGAAGAAAACTTTCGTAACAGCAGTCATGCTTTCAGCAATCGTAACATGCAGTGTACCGATGACATCTTATGCCGCAGATGTAACCGCCCTGAAACAGGGAAAAGGGTATGTGGTACTTAGTGGTCAGGGAATTGAATGTCTCCAGCAAACATTAAGGATCTTCCGATCCAGGTACTTTCCGGACGTCCGGGATACATCAACTTCCTTGATGCGTTCAATGGCTGGCAGCTCGTAAGAGAACTGAAGAAAGCGACTGGACTTCCGGCAGCTACTTCATTCAAACATGTTTCACCTGCAGGTGCCGCAGTCGGACTTCCGCTTTCAGACACACTTGCGAAGATCTACTGGGTAGATGACCTTGGTGAGCTGTCTCCGCTTGCGTGTGCATATGCGAGAGCAAGAGGCGCAGACAGAATGTCTTCTTTCGGCGATTTCATCTCACTTTCTGATGTCTGTGATGTAGACACGGCAAGACTGATCAAGAGAGAAGTTTCTGACGGCGTGATCGCTCCTGGATATGAACCGGAAGCACTTGAGATCCTGAAGCAGAAGAAAAACGGCAATTACAATGTCATTCAGATCGATCCGGACTATGTTCCGGCTGAGATCGAGCACAAAGAAGTATTCGGCATTACCTTCGAGCAGGGAAGAAATGAACTGAAGATCGATGAAGACTTCTTCAATGAGATCGTTACAGATAATAAGGAAATGACAGAGCAGGCAAAGATTGATCTTGCGATTTCCATGATCACATTGAAATACACACAGTCTAACTCTGTTTGCTATGTAAAGGACGGACAGGCAATCGGTATCGGAGCCGGACAGCAGTCGCGTATTCACTGCACAAGACTTGCCGGACAGAAGGCAGATAACTGGTGGTTAAGACAGTGTCCAAAGGTATTGAACCTTCCATTCAAAGAGGGTATCCGCCGCGCAGACCGCGACAATGCGATCGACCTTTATATCGGCGATGAATATATGGATGTGTTAAATGATGAAGCATGGCCAAATATTTTCTCAGAGAAGCCTGATGTATTCACAAGAGAAGAGAAACGCGCATGGCTTGACACGCTTACAGATGTATCACTTGGTTCGGATGCGTTCTTCCCGTTTGGAGACAATATCGAGAGAGCACATAAGAGCGGAGTCAAATATATCGCTCAGCCGGGCGGATCTGTAAGAGATGACAATGTCATCGAGACATGTAACAAGTACGATATGGTAATGGCATTTACCGGAATCCGTCTGTTCCATCATTAAAAAAATAAAGTAATTTCCGGCAAGGGGGCTCTTTTTGAGTCTCCTTGTGTTATAATGCAAAAGAAATGTCAGAAAAGAGGATGTGCAAATGAGAAAGAAGGAACGTGCAAAGCTCATCATTGAGAGACTGAAAGAAGAATATCCGGATTCGGACTGTACATTGGATTATGATCAGGCATGGAAGCTTCTTGTGAGCGTCCGCCTCGCAGCTCAGTGCACAGATGCAAGGGTGAATGTTGTCGTGGAGGACTTGTACAAAGAGTTTCCGGATGTGAATGCGCTCGCAGAAGCGACACCGGAACAGATCGAAGCGATCGTAAAACCATGCGGGCTCGGCAAAAGCAAGGCGAGAGATATCAGCGCATGTATGAAGATACTGAGAGATGAATACGATGGAAATGTTCCGGATGACTTTGATAAGCTTATGAAGCTTCCGGGCGTTGGAAGAAAGAGTGCGAACCTCATCATGGGAGATGTATTTGGAAAGCCGGCGATCGTCACGGACACACACTGTATCCGTCTTGTGAATCGTATGGGACTTGTCGATGGGATCAAAGAGCCAAAGAAAGTGGAGATGGCGCTCTGGAAGATCATTCCGCCGGAAGAGGGCAATGATTTCTGTCATCGTCTCGTGGACCACGGGCGTGCAGTCTGTACGGCAAGGACAAAGCCGTACTGTGACAGATGCTGCCTCTCTGATATTTGTAAAAAGGTTGGTGTATAATTATGGCAGAGATCGTTGAAATGCTGGATGAACTGCAGCATAAGGCAGGAAAAAATGAAGCGTGGAGACAAAAGCTTCTTGCAACGAGAAATGCAGAAGATCCGTTGTCTGCATTTTGTAAAGCATGCCGTGAGCTTGGCTATGATATCTATGAGATGGATATGATCGTCGCAGGGGAAGAATTCTATGCGACGATGAGAAGAAGCACGAACGGCGGCGGAGAGAATTCACCGCTTTTGGAGGGAGAGGATGATTTCTATGAATTGTTCTTTGCACAGCTGGAGAGGAGCGGAAGATGAGAGAGCCATTTCGTGAAATACTGGAGGACTGTCCGGTCATTGCAACTGCAAAAAATGATGATGATCTTGAGCAGGCGCTGAAGACAGACAGCAGTATCGTGTTCCTGCTCTATGGGGACGTGTGCAGTATCGCAGCCATCGTGGAGAAGGTAAAGAAAGAGAACCGGATCGCAATGGTCCATCTGGATCTGGTCGCAGGGCTGGATGCAAAGGATGTGTCTGTGGATTACATTAAGAATATGACAAAGGCAGACGGGATCATCTCGACAAAGACCTCGCAGATCAATCGTGCAAAGGAACTGGGACTTTATACGGTGCATCGTTTCTTTGTTCTGGATTCAAGATCGCTTGAAAATATGAGAAAGCAGTGCATGGTCACAAGACCGGACTGCATCGAGATCCTTCCGGGAGTGATGCCGAAGATCATCTCAAAGGTTGCGACGCAGCACCACGTTCCGATCATTGCAGGAGGTTTGATCGCTGACAAGGAAGATGTCGTGCTGGCTCTGAAGGCAGGCGCAACTGCCATTTCGACAACAAGGCAGGAACTGTGGGATGCCTGATGAAAACGATCTAAGAGCATATGACGGCAAAAATAAAACTGAGAAAGAGATCACAAAATATTATTGGTCAAATAAACTGAGAAAAAAATCAGAAATTATCTTGCATATATGATTCATTCGTGCTATCATCAAGGCAGTTAAATATTGATTTGGAGAATTGGAGTACAAAAATATGCAGCGCAGGCTGTATTGTTTTTGTACTCTTTTTTCGTCTCTGAGGCGAGGGATATAGATATTGTATTCGCTCGAATGAATATTTGATGAACTGCTAATCAGAGAGAATCGCAGAGCGTATCTCGTCTCTGTAGAATGATGAAAAAGGAAAGGGTAAGTAACATGTATGACGTAACAGTGATCGGTGCAGGAGTAACAGGAAGTGCAATTGCCAGAGAATTATCAAAATATGAATATAATGTACTTGTTCTTGAAAAGAACAGTGACGTATGTGAGGGAACATCAAAGGCAAACAGTGGAATCGTCCATGCAGGTTTCGATGCGAAACCGGGTTCTATGATGGCGAGAATGAATGTTCGCGGAAATCAGATGATGGAGCAGCTGTCAAAAGATCTCGACTTCTCATTCAGAAGAAACGGGTCTATGGTTCTTTGCTTCGACGAGAACGATCTCGGTAAACTGGAAGCACTGCTTGAAAAAGGAAAGAAAAACGGCGTGCCGGGTCTTCGTATTCTTTCGAAAGAGGAGGCAAAAGAGATGGAGCCGAATCTGACCGATGATATGGCAGCAGCGCTTTTTGCTCCGACAGGCGGTATTGTCTGTCCGTTCGGTCTGACTATCGCGATGGCGGAAAATGCATGTGAAAATGGTGTACAGTTCCAGTTAAATACAGAAGTAAACAATGTTGTTCGAAGAGACGATTCTTATGTGCTTGAGACAGACAGAGGTGAGATCGAGACAAAGATCGTAATCAATGCGGCAGGTGTGTATGCAGACAGATTCCATAACATGGTCAGTGATGACAAGATGGAGATCATCCCGAGAAAAGGGGAATACTGCCTGATGGATAAGAAGGTTGGAACGTTTGTGAACAGTACGATCTTCCAGCTCCCGACGATTTACGGCAAAGGCGTGCTTGTCACACCTACTGTTCACGGCAATCTCCTTGCAGGCCCTACAGCGGTTGATATTGAGGATAAAGAAAATACACAGACAACAGGTGATGGACTTGCAGAGCTGATGAAGAAAGTGCAGATCAGCACACCGGGTATCCCACTCAGACAGACGATCACTTCATTTACAGGTCTTCGCGCACACTGGACCGAGCATGAATTCCTGATCAAAGAAGTGGAGGAAGCGCCGGGATTTATCGATGTGGCAGGTATTGAGTCACCGGGACTTACAAGTGCACCTGCGATCGGAGAGTATGTGGCAGAGCTTGTACAGGGAATCATGCCTATGGGAAAGAAGGAAAACTTCAAGGCAACAAGAAAAGGAATCCCGAATGTGGCGGAAGCATCATTTGAAGAGCGTCAGGAGCTGATCAGGAAGAATCCTGCCTATGCAAATGTGATCTGCAGGTGCGAAGTTGTCACAGAAGGCGAGATCATGGATGCAATCCACAGACCACTCGGCGCAACGACCGTCGATGGTGTGAAACGTAGAACACGAGCAGGAATGGGACGCTGTCAGGCGGGCTTCTGTGCACCTAAGACAGTCGAGATTCTTGCGAGAGAACTTGGCAAAGACGTGTCTGAGATCACAAAATCAGGCGAAGGTTCCAATTATCTGACAGGATACAATAAGGAGGATTTGTAAAATGAAGATCGTAGATATCGCAATCATCGGAGGAGGCCCGGCCGGTCTCGCAGCAGCAGTTGCCGCAAGAGAAGAAGGTGTGCAGAATATACTTATCATTGAAAGAGATAATGAACTTGGCGGAATCTTAAATCAGTGTATTCACAATGGATTCGGTCTTCATACATTTAAGGAAGAGCTTACAGGTCCGGAATATGCCGGAAGATATATTGAGAAAGTAAAGGAAATGGAGATCCCATACCTGTTACATACGATCGTAATCGACATTGCAGATAACAAGGTCATTACAGTTATGAACAAAG
This sequence comes from Eubacteriales bacterium, assembly GCA_030526265.1. Lineage (GTDB taxonomy): Bacteria > Bacillota > Clostridia > Lachnospirales > Lachnospiraceae > Claveliimonas. The sequence goes on along the minus strand of JAUNDE010000015.1, from coordinate 18,499 downwards.
AACAGGGAATGTTCCAGATCGAGGCGAAAGCAGTGATCCTTGCGATGGGATGCAGAGAGCGTTCGAGGGGAGCGCTTAACATTCCGGGTTACCGACCTGCCGGAATTTATTCCTCAGGTACTGCACAGAGATACGTCAACATGGAAGGAAGAATGCCGGGAAGAAAGGTTGTGATCCTTGGTTCCGGTGATATCGGACTGATCATGGCAAGAAGAATGACACTCGAAGGTGCAGAGGTGAAAGTCGTTGCGGAACTGATGCCGTATTCAGGAGGTTTAAAGAGAAATATCGTTCAGTGTCTGGATGATTTTGGTATTCCGCTCAAACTGAGCCATACGGTCGTTGATATCAAAGGTAAGAAGCGTGTGGAAGGAGTCACACTTGCGAAGGTTGATGAGAACCGCAGACCGATTCCGGGCACGGAAGAGTTCTATGAATGCGATACTCTTCTCCTTTCATGTGGACTGATCCCAGAGAATGAGATTTCTTCCCAGATGGGAGTGGAACTGAATCCTGTCACATCAGGCCCTGTCGTAAATGAAAGTCTCGAGACAAATGTAGAAGGTGTGTTCGCGTGTGGAAATGTCCTTCATGTGCATGATCTCGTTGACTATGTTTCGGAAGAAGCGAAGAAAGCCGGTGAGAATGCAGCCGCTTATGTACAGGGATCATTGAAAGAAAATCGAAGACAGATTCCGCTCAAAGGTGAAAATGGTGTGCGCTATACCGTTCCTTGTTCGATCGATGTGGGAAGAATGGAAGAGAAGCAGGTTGTCCGTTTCCGTGTCGGCAATGTGTACAAGGATAAATATCTCTGCATCTACTACAATGACGAATGCATCAGCAGAAAGAAAAAACGTGTGATGGCACCAGGCGAGATGGAGCAGGTTATCCTGCTGAAGTCTAAATTAGAAGAGCACGGTGACCTCGAACGTATCACGATTCGATTAGAGGAAGCATAGGAGGGCAAAAAAATGGAAATGAAACAGTTGGTATGTATCGGATGCCCTTTGGGCTGTAATTTGAACGTAACGATTGAGGATGATAAGACGATCAGTGTCACAGGAAATACATGCCCGCGCGGAGCGGATTATGCAAGGAAAGAGATGACAGACCCAAGGCGTATCGTGACATCATCTGTGAAAGTGACGGGAGGTCATCTGGCGAGTGTCTCTGTAAAGACAGAGTCAGATATTCCGAAGGGGAAAATATTTGACTGCGTAAAGGCACTCAGAGAAGTGGAGCTTACGGCTCCGGTATCGATCGGTCAGATCGTACTTGAAAATGTTGCGGATACGGGTGTAAATGTCATCGCAACAAAGAATATTTACACAGACAATTAATATTTTGCGGGACAAATGTAACGCTTCGGGTTAAAATAATACATAGGATCAGTTGGAACAGGGAGCGAAGTCCGCTTAAGGATCCATGATGCGGTATTTGCTCCGGGAGAGGAGAACGACATGAAGCAGTATGTAATGGCACTTGATCAGGGAACGACAAGTTCAAGGTGTATTTTATTTGATCACGAAGGTAATATCTGTGGTATGGCACAGAAGGAATTTAAACAGATCTATCCGCAGCCGGGATGGGTGGAACATAATCCGAGAGAAATCTGGTCATCACAGTTTTCGGTGATCGCGCAGGCGATGGCAGAGTGCGGTGCGAACGCAGGCCAGATCAACGGAATCGGAATTACGAACCAGAGAGAGACAACGATCGTGTGGAACAGACACACAGGTGAACCGGTTTATAATGCGATCGTCTGGCAGTGCAGAAGAACTTCCGGCATGATCGATCAGCTGAAGGAAGAAGGTTTCGACCAGATTATCCGCGAGAAGACAGGACTTATCGCAGACGCGTATTTCAGCGGAAGCAAGATCGCATGGATCCTTGACAACGTGGAAGGGGCGAGAGAACAGGCAGAGGCGGGAGATTTGATCTTCGGTACGGTTGATACATGGCTCATCTGGAATCTGACCGGGGGAAAAGTCCATGTGACGGATTATACAAATGCGAGCAGGACGATGCTCTTTAATATTCATGATCTGTGCTGGGATGAAGAGATTCTTAAGAAACTGAACATTCCGGGATCCATGCTTCCTGAGGTGAAGCCATCGAGCTGTATCTACGGATATACCGATGAGAATATACTGGCGGGAAACATTCCGATCGCCGGAGCAGCCGGAGATCAGCAGGCGGCACTCTTCGGACAGGGCTGCTTTAGTGCCGGAGATGTTAAGAATACATATGGAACAGGATGTTTCCTCCTGTTAAATACGGGCAATACACCTGTCGAGTCAAAGAATGGACTTCTCACAACGATCGCTGCGAGTCTGGAAGGTGATGTGGAGTATGCGCTGGAAGGAAGCGTGTTCGTTGCCGGAGCTGCGATCCAGTGGCTCAGAGACAGTATGCGCATGGTGAAATCAGCACCTGCCTCTGAAAGCTATGCCGGAAGTGTAGAGGATACAGAAGGAGTCTACGTCGTTCCTGCATTTGCGGGGATCGGAGCACCGTACTGGAACCAGTATGCGAGAGGAACGATCGTCGGCATTACGCGCGGATGCACGAAGGAACATTTTATCCGCGCAACGCTTGAGTCGATCGCGTATCAGGTGTGTGATGTGATCCGCGCTATGGAATCGGATGCGGGATTCAGGATCAATGCACTGAAGGTGGATGGCGGTGCATCTGCAAACGATCTTCTGATGCAGTTTCAGGCGGATATTCAGAACACGATCGTACACAGACCGAAGTGTATCGAGACAACAGCGCTTGGTGCGGCATATCTGGCGGGACTTGCGACCGGATACTGGAAAGATAAGGAAGAGATCAGGAAAAACTGGCAGTTAGAGAAGGAATTTACGCCGCAGATGAGCGACGAGAGAAGAAGTAAACTTCGAAAAGGCTGGAAGCGTGCGGTCCGCTGTGCACTTGCGTGGGCGGATGACGAAGAATAAACGCAGAATTTTCCTTTTCGCGAGCCAAATCTCACGTGCGTTCGACTTGAAGTATAAAGGAAATTCACAAGGAGTTTTCTAATATATTTTTCACATAAAAGAGGCTGAGGAATCAAGTGAGTAAATCACAGATTCCCCAGCCTTTTTGCTTGTATATGTTCAAAGAGAACCTTATAAGCATGAGCAGATCATTGGAAACTAGAATCTGAAATCACGCCGGTTGTTCTCGCGGATCAACCGAAGATTCTCTGTTACGATCGCTCTTGCTTTCGGATTCGGTACATTGAGGATCTCTCTGTCGATGATCCGGTCGCCGATCGCTCTTGTCTCAGGAGAAGCGTAATCCATCAGGTACTCCTGAAGTGTCATCAGTGCATTCGGATGGCAGCAGTTCTGGATCTGCCCGCTCTTGCAGAGAGACATGAAGCGGTCTCCGGTACGTCCTTCTCTGTAGCATGCGGTACAGAAGCTTGGTATGTAATCCATCTCCATAAGCCAGCGAACGACTTCGTCGAGCGTCCGGTTGTCAATGACATCGAACTGCTCAGACTTCTCATCTTCCAGCTCCGGCTCGGCATATCCGCCGACAGAAGTCTTTGATCCTCCGCTGATCTGAGAGACACCTAAGTGAAGCACGCGTTCACGCACCTTCTGGCTCTCTCTTGTGGAGATGATCATTCCGGTATAAGGAACAGCGATTCGGATGCAGGCAACGATCTTTGCGAATGTGTCATCGTCGATTCCGTTTTTGAATGAAGACGCATCGATATCATCCGCATTGCGAAGTCTTGGGACACTGATCGTGTGAGGGCCGACGCCAAATGCTGCTTCCAGATGCTCTGCGTGCATCAGAAGTCCTGCGAATTCATAGCGGTATTTGTCAAGTCCAAACAATACGCCGATACCGACATCGTCGATGCCGCCCTCCATTGCACGGTCCATGGCAGTTGTGTGATAATCGTAATCACTCTTCGGACCTGTCGGGTGGAGCATCTTGTAGCTTTCCTTGTGGTAGGTCTCCTGGAACAGGATATATGTTCCGATTCCGGCTTCCTTCAACAGACGGTAATTATCGACCGTTGTCGCTGCAATATTAATATTCACACGTCGGATCGCACCGTTTTTGTGTTTGATGCTGTAGATCGTGTCGATTGATTTGAGGTAGTAATCCATCGTATTTTTCGTTGGATGTTCGCCGGCCTCCAGAGCGAGACGCTTATGTCCCATGTCCTGAAGTGCGATGACTTCTTTTCGGATCTCTTCCTGCGTCAGCTGCTTTCTCGCGATGTGTTTGTTCTTTGCGTGGTAAGGACAGTACGTACATCCGTTGATACAGTAATTTGACAGATAAAGCGGGGCAAACATGACAATACGGTTTCCGTAGAAATCCTTTTTGATCTGTTCTGCCAGTTTAAAAATCTTTTCGTTCATCTCTGCATCGGTACATGCCAGAAGAACCGATGCCTCTCTGTGCGACAAGCCCTTTCTCAAGGCAGCCTTCTCGATTAATTTCTCGATCAAATCCAGGTTGTCTTTATTCTCATCTGCATAGGCGAGAGTGTCTAATATTTCGTCGTGATTGATAAATTCATCAGCGATTTTTGAATTTACGTCATACATCATTTGAAGCTCCTTTTCTATCTTGTCTTAATAAATATCATAGCACCAGAGAATTTTTTGTACAATCATCGTTTATTAATAGACAAAATCGCTATTCGATCACTCCGTCCAGATAACTTTCCAGAGAACGCCGCATATTCGTTTCGAAGTCGGCATCTCCGCTTTTCAGACACCATTCGAAAACGTTTCCGATCACGATCATTCGAATATCGGTGCTGACATCTTCCAGTGAATGTTTCAAAGAAATTGTACCTGCCTCGATCGATTTCTGCAGATAGCTCGATACCGTTACGATCGGGTAAGGACGCTCAGTACGTGTGTCCGGATTTAAGGACTGATTCTTTGGTGTGTAATAATTTGCCATGAAGGATACTCCGAGCTCGCGGCAGTACTGGACATAGTTCAGATAGACATGAACGATGGTCGTTTTCGCTTCTTCTGCATTCGACGGGAGCGCGAGAAGATCCGGATTGATGCTTGGATTTTCTTCAATATAATATGAAAGCAGGTCATCTTTTGTTTTGAAATGATGATAAAAGCTTCCGTTCGAAACGCCGGCTTCCTCGCATATGTTTTTGATCGAGAGAGCCTCGTAACCTTTTTGCTGTAAAATCGTTTTCGCAGCGTGGAAAATCCGGCCTTTTGTTTCTTTGGATTTCTGCTGCTGTTTAGATAATTCCTGTGTGTTTATCATTGAGAATGATCTCCTTTACTACTTTTGATAAAAATCAAAACATAATGATGTTGGGATCGAAAGCCCCCAACTATGATAACTGAGGAATGTTTTCTGAAAATCTGGTTTGCAATACACCTCAGCATATTGTTAATTGTAACACAAATGACGGATGGTTTCAAGAAAACAGAGCAGACTCTGTAAATGGATTGTAATGAAAAATGTTTGTAATACAGATGTGAAAAAGGTATACTGTATGATGTTAATGAAAGAAAGGACAGGGATCATCATGATCCTGTAAAGAAATCAGAGAGATGGATATTAATAAGAAAATAGCAGAGGAACTGGGCGTTCATCAGTGGCAGGTGGATGCTGCTGTGCAGCTGATCGATGAAGGAAATACGATTCCATTTATCGCTCGATATCGTAAAGAAGCGCATGGAACACTGGATGACGAACAGCTCAGAAAACTGGCAGAGAGACTTACATACCTTCGAAACCTTGAAGAAAAGAAAGAACAGGTCATTGCGAGCATTACCGAGCAGGGGAAGATGACAGAAGAACTGAAAGAGCAGATCCTTGCGGCACAGACACAGGTGGTCGTTGAGGATCTGTACCGGCCGTATCGCCCGAAGAGGAGAACGAGGGCGATGATCGCGAAAGAACGCGGTCTGGAGCCGCTTGCATCACTGATCCTGCTTCAGAATGCGAAAGCTCCGGTCGAGGAGCTCGCCGCAGACTATGTGGATCCGGAGAAAGAAGTCGGATCTGTGAAAGACGCGATCGCGGGAGCGATGGATATTATCGCTGAGGGTGTATCTGATAATGCGGATTTCAGAAGCTGGATCCGTAAGAGGACAACAGAACTCGGGAAAATCGTCTCCAAGGCAAAAGATGAAGAGGCAGAATCGGTATACGAGATGTACTACGATTTTGAGGAGCCGGTCAGGAAACTTGTCGGTCACAGGATCCTTGCGCTGAACCGTGGGGAGAAAGAGAAATTCCTGACGGTGAAGGTGGAGGCTCCGGAAGAGGAGATCCTTCGTTATATGGAGAAGCAGATTATTCACAAAAAGAATGAATTTACGACACCGGTCCTCAGGGAAGCGATCGAGGACGGCTACCGTCGTCTGATTATGCCTGCGATTGAGCGTGAGATCCGAAACGACCTCACTGAAAAGGCTGAGGATGGTGCGATCGCTGTGTTTGGAAAGAATCTTGAGCAGCTTCTGATGCAGCCGCCGATCGTGGGGCAGACAGTCCTTGGATGGGATCCGGCATTCCGTACCGGATGTAAACTTGCAGTGGTAGATCCGACGGGTAAGGTGATCGGAACGACAGTCATCTATCCAACAGCGCCGACGACACCACAGAAGATCCAGGCTTCAAAGGATCTGTTAAAGAAGATCATAAAGAAATACAATATCACCCTGATCTCACTTGGAAACGGAACTGCTTCCAGAGAGTCAGAGCAGGTCATCGTCGATCTTTTGAAGGAGATCCCGGAAAAGGTTCAGTACGTGATCGTGAATGAAGCGGGAGCTTCTGTCTATTCGGCAAGCAAGCTTGCGACGGAAGAATTTCCGAAGTTTGATGTGGGGCAGAGAAGTGCGACCTCGATTGCAAGAAGACTGCAGGACCCACTTGCAGAACTTGTAAAGATCGATCCGAAGTCGATCGGCGTCGGTCAGTACCAGCATGATATGAATCAGAAGAAGCTGAGTGAAGCTCTGACCGGTGTTGTGGAAGATTGTGTAAATAAGGTCGGTGTCGATCTGAATACGGCGTCTGCACCGCTCCTTTCGTATATTTCCGGCATTTCCGGAACGATCGCGAAAAATATTGTTGCATACCGGGAGGAAAACGGAAGCTTCACAAACAGAAAGCAGCTTCTGAAAGTTGCGAAGCTTGGACCGAAAGCGTTTGAACAGTGTGCCGGATTTATGAGGATCAATGGCGGGGACAATCCGCTTGACGGAACGAGTGTGCATCCGGAGTCTTATGAAGCGGCCGGGAAGCTTCTTGAAAAACAGGGATTCAAACTCGAAGATATTCACGGCGGCAAGCTTGTCGGACTTTCTCTTACGATCAAAGATTACAATAAGCTTGCGAAAGAGCTCGGGGTCGGCGAGATCACACTCCGCGATATCGTAAAAGAACTGGAAAAACCGGGACGTGACCCTCGAGATGAAATGCCGAAGCCGATCCTGCGCACGGATGTGCTTGATATGAAAGATCTGACAGAAGGCATGATCTTAAAGGGAACCGTCAGAAATGTTATCGATTTCGGTGTGTTTGTTGACATTGGTGTGCATCAGGACGGACTCGTACATATTTCCGAGCTGTCAGATAAGAAATTTGTCAAGCACCCACTGGAAGTTGTAAGTGTCGGCGATATCGTGGATGTCAAAGTCCTGAGTGTGGATATGAAGAAAAAGAGAATTGCGCTTACGATGAAAGGAATTTCATAAAATGCAGTATAGAAATGACAGACATGGAGAACCGATCTCATTACTTGGATATGGCTGTATGAGGTTTACGAAGAACGGAAACAATATCGATCTCGACAAGGCAGAAAAAGAGCTGATGCAGGCAGTGAGAGGCGGTGTGAACTATTTTGATACGGCATACATTTACCCGGGAAGTGAAGTGGCAGTCGGAGAAATATTTGAGAGAAACCAGTGCCGGAAGGACGTGAATATTGCGACGAAGCTTCCGCAGTATCTGATCAAGACGAAAGGTGCGATCGAAAAATATTTCAATGAGCAGCTGCACCGTCTCCGCACCGATTATATCGATTATTATCTGATGCATATGCTGACCGATATCGGCGCGTGGAATAAATTAAAGGAACTTGGAATCGAAGAGTGGATCGACCAGAAGAAAAAGGAAGGTAAGATCCGGAATATCGGATTTTCTTTCCACGGAAATACAGAGATGTTTCTTCAGATTCTGGATGCATATGACTGGGATTTCTGCCAGATCCAGTATAATTACATGGATGAGCACACGCAGGCGGGAAGAAAAGGACTGGAAGCGGCAGCGAAGAAAGGTATTCCTGTTATCATTATGGAGCCTCTTCGCGGCGGCAAGCTTGTGGATCTCTTACCGGAGCAGGCGAAGAAGCTGATCGCGGAGAATGAGAGAGGATACAGCGCGGCAGAGTGGGCATTTCGCTGGCTGTGGGATCAGCCGGAAGTGACCTGTGTGCTTTCCGGTATGAATTCTTCGGAGATGGTAGAGGAAAACATGCGGATCGCATCCGATGTGAAGGAAGGGGCGCTCCGGGAAGAAGATTTTGCGATGATCGAAAAGGTCAAAGAGGAGATTCAGAGAACGCTGAAAGTAGGCTGTACCGGATGTGGATATTGTATGCCGTGCCCGAAGGGAATTGACATTCCTGCCGCATTTCGCTGTTACAATCATATGTATACAGAGAAAAAAGGCGACGGAAGACATGAATATCTGCAGACTGTATGTTTGCAGAAAGATTTCGTCCCGGTCAGTGCCTGCGTAAGATGCGGGAAATGCGAGCGTCACTGCCCGCAGCATCTGAATATCCGGGAGAAACTGCAGGAGGCAGACGGCGTGCTTTTGCCGTTCTATTATAAGATCGGCCTGAAGATACTCGGGAAACTGCATCTGTTCTGGTAAAGTGCTCAGAGTGTCATGGATGCGCAGCGATTCCGAGAAGAAAGATGTCAGCTTAAGCTGACCAGAATCGTGCGTCAAGTTTCACATGCGTTTGACTTGAAAAAATAAATTGTGTTGAAAAACAGAAAAGTATGGAGTATAATAACTTCCGTAATAAGGAATTGATTCTTCGGGGTCGGGTGCAAGTCCCAACCGGCGGTATAGTCCGCGACCTGTCATACGATGTATGATGGCTGATCTGGTGAAACTCCAGAACCGACAGTAAAGTCTGGATGAGAGAAGAATTGTGCGACAGACAGATGTATACTCAGACCCCGGTACAGATGTATCGGGGTCTTTTTCTGCCACATGAAATGTTTTTTCAGAAGAACTTTTCCTTGTATAAAATTTTTTTATAAAAGGAGACAAAGAAATGAGTACACAGACAGCAGCAAAGACAACAAACACAAATTCAAAGGTGAAAATGATCGCACAGATCGGTATGCTTGGAGCAATCGCCGTAGTATTAATGCTTTTTGAAGTTCCGCTCCCGTTTGCACCTTCATTTTATGAGATCGACTTCAGTGAAGTTCCTGTACTTCTCGGATGTTTCGTGATGGGACCGGTTGCGGGTGTTGCGATTGAATTCATCAAGATCCTTCTGAACTTTGTGATCAATGGTACCGTTACAGCAGGTGTCGGAGAATTGGCGAACTTTATTCTCGGTGTGTCATTTGTAGTTCCTGCAGGAATGATCTACAGAAAAAATCACACAAGAAAAGGTGCGATCATCGGAATGCTCGTCGGAACAGTTCTTATGACATTTGCCGGATGCTTCCTCAATGCATATGTTCTGCTTCCTGCATACGGAAAGGCATTTGGAATGCCGATCGAGGCACTCGTGAGCATGGGAACAGCTGTCAATGCAAATATTACAAGCCTGTTCACGTTCATTGCATTTGCAGTAGCGCCATTTAATATTCTGAAAGGAGTACTTGATTCCATTATCGTATTCCTGATCTACAAGAAAGTAAGACCAATCTTCTCTATGTAATGAAGAGAATTGCCTGCCGATAAAAATAGAGCTTTTCCTTTTGTGTATTTTATAATAAGATGAAGAAAAGACAGTATTTTTATGAAAGGAACAGTATTATGAGTGAAAAAGATAAAATCAATCAGCAGGAAGAAGAAATGGTTGAGATCGTCACATTGACTGACCCGGAAGGGAACGATGTCGAATTTGAACTTCTTGACTACATTGAGTATGAGGGTGAGGAGTATGTTGTGCTGATCGAGCCTGAAAGCGAAGAAGGCGAAGTGACCATTCTTAAGATCATCGAGAATGCAGAAGGTGAAGATGACGATTATGTAAGCCCAAAGAGCGAGGAAGAGCTTCAGGCAGTATTCGAAATATTCATGCAGAGACTGGAAGAAGACCTTCAGTACGAAGAGTAGGGTATTCCTGTGTGCAGAATGATCTGCATGAATGTGAATATCGAAAAATGAAATAAAACTCTCTATAACCAGTGCCGTGTATTTGAATGGTATAGGTATAGAGAGTTTTTTGTTCTATGTCATAGTCCAGCTGGGCTGTATGTGATATTTCATACAGTCTTATTCGGATAGTGGCGCACGCAAAAAAGTTATGTTATAATGTTCGAATAAAAATATGGATCAGAGAGTGTTGTATAGTTATGATAAAAGAAATCATAGAGACGAATCATGAAAAAGAAACATGGGAGCTGGGAGAGCGTATCGGGAGACAGGCAAAGCCTGGAGATGTCTTTACGCTGATCGGAGATCTGGGTGTCGGCAAGACAGTATTTACAAAAGGCCTGGCAGCAGGTCTTGATATCACAGAACCTGTCAGCAGTCCTACATTTACCATCGTACAGGTTTATGACGAAGGAAGGCTTCCGTTTTATCACTTTGACGTATATCGAATTGGTGATGTGGAAGAAATGGATGAGATCGGATATGAAGATTATGTATATGGAGACGGGGTATCGCTGATTGAGTGGGCAAATCTCATCGAGGAAATATTGCCGGATCATTATACAAAAATTTTGATAGAGAAAGATTTGGAAAAAGGATTTGATTATCGGAGGATTAGTATATGCGAATATTAGCATTAGACAGCTCCGGACTCGTGGCAAGTGTTGCAGTCATCGAGTCGGATGGGAGCGATGCACAGACGATAGCGGAGTATACGGTGAATTATAAGAAAACCCATTCGCAGACACTGCTTCCTATGTTAGATGAAGTTGTGAAGATGACAGAACTTGATCTGTCTACGATTGATGTGATAGCAGTAGCAGGCGGCCCGGGGTCATTTACCGGACTTCGCATCGGATCTGCTACTGCAAAGGGCCTTGGATTTGCGCTCGGAAAACCATTGATCCATGTGCCGACACTGGAGGGACTCGCCTACAATATGGTCGGGACGGACATGCTTGTATGTCCGATTATGGATGCGAGAAGGAAACAGGTGTACACAGGTCTTTATGAGTTTAAAGGGGATTCTCTTGTTGTGATCGAGGATCAGATGGCGATCGGAATCGAAGAACTTGCTGAGAAGCTGAAGAACTATGATCGGAAAGTGGTGTTCCTTGGTGACGGCGTACCGGTTCACAGAGAAGTTCTTGTAAATGAACTGATGAAAGACTGCGACATAACATTTGCTGCTGCAAATATGAATCGTCAGCGTGCGGCAAGTGTCGGAACATGTGCGATCAGGTATTATGAAGAAGGAAAGATCGTGAGTGCGGCAGACCATGAACCGGATTACTTAAGAGTGTCTCAGGCTGAAAGAGAAAGGGCAGAAAGAGAAGCTGCGAAGAAGAACTAAAATGTGTTGGGAGGGTTCGTATGTTTAGCATCCGAAAAATGCGAAGAGAAGATGTTGCGGAGGTCGCTGAATTAGAGAAAAAGATATTTCCTGATGCATGGAGCGAGAATGCGATCCTTGAGACGTGGAAGCAGCGTCAGACAATGCTTTTAATAGCTCTTGAGGATAGAAAGATCATCGGATATCTTATATTGTATTTTGTCCTGGAAGATGGAGAGATTGCCCGGATCGCAGTTGCGGATGAATACCGCAGGAAAGGGGTTGCGGGTAAGATGCTCCGGGAACTTGCACTGTTGTGCCGTGAAAATGGCGTGAACAGGCTGATGCTTGATGTCAGAGAAAGCAATGAGCCGGCTAAGGCATTTTATGTGAGACAGGGATTTGAAGTGGATGGGATACGAAAGGATTACTATACAAATCCGGTGGAAAATGCCGTTCTTATGAGTGTGCCGCTTGGCGGGTGATTGACAGTTTCGGAATCAATTTCCACTAGGAAAGCGACTGCGTGAAAGATATAATGAAGGCGTTACAAGAACCCTGATCGGGATTTTGCAGGAGGAAATGTATGCGTCAATACAAAGAAATAAAGACAAAAGAAATTAAAAAGATCATATGTAATAAATGTGGGAAAGAGATTGATGTGAGGAATGGGATTATCCGGGAGGATGTACTGTCGGTAGAAAAACAATGGGGGTATTTCTCGGGAAAGGATAATCGCACTGATCAGTTTGATCTATGCGAGAAATGTTATGATGAGTTTGTTTCATCATTCTCAATTCCAGTAGAAAGTAGAGGATAATATGTTAGATGTCAGTTTATTGGGAACCGGAGGTATGATGCCGCTCCCTTACAGATGGCTTACATCGCTTATGGTAAGGTATAATGGGAGCAGTCTTTTGATTGACTGTGGAGAGGGAACGCAGATTGCGTTAAAAGAAAAAGGATGGAGTTTTAAGCCGATTGATGTGATCTGTTTTACCCATTATCACGGGGATCACATCAGCGGTCTTCCGGGAATGCTTCTCACAATGGGAAACGCTGACCGGACAGAACCCCTTACGCTGATCGGACCAAAAGGTCTGGAGCGTGTTGTAGGTGCCCTGCGTGTCATAGCGCCGGAGCTGCCATTTCGAATTAACTGTATTGAGATTACAGAACCGGAACAGACTTTTGAAATGAATGGATATCGCCTGAAGGCATTCCGTGTGAATCATAATGTTCTGTGCTATGGATATTCCCTGGAAGTTGATCGTGCCGGCAGGTTTGATGTGGAACGTGCCATATCGTTCGGGATCCCGAAGAAGTTCTGGGGCGTTCTGCAGAAGGGAGAAACAGTGGAGGAAGATGGAAAGGTCTATACTCCGGATATGGTGCTTGGTCCGGCGAGAAAAGGACTGAAGATCACCTATGCGACAGATACGAGACCGACAGAGTCGATCCGTGTAAATGCGAAACATTCGGATCTCTTTATCTGCGAAGGAATGTATGGCGAGAAGGATAAGCTTAAAAAAGCAAAAGAGTATAAACACATGACTTTTTACGAGGCGGCAGAGCTCGCAAGAGAAGCTGAGGTGAAAGAAATGTGGCTGACACATTACAGCCCGTCTCTGAATTATCCGGAAGAATATATAAAAGATGTCCGTAAGATCTTTGGAAATGCAGTGGCTGCAAAAGATGGTCAGACAGTAGAATTGACATTTGGGGAGGCGTAGGAAAATGAGTGAGAAAAATGATGTATTGATTCTGGCAATTGAGAGTTCCTGCGACGAGACCGCTGCTGCGGTCGTGAAAAACGGAAGAGAAGTTTTGTCGAATGTAATATCTTCCCAGATCGCACTGCATACACTGTATGGGGGAGTTGTCCCGGAGATTGCCTCCAGAAAACATATTGAAAAAATAAATCAGGTAATAGAGACAGCGCTGACAGAGGCAGAGGTGACACTCGATGAGATCGATGCGATCGGCGTGACGTATGGACCGGGTCTTGTGGGAGCACTGCTTGTCGGAGTTGCAGAGGCGAAGGCGATTGCATATGCGGCGAAGAAACCGCTCGTTGGAGTGCATCATATTGAAGGACATATTGCTGCAAACTTTATTGAGAATAAAGAGCTGGAACCACCATTCCTTTGCCTCGTGGTATCAGGTGGACACACTCACCTAGTCTGCGTGAAAGATTACGGAAAATTCGAGATCATTGGACGGACAAGAGATGATGCTGCCGGAGAAGCCTTTGATAAAGTGGCGAGGGCGATCGGTCTTGGCTATCCGGGAGGACCGAAGATTGATAAAGTATCAAAAGAAGGAAATCCGGAAGCAATCGTATTCCCGAGGGCACATGTGGAAGATGCTCCTTATGATTTTAGCTTCAGTGGAGTGAAATCGGCGGTTTTGAATTATATCAACGGATGTCAGATGAAAGGAGAAACGTTCAGTCAGGCGGATGTTGCTGCCTCTTTCCAGAAGGCAGTTACAGATGTTCTGGTAGAGAATGCAATGCATGCAGTTGATGAGTACGGATTAAAAAAACTGGCGATAGCGGGGGGTGTGGCATCCAACAGTTCGCTTCGCGCTGCAATGAAAGATGCCTGCGAAAAGAATCAGATCGAGTTTTATCATCCGTCCCCTGTTTACTGTACGGATAATGCAGCGATGATCGGAGTAGCAGCCTATTACGAGTATATGAAAGGGACAAGACATGGATGGGACTTGAATGCGATCCCGAATCTGAAGCTTGGGGAGAGATAGAAGGCGATTATAGTCGATTATATTGTGAAAAATTCACAAAAAAATAAAGATACTATTGTGCGAATCTGATGACTTTGTTAAAAAAATATCGATTTATACAAAAGTATTGAACAAATGTAAAAATGCGAAACGAAAATACAGCGACTTAGACAAAAGTTCAACTTTTCAATATTGATTCTGTTTTTTGATTCTAGTAAAATTTTTGATAAGAGGTCGGGGGGATTCCTTATGAAGAAAATTGTTGATGATTGGCGTTTGGTTTATAAAGTATGCAGCCTCTATTATGAAGATGATATGCGTCAGCAGGAAGTCAGCGATTATCTGGGGATTTCAAGAGCGACAGTTTCAAGAATGCTTCAGCTTGGCAAGGAGAGTGGAATTGTTCGCATTGAGGTGATCAATCCGGTGGAATTCTCGTATAACAAATTGGAAAAAGCGTTGGAGCGCAAGTACGGACTGAAAGATGTGATCGTGGTGGAAGGCAATGTGCTTGACACAAAGAAAGAATCAGCATCCCGTCTGTACGAGAGAGCGGCCCTTTATCTGTCACAGTTTTTTAAAGATGGAGATTATATCGGTGTCTCCATGGGGCATACACTTCATGGGGTGGGAAGAACAAGAAGAGTATTTGAAAAAGATAAAAATCTGATGTTTGTTCCTATCACCGGAGGAATCAGCCAGGGAACGATGGATAAAGTCGATATCCAGAGTAATCGTATTGTTCAGGATTTTTCCAGGAAGTTCGGCGGTACATATACACAGTTTCTTTCGCCGGCAGTTTTTTCGGAGAAAAAGGTAATGGAATATTTCCTGAAGGAGAAGTCTGTAAGTTATATTTACGATGATTTCAAAAAGCTGGATACGGTGGTGATGGGAATCGGAACACCGAAAGGGATGGAGTCCACACTGATCAGTGCAGGTTACATCACGAAAAGGGAAATCGAGCAGATTGTCGAAGACGGAGCGGTAGGAGATATTGTACTTCATTTTTATGATGAAGAAGGTAATACTGGCAAGTTCAGCGAATTCAACGACCGTGTTGCCGGGATGAGACCGGAGGCGATCAGGAAAGTGAGAAACCGAATCGGAATCGCCGGAGGAACAGCGCGTGCTGAGGCAATCAAGGGAGCAATCAGGGGGGGATTTATCAACATTCTCGTTACAAATGTTGATGCTGCAGAGCTTTTACTTTGAGACCTTAATCAATGTAGATATATAATTGGCATAATGACAGGAGAAAATCTTTGGGAAACCAAGGGCCCAGGCGGAACAGAGATGCTCAGAAAGTCATTGGCGTTATATATATAGGATACTTATAATGAGTAAAATGGAGGAGAGACTATGGAAATTATTTCTAAAGCTGCGGAAGCGTTTATTAGCCTTTTTAACGCAGGTGGAGCAACCTTTATGGGATGGGTTACAGGTATTATCCCGCTTGTAGTATGTTTGATGACATTCGTTAACTCAATCATCAAAATCGTTGGTACAGACAAAGTAGAAAGCTTTGCTCAGAAGATCACAAAGTATACAGTACTCAGATATTCTTTGCTTCCTATGTTAGCTGTATTCTTCCTTGCAAACCCGGCATGTTACACATTTGGACGTTTCTGTAAAGAGGAACACAAACCTGCATTCTACGATGCAGCAGTTTCGTTCGTTCATCCTATTACAGGACTTTTCCCACATGCAAATGCTGGTGAGTTGTTCGTATGGACAGGTATCTCTGCAGGTGTTGCAGAAGCTGGATATGCAACAGCAGGTCTTGCTGTAAGATACTTCCTTTGCGGTTTGGTAGTTATTTTGATTCGTGGTATTCTCTGTGAGAAGATCTACGCTGCAATGGCAAAGAAAGCTTAATTTGGTAAAGGAGGATATCGAATATGTATAAGTCAATTACAATTAAAGCAGGACAGGGCGGATGGGGTGGCCCATTAACTATCACTCCAACTGAAAAATGCCACAAGATCTTGAACGTAACTGGTGGCGGAATCGTTCCTCTTTCACAGTACATCGCTGATATGACAGGCTGTGAAGTTGTTGACGGATTCAAGACAGGATGTCCAGATGACGAAGTTTGCCTTGCAGTAGTAGACTGTGGCGGAACAGCTCGTTGTGGAGTATATCCTAAGAAAGGTATCTTTACTGTTAACCTGACACCGGTTGGACAGTCAGGACCTCTCGCTCAGTACATTACACCTGATATCTATGTTTCAGCTGTAACAGAAGATTGCGTATCTTATGCTGACGAAGCAGATGTTGCTGCAGCTGCAAAGGCAGCTCCAAAGGCTGATGCTCCAAAGACAAAAGCACAGGCTAAAGAGGAAGTAGCAGCAGCTCAGGCTGGACAGAAACAGGGTATCGTTGTTCGTATCGGTAAAGCTGTTGGTAACGTAGTTAACAAATTCTTTGCTGCTGGTCGTGAAACAATCGATATGGTAATCAGAAACATCTTACCATTCATGGCATTTACAGCTACATTGCTTGGTATCATCAGTGCATCTGGCCTTGGTGATGTTATCGCTAACACAGTTGCTCCAATTTGTAGTACACTTCCAGGAATGATCGCTATCTCATTCATCTGCGGTCTTCCGTTCCTTTCACCAATCCTTGGACCTGGTGCTGTTATCGCACAGGTTGTAGGTACACTCCTTGGTGCTCAGTTCGCAACAGGAGCAATTCCTGCAAAATACGCTCTTTGTGCATTGTTCGCAATTGACGCTCAGGTTGGTGGAGACTTCGTTCCTGTAGGACTTTCTCTCGGAGATGCAGAGCCAGAGACAATCGAGCTCGGTGTTCCTGCAGTTCTTTTCGAGCGTATGATCACAGGACCTATTTCAGTATTGCTTGCATTCGTATTCAGTATTGGAATGTTCTAAAATATAAGTATTTTAGTTTTTAAGTCTTTGCCGGTTTGTTATGAACCGGCAAAGAAACTGTATTAGACAGAATCTGTTTAATACGCTGGATTCGACAGAATCACTAGAATAGAAGGAGAATTGCAATGAAATTTCAGGTAAAAATTGTAGGACACGGTCCGGAAGCTTTGATGTTTCTGGATGATCCGGATAACAGTTTTTTCATCCTCTTTAATGAGGATGCGCCGGCAGAGCTCGCAGATATCTCTGTGTTGCACACAAAATCAGAGATCTACGAAGAACCGATGGTTGGCGACACAATGAAGATTGGTAAAAAAGAGTTTATCATCACTGCAGTTGGTATTGAGGCGCCGATCACTTTGAAGTCTCTTGGACATTGTACGATTAATTTCGCCGGTGGATCAGAGGCTGCTCTTCCGGGATGTATCATGCTGGAAGGCTGTGAAAAAGTGGTTGCATCTGACCTTGTAGAAGGTACAGAGGTTTCTATTTATTAATTTATTATGTTTTTGTAGTAAGTAAGGAGAATTAGATTATGCTTAATTTGGATAAGAAATTGATCAAAAGAGAAGAAGAAGGCAAAATCATCCGTGTTGGTATCGTAGGTGCCGGCCAGATGGGTCGTGGAATGGTTACCCAGATGGTTCTTATGAAAGGTATGCAGCCAGCGATCGTTTCTGACATCAAAATTGAAAATGCAGTTAACGCATTTAAATATGCTAACGTAGCAGATGAAGACATTGTTAGAGCAAAAACTTTGGAAGAAGCTAATGCAGCAATGGAAGCAGGAAAATATGTAGCTTGTGAAGATGCTAACTTCGTATCTCAGGCTAACCTTGTAGAGTGTGTAATCGACGCTACAGGTGTACCGGATGTTGGAGCAAAAATCTCTACAGATGCAATGAGAAACAAAAAACATGTTATCATGCTTAACGTAGAAACAGACATCGTTATTGGACCATACTTAAGAGATCTTGCTGCTAAAGAAGGCGTTATCTATTCTGGTTCAGACGGAGACGAGCCAGGTGCTGTAATGCACTTGTACAGCTTTGCAAAAGCTATGGGACTTAATGTAGAAGTAATCGGTAAAGGTAAAAACAACAAACTTGATTACGACTGCAACCCAGATACAGTTATGGAA
>JAUNDE010000059.1 GCA_030526265.1 Eubacteriales bacterium | reverse complement strand
CCCATTCATACACTGTATCAAATTCTTCGACCTCAAACATGCGATCCATTTGCTTTACAATTTCCCCGATCTCAGCAGGTGTAAGATTTTCATGAAAAGACAATAAGGTATCCAGGGAAATGTGAAGTAATCTGGCAATCGGAGCCAGCAATTCTATATCCGGTTTTGAATTTCCATTCTCCCATTTATTCACTGCCGGTGTCGTAACACCTAATCTGTTCGCCATCTCTTCCTGCGTAAGCCCCACTTCTTTTCTATACTTTCTGATAACATTTCCGATATTCATTCCAAACCCTCACAACCATAAGATTCAAAAGCTTTTGTATATTTATCATAGCAGATACAATAAAGACGAACAATTGAGCTTCTGTTAAATATCATTTCACTTTTTTAACCGTTAGTAAATACGTATTTTTACAATCGTATATCACACAGAACCTAAAATTGATATTTCTGAATCTGATTCCACTGTCTGTTTTCACACCAGTATACTGTCATTTCCGTCGCATCAAACACCATAGAAACAACAGTTGGACAAACCTCCTGCGAAACAGCCTTTAGTATTTCAAAGCAATCACTGACATCAAAATCATCCGAAGCTTCCTCTAACATCCTGCGTGCTGTCTGATATCGATCGAGTCCCATCCATGGATGCAGCTCTGTATCCATCTTAAAAGGTGAAAAATTTGTTAATAACTGATACTCTGGTTTCTCAAAATACAATTTCCCCTGCCCCGGAATAATCTGAAGCACGTTTCCATTCCTGTCAGAAAGAGAAGACATAAACGTCACACCCGGGACACTATATATGCTCTCATGTTCAGCAATATCATTGATCTCCTGCAAAGTTTTCTTTTGTAACAGAAGATCAATATCCAGCATAATTACATTTCTTCCATCACAGGCAGGATTACTCCGCTCATCAAACGGCCAACAAGTAGGCATCCCCACAAAGTCTCCTCTGGAATTGGCGCCAAACAGAGGAAGCCATCCCTCTGTTGCATCATTTATCTCAATAAACACACCAATATCCGAAACCGTAACTCTATGCTCCATATTCAAGATATCCAGATTCCATCCAACAATTGTTTTTTTTCGATTCGAAATAATACTTGTACACATAATTTTCCCACTATTTTTCTGCCATTACTTTTTCTCTTTTGTTTCTGCCTTTGCATCACTTCCATTTCCGCTGCCATTGCCATTATTGCTTCCAATCACCTGATACTTCCTCGGTGAGAAAATCATACCAAGCAATGTACCGGTCAGAAATAAAACCGCGCCTGTAAGCAGAATTTCACGGCCTGTGTATTTTCCCTCGTTGATCTGATTCATTAATAATTCATATTTCTTTCTCATGGCTATCCTCCTGATTATTTTCTCTGTACTATTGCAGGAATTCGACAAAATATTTCTCCTGCAAGTGATGCTACATCAGTTTATCTTATTGTATCACAAAAATAAAAAAACAGACCAAAACCACACGGATTCCGGTCTGTTTTACACTGAATTATAATATAAATAACAAAATTATCTTATCAAACATTTATGACAGATTCCTGCTATTTACAGTAAACTTCTATCGCCTTGTCTGTAAACTCGGCAGTTCCGATACCGCCGGCCTTATCAATATTCTCTGTGAATTCTCCTCCACCAGAATACATTTTCCCAAGGCAGCTTAATATTTCTTTTGAGCAATCATAAAAATGCTCTGTAATATACTCCTGTAACTTCTTTACCTGCAGCTGAACTTCTTCACAGTGAGGAGCCATCTCTTTCATCTGACCAAATTCAGCAAAAATGTTCATAAAATCATTCATCATATCTTTCTGATCCTCATCTGTCCATATTTTTGCTTTCTCTTCGTATTCCTTATACTCTGGTGTCTGGCCCCACTGCTCTTTGGCACGCTTCGAATACTCATCCATCTTCTTTGTATCAAATACTGTAAAATCCATTTTCTTTTCTCCTGACATTTTTATTTCGCGAGCGAAATGAATAAGATTTTCAAGATGCTCTTTTTTCATAGTAAGCAGTTCTATTTGCTGATCCAATGCTTTATTCTTATCAAAATCAGGGGCATCTATGATCTTCTTAATTTCTTTTAACGGAAATTCCAGTTCTTTAAACAGTAAAATCTGCTGCAGCCTCTCTAGGGATGTATCGTCATACAACCGATATCCAGACTCTGTGTGACCACTTGGTTTTAATAATCCGATAGAATCATAATACTGAAGAGTGCGTATACTCACTCCTGTTAATTTACTCACTTCGTTTACTGTTCTCACCGGCATTTCCTCCTCTCGATAATGATACTCTAAACTATTACGCAACGTAGGAGTCAATACAAAATCACAAATTTTTTCACAGGATAAATTTATTTCTCCTCTGACACAATCTGTCCGAGCAATGCAAGCCTTTTCTCGAACCATTCAGCAGGTATAAGAACGTAGCCTTCTCCGTCCGCGCTCAGCAAAATCAGACGCTGTCCTTCCGTCAGCCCAAAGTGATCACGTGCTGCTTTTGGTATCACGATCTGCCCACGCTCATTCATTGTAACAGATCCCCAGATATTCTTGCCCTCCGGTGCCGGAGGTACTACTTTTCCCTCCAGTTTGTTCGTCTTAACCAGGCTGTCAAGTGTTACACCATAAACTTCCGCTAAAAGAATGCACTTTTCGATATCCGGAACCGTTTTTCCGCTCTCCCATTTGGCATAGGCCTGACGTGATATACCAATTTTCTCTGCAACTTCTTCCTGTGAGTAACCATTAATACTTCTCAGCATGATCAGATTTTCCCTTAACATGGCATAACCTCCATTTCATTCACCATAGCGTCGAATTCATTCGTCTCTGACATTCGTATTACATTTCTCAAATAACCAACCCAACACCCGCGACTACAGATCCAATCTCTCAAACTTACGGCAGGATTCTCTATAGGAAAGAATCGTCAATCCCATATAGCAGACCGCACCTGCTGTCAATGTAATGATCTGCAAACCCAAGTGATCGAATCCAAAAGAGTTCAGCGGCTCCATACCCGGAAAATGATGAAGCGCCTCCGATACTCCTATCATAACAAAGCATATCACAATATACGTAATAAATGGTCTTCCAGTTTTATATCCAGTCTTAAAAAAACTGCCAATGAATACAAGATTGAAAATACCAAACAGAACAAGTGCCATTCCAAGTGCAAACAAATTTGCATTCATAAGAGCATTTCCCCTGTATACCGAAGCATCTGAAAAGACTGTCATTCTTACAAG
Source organism: Eubacteriales bacterium (assembly GCA_030526265.1). Taxonomy (GTDB): domain Bacteria; phylum Bacillota; class Clostridia; order Lachnospirales; family Lachnospiraceae; genus Claveliimonas. The sequence continues at coordinate 4,820 of JAUNDE010000059.1, read as the reverse complement.
TGCAGAAACAGACATCAGGGCAAAACAGCACATTTCAAGTATGCATGAGAAGGCAAATTTTCCTTTAACGACATCCTGTTTCGCAATTGGAAGCAGGGCAGAAAATACCAGATCATTGCACTCTCTTGCATATCTGAAGTTCTGATACAGACCGAGTGTCAGGAAAAATGCCCCGCATAGTACAGGATATCCCGGAAGAAGAAACATCAATCCGAACAGCACGAAAAAATATACTATTGTCAGTGTACCAAGGCGCACCTCTTTTCTCAAAATGTTACGCATGGCTCCTTTCACTCCTTTCCATTCTTTCTCTACTTTCCATCCTTAGAAAGGCATCCTCAAGAGACTCACCTTCGCGCATACATCTGCACCTGAATTCATCCTTGGGCAGAGCCTCAACAATTCTCCCATGGGATATATATATGATGTCATCTGCACATTTTTCGATATCTGAGATGATATGTGTAGAGAAAAATACTGCAACACCCTCCTGCTTGATCTTCTCAAAAATCTCCAGCAATTCATCTCTGGAAAAAGGATCCAGTCCGCTTGTTGGTTCATCCAGAATCAACACTTCTGCTCCATGAGACAGAGCGAAGAGAAGGTTACATTTCACCTTCATGCCTTCTGACAGTTCAATTGCACACTTTTCCTCATCAATATGGAACAGACTCCGATATTGCCTGTACAGTTCTTCGTTCCAGCTGTCATAGAAATCCTTCATTACGACAGCAATATCCTTGATCTTCTTGCGTGGATACCAGTTAATAGTGCCTGTGGAATAACCGATACGTTTTTTGACAGCCGCCTCGTTTCCATAAAGTGACATACCAAAGTATTCGATATCCCCTTCATCAGGGTGAACCATATTCAGCATTGACTTGATCGTTGTGGTTTTGCCTGCCCCATTCCTGCCAATGAATCCCGTGATTCGTCCGGCCTCAAGAGCGAACGAGACATTATTCAGTTCAAATGTGGGATATGATTTCTTCAGGTTGTTAATTCTTACAATACTCATGATAACCGCCTCCATAATTCAGATGAGTTCCCTGTTTTGTAGAATCTGAACTTCAAAATTGCAAATCTTATGATTTATATGAATATTGTAAACTTTGGTAGCATCCGCATCCACCAACCTGAGATTGCAAAATAATCATATTTTTGTTAATTATAGTTGCATGGAATAACACAAAAGTCTTCCCAGCATCTCTCTTCCCCTCCTGTCTTCCCTTCAAGAAGCTTATTTCTTTTAGAAACAGCATACTCACCGAAACAATGACCAGTGCCACGCCTGCAAAAGACATTACCATTCCGGCTCCTCTTCCCACACTGATTCCACGATATTCTGCTATCCCATCGGCAAGAATCAGCAGTTGCCCTTCCCCCTTTATCGTCTACGATGTATGATTTCTCCAGATGATTCGTGGAATAAATGCAGCAATGCTCAAAAAGACTGGTATGCATACCAGCATCGGCCACACAACATACCTGTAGCTAAACATAATCATACTTCCTGCCATCAGATAGACAATTGCATAGTTGAGGAGCTGCCCTATGGTAAGCACCAATGCAAATGTAAGGAAAACTCTGAATATTCCTTCATAAGATAACATAGCTGCGATTTGTTTCTTTGTCATTCCAATGGCGCCAAGCACGGATAATTCCTGCTTTCTTTCATGAATGGAGGTATAGGTCAGATTGATCATATTTAATATGGCAATCAATGCAAGAATTGCGCTTAAAGCACCTCCGATGATAAGGAATGTCTGAATCGTCTCATTGAAATCTTCCAAATACGTCCCTCTTGAGGTGTAATCCAGGTCTGCGCTGATATTCTCACAATAATCGGAGATATACACTTCGGCTGCATCGATATGATCCTCTTTTACATTTATGAAGTATTTAAGAGCTCCTTTGGTATCCGGAATGACTTCCCTGTATTCCTTCGACGGAATCGTAATATAGATATCCATTCCATGTGAATGTTCCGGTCCCATAGACTGGCTCACATCTCCAATTCCAATCACCTCATACTCCTTGCTGCTCCCATCGGGAAAATCTACTGTTATCTTATCTCCAACATGATAATAGGCATATTCGCTGTCGTCACTTCCTCCTTCGACAGGAGAAGAAACAATTGCATAGTCTCCGGAGCAAAAGGTTTCATAGTCCAAAGCCTCCGTATCCATTTCCATCTGATCAAAGACAATCCGGTTCACTCCATAAATATGTGAAGATATGCTCTTATTATCGTAAACCAGCTGATCATAGCTTTCCTTTTGTGACATATCATAGATAAACCAGTCCGGATGTTCTTCATAAAGTGCCACGAAACGCTCATATGGTGTCCCTTCCAGATGCTGCAGTGACTCTGACATATAAATTGCACCGGATTCTTCTACTTCCAGACTGCTTTCCAATGCCTGCATATCCTGCAGGCTAACTCCATCACAAACATTTTCAAATGAAGTAGCATTTAGAATCGATGCATCCGCAATGGTAAAATCCGCATTGGCAAAGTTTGAAATATATTTTTCCTTATCCATGCATGCCACCATCGATACGGTAACATTGACCATTACAATACTTAACGCCATCGATAACAAAACTGCAACCGTTCTGCGTTTATTTCTCTTCAGATTTTCCCATGCCATGGAAAACGTGGTTACTTTTTTACTCTTTCTTTTCTTTGACAGTTTCCCTACCGTCGTATCGTTATACCTTACCGCTTCAACCGGCGATATTTTTCTTATAAATCTGAACGGCTTTTCGCAGCTGATTCTCACGGTAAACCAGGAAAAAAGTGCACAGATCACAAATACCCAGATATTTGGAATGATCTCACATTTTTGAATTGCCAGATTGACAACGATAAACGGGAAAACAAAGTATGATGTTACAAAGCCCAGCACCAGGCCTGTTGGAATGGCAATAAGGCTAAGTATAAGAGCCTGTTTCAGCACGATTTTCTTTAACTGTCTGTTGGTTGTTCCAATAGTTTTCAGCAATCCGTAATAATGGATATCGGATGTCACCGCAATTAAGAATATATTATGAATGATCAAATACCCCGACAGAATGATCATGAACAAAATAATTGCCACGATCATTACGGAAGTAAAATCCAGCTCACTGGCTGCATAAGCCCAGTTTATACCATCATTGATCTCAGGACCAAACCCATGTCTTTCCTTCAACCGATCCATCTGCCCTGAAATGTTAAACGAGGTCCTGAAGTTGAAACCCGGGTTGATCGAACCGCAATATGAGGCTGCCTGAATGGATCGATCATAATCTTCTCTGTTTTTCCAGACAGGTGAAAACTCTTCCTGGAAGGCCTTTGATACATAAATCTCGTTCGCAACTGTGCTGGCAGGTTTTTCCCAGATGCCACATACATAAAAGTCACCTTCATACGTGGTAAATCCATTGCTCATTTTCAGATGAATCGTCTGACCAAGTTCATGGGGTAAGCCAAAAGCATCCAGCACAGTCGTACAGGTTGCAACTTCATGATACTTCTCTGGGAGCTTTCCCTGACTTGGATAGGAATAGCTTTTCTTTGCACTCTCAGCTTCTGTATATCTGATTTCCGTGTAATCCTCATTCAATTCTTCACTCTCAGGAATACCTGCAATAATGTTATAAGAAAGGTCGATAATACGGGTGTCCGTTGACAATTCGTCATATTCTTCCTGTGTCAGAAATTTAAAGCCTGCATGGTAGCTTGTTCCAACCTGATAGGTCGTACTGATTTCCATTGATTTCATGATGCTGCTGCCCACTGTGAATAGCGTGGTAAGCATAACAGTGGTAAGCACGATCGCGATCAAAAGAATGATATTTCTTTTCTTATTCGCCAGCATGCTTTTCCTCGAAATATTGGAAAGGCATTTCTGATTCTTTACTTTACGCATTTGCCTTTCCTCCCCCGTATACTTTGCCATCTTCAATTCGAATGATTCGATCAGCCATCTGAGCGATTTCTTCATTATGCGTAATCATAACGATCGTCTGTTTGAATTTCACACTGGTCATTTTCAGTAATCCCAAAACATCCTGACTCGTCTTCGAATCCAGATTTCCTGTCGGCTCATCAGCCAATATGATGGACGGTTTTGTGGCCAATGCTCTTGCTATGGCAACCCTTTGCTGCTGTCCCCCTGACAGCTGGTTTGGAAGGTTCTCTACCTTTTCTTTCAGACCCAGGGACTCGATTACCTGATTCACAAATTCCTCGTCAACGGAATTTCCATCTAACTGAATCGGAAGCACGATATTTTCATAGACGGTTAATACCGGAACCAGGTTAAATGCCTGGAATACAAATCCGATCTTCCTTCTTCGAAAGATTGTCAATTCTTCATCTGTTAACTCAAAGATCTTCTTTCCGTCCACGGTCACAGAACCCGAAGTCGGCCTGTCCAGTCCTCCCAGCATATTTAACAGTGTTGACTTACCACTTCCGGATGTTCCCACAATTGCAACAAACTCTCCCTGATCGATCGTAATATCCACTCCGTCAAGTGCCTTCACCGGTACCGTGTTCTCATCATAATATTTTTTCAAATTCTCTGATTTCAGTATTTCCATCTTTACCAACTCTCCTTCTAACATAATTTCTAAAAATAGATTGCGCTTCATGCGCAATCTCCGCGCGCGAGCGGGCTGCAATGCAGCATTTTCCTTTCCGCGAGCTGCGCATCGTCACACGTAGTGTGTTTTATGTAACAGGGAGATTCCAGAGGAATTTCCTGTTACATAAAAAATGCTAAGCATCTTTCTACGATACTTAGCATAACTCATCATTCTTTCCAGAT
>JAUNDE010000014.1 GCA_030526265.1 Eubacteriales bacterium | reverse complement strand
AATCAAGGATTTTTACTACTTCACCCTTTGTAGCAATGTGACGCATTCCACATGATAGGTCGACGGGAATAAATCCACGCATGCGATTCGCTCCACCTTATAACCTCTTCCCTGAAGCATCTCAAGATCTCTTGCAAGGCTTGTCGGCTTACATGCGATGTAGACCATTCGCGGAACACCGAAATTCGTGATCTTCTCGAGAGCCTTCGGATGCACTCCGTCTCTCGGCGGATCAAGCATGATCAGATCCGGCACTTCTCCAAGCTCATCGATCACTTTCAGTACATCACCTGCCCAGAAAGTACAATTGGAAAGACCATTCAAAGCAGCATTTTCTTTCGCAGCTTCCACCGCTTCTTCCACGATTTCTACACCCACTACTTTTTCTGCTACCGGAGCAAGAATCTGTGCAATCGTTCCTGTTCCGCTGTACAGGTCAAATACTACTTTATCCTTCGTATCACCAATGTATTCTCTTGCTTTCTCATACAATACTTCTGCTCCAAGTGAGTTTGTCTGGAAGAATGAGAATGGAGTAATCTTGAATTTCAGTCCGAGCAATTCTTCATAAAAATAGCTTTGTCCATGCAGAACTTCCGTCCCCTCATCCTTTACTACATCAGCAACGCTGTCATTCTTTGTGTGGAGAATCCCTGCAATCTTCCCATCTAATTCAATAGCAAGCAATGCATTTACCCATCCGGCAAAATCAAAGCTGTCATACTCCGTTGTCGTAACAAGATCAACCAAGATCTCCCCTGTCTTTACCGCTTTTCTCACAAGCAGGTGACGGAAAAATCCGGTATGTCTCATCCGATGATAGTAAGGCAGCCCACTCTCCCTCGCACAGTTCAGCGTGCATGTAAGAATCTTTCTATAATCTTCATCTACGATCTGACATTCAGATACATTGACGATATCATGGAAACTTCCTCTCTTATGCATTCCAAGAGACAATGGTCCATCCTTGTATTCATCTCCAAAAGAAAATTCCATCTTATTGCGGTATGCAGACTGTACAGGGCTTGGGCTTACACCCTCCCAGATATAGTCCCCATTCACAGCCTCATCCATCATCTCTTTCACCTGCTGTGATTTCATCTGAAGCTGCTTCTCATAAGGCAGATTCTGATACGTACATCCACCACAAGCTCCAAAATGTGGACACGGGGACTCACATTCATCTGCTGCCGGTTCCAGTACATTCAGAATTCTTCCTTCTGCTTTCCCTTTTCTGATTTTATTTACAGAGAGTTCGACTTTCTGTCCTGCGATTCCATTCTTTACGATCACAGGCTTATCTTCCCCTTCAACACGTACAATTCCTTTATTCGGGAATTCGACTTTCTCTATGATTCCCTGCAAAATCTGTCCTTTTTTCATTGTAATATCGATCCATCCTTTTTTCATTTATATAATCTGAATTTCATTATATAAAATAACATACTTCCGCTTTTGGGGAAACCTTTTCTTAATCGTTTCCAAACACTTTATCGTACATCTTTTCACAAGGAATGCTTACAATCTCTGTATATTCTGAATCACATATTCTATGAATGATCTATTAGTACAATTGAGTAATGAGATTCACGCATTTCTCTATACCAAGTACACCGCTGTCTAATGTTACATGATAATTTTCAGCATATCCCCATTTCATACCTGTGTAAAAACGGTGATAAGCTTCCCGTCGTTTATCTTTATCCCTGAGGCGCTGTTCCGGAGAAATATCACGTTCTCCATAAACATCAACAAGTCTTTTTGCACGAAATTTCTTATTTGCATGAATAAATACATTAAGGCAATCTGCTTTGTCTCTTAAAATATAATCTGCACATCTTCCTACGATTACACATGAACTTTTTTCTGCAAGTTCCGTTATGATCTTATACTGTATTTCCCATAAAAGATCCCCATTTGTAGGTCCAAAAGCGCGGGTTGTAAAAGCATTCGTCAAAAATCCTCCCGGAGCTTCTTCTCCAGATTCTTTTACATAGTCTTCACTAAATCCACTTTCCACAGCCATCTTATGAATCAATTCCGCATCGTAACATGGAATTTCCAGTTTTTCTGCAGTCTGCTTTCCTATGGTGCGTCCGCCGCTTCCAAATTCACGACTGATTGTAATGATTCTGTTCTTCATAATTACCTTTCCTCCTCTTTCCGATTCAATTCTTTATAAGTTCCGATAATTAATAACGCAGCAACAATAAAGGTAAGCAGATCAGATGCCGGCATAGAATACAGCACCCCATCCAATCCCCAGATAAGGGGAAGCAACAGTGCAAATCCAACACCAAATACAACTTCCCGGATCAATGACAGCATCGTAGATGCCAATGCTTTCCCCATAGCCTGAAGGAAAATAAAACATGCCTTATTCACACAGGCAAAAACCATCAGACAAAGATAAATCCGGAATGCTTTGACCGCAAATTCCGTATAATAAACACTCTCATTCGCGGCACCAAAAATACCAATCAGCTGTTTTGGGAAAAATTCCACCAGAATCAAAGACACAAAGCCAACCAGCGCTTCCGCAGTCAATAATTTTATAAACAGTTCCTTTACACGCTGCTTTTTTCCTGCTCCCATATTAAATCCCACAATCGGGATGCATCCTGCTGCCATTCCAACTACGATAGAAATCACGATCTGGAAGAATTTCATGACAATTCCAACGACCGCCATCGGAATCTGGGCATACTGTTCCTGACCAAATACGGGGTCAAGAGCTCCATATTTTCGGATCATATTGTTAATGGCAGCCATCGCAGCCACCAGACTGATCTGAGACAGAAAACTGGTAATTCCCAGAATCAGTGTTTTTTTACATATGCTTCCTGCAAGACAATAATCTCCTTTCTCCGGCTTAATTGCCTTCATATGCATCAGATACCAGACTGCCAGGATGGCGGTTACAATCTGCCCGATAACTGTTGCAACTGCAGCTCCCATCATTCCCCATTGAAATACAAAAATGAAAACCGGATCAAGAATGATATTCACAACAGCTCCCAAAAGCGTGGAAACCATGGCAAATTTCGGATTTCCATCTGCACGTATCACCGGGTTCATTGCCTGGCCAAACATATAAAACGGAATCCCAAGAGAGATATAAAAGAAATATTCTCTGGAATGATGATAGGTTTCCGCATTCACAGTGCCCCCAAATACAGTAATAATCTGTTCTGAAAAAGCCAGATAAAAGGCTGTTAGAATTACTCCACAGACGATCATCAAAATCACAGAGTTTCCTACGCTTTTCTTTGCTGTGTGAATTTCCTTTTTGCCCAGACTGATGCTGACAAAAGCACAACAGCCATCTCCGATCATAACCGCGATCGCAAGTGCTACCACAGTCAAAGGAAAAACTACCGTATTAGCTGCATTTCCATAAGAGCCAAGATAACTGGCATTTGCAATAAAAATCTGGTCAACAATGTTGTAAAGTGCCCCGACAAGAAGCGAAATAATACAGGGAACTGCATATTTCCTCATGAGTTTTCCTATACTTTCGGTTCCTAAAAATTGATTTGAATGTTCCATATTCTTCACCTTTCCTTTGCATAAAAATAGCGCATAACCTGACGAATGCTGGATTTACGCCATGGGCTACACGCTTTTGTTTTAGTCTATATAATTAATACTCTACTTTTTTTTCAATATAATCTGTAATCAGCTGGCAGATTTCCTGCTTTGATTTTCCAAGAGCCACTCCAAGTTCCGCATGCAACAGTTTCTCTGCCATCTGAAAATATTTTTCATCAGCCGCTGTTCCCTTTTTTCCCTGTTCAACCCTTTCTTTTTTTCTCTGATAAATCATTTTTATGACTGAGACCAATGCCTCCGGATTGTTCGATTTTATTATTTCTTTGTATTTCTGTTCCCGCATTTTCTCATTACTGATCCAGGTTGCCTCAATTTCAGGAATTCGTTTAATGAATTCCCATGCCTCTTCCGATGTCATACATAATCTCAGGTTCATATCAGTAGCGGAAACCGGAACATAGATTTTATCCGTCCTGCTATCGATCGGTATTAACAAATAATATAATTTGTCACTTTTTGCACCATTGATATCCAAATGCAGAACATCCTCTACCCTGCATATTCCAGTATAAGACTTGCTGACAAAATCTCCAATTTCATATTTCACAAAACCATCTCCCTGCTACTTCTTAACCATCTTTGTAACTGTGTAAAAATAATATGAGCAGCACAAATGCGCAACTGGTCTTACGCATCAATGCTGCTCGCTGTTATTTATATTCTAATACTTTTTCTTTTACATTTCAAAAGGCAATTTCCATAAGAATCATGTACAGTATATTGAGCACATTTACCAAAAGCTTCATCCAGTATTGCCTTGATTTTCTCAGACTTCATCTGAATCTGTTTCTCATATGACAGATTCAAATTAGGAACGGGTTTCAAAAAACACCCGTTCCTAATTCAAATATCTCATCTGATGCCTTTGCCACCTCAGGCGAATGTGTCACCAGTATTACACATTTCTGTTCTTCGTGAGCAAGTCGTTTAAAAATATCCATAATCTCCCACTGCGTCTCTCTGTCAAGGTTCCCGGTCGGTTCATCTGCCAGGATAATCTCCGGCTCATAAGAAAGCGCTCTTGCAATCGCAACTCTCTGCTGCTGTCCTCCAGACAGCTTCAGCACCCTTCTCCTGCTTTCATCCTCACTGAGCCCCATTTCTTTCAAAAGCTCCATTGCATGGGCTTCCTTATTTCCAGATTTTTTACCTGCAATATCAATGGAAAGCATCACATTCTCCACTGCAGTCAGTTTAGGCAGAAGATTGAAACTCTGAAAGATCACTCCGACATAACGGCTCCGATATTCATATTTATCAATCTGTTTAATGTCCTTATCCTCCAGATAAATCGTTCCCTCTGTAGGTACTGCCAGACCAGACAGCAGAGAAAGAAGTGTTGTTTTTCCTGCTCCCGAACGGCCAACGATACTGTACATTCTTCCCTTCTCAAATTCATAGGAGAGATTTTTCAGTACGCATGCACTCCCATTTTCGTACGCAAAGCTTACATGATCTAATTTTAATACACTCATTGTCTTTTCCTCCCCTAATCTCTGTTGCTTAGTATTCTCAACGGGTCATAACGCAGAATAAATACGATTGCGACACATCCGGATACGATGGTTAACAGGATTCCAATTAAAATAAGCTGAACAATGACACGGAAGTTCGTTGCAGAATCCACTTGACTGATATAATTTCTTACAGTCAACGCTGACCCTTCACCAAATTCTTTTTCTTCCTGAGCACTTTCATCAAGCATTTCGCCACCTTTAAAACCGCCACCCGGCATACTTCCCATTTCTCTGCCAAAGCTCTGTATCTGTTCTTCCCTCGCATTTGCACTGCTCTCGATCTGCTGCTCCAGCAGCTGATTCGTAACTGGAACGGACACAGCCGCACCGGCTCCGGCTCCGATGAAAATAGAAAGGAACGTAACGCACAGAAGTTCTGTCACGAATTGAATTCCGATCTTTCCTTTTTTCATTCCAATAGCAGCAAGAACTCCAATCTCATATTTACGCTCACGAATGTTGAAAATATTGAGCACGACAAGGATGATTCCGCCAATAATCAACACTACTGCATGGAAGTACGCTGCGTACCTGCTCAGATTTTCCAGTGGAAGGAGGCTCTGTTCATAGGCAGACACATCATTTGAAGTGACAGTATAATAATCTCCCAATTGCTCATCTGTTTCTTCCTTGAACTTCTCATAATCTTCTATATCTGCAAAGGTATACGTACCATTTTCCTGCGTTCTAAGTGCTGTTGACATCTCCATTCCGGTAGTCTCATCCGTTGACACCACTGCAGATGTTTCTGAAGTATCTGCAATATCCTTTAAATTCTCATAACTGGTATATATCTGGTTTGCTGTATCATAGGCTGCTGAGAAATTTCTCATCATGTTTCCAGCTGAATCCGATGTTTCCGTACTTTCATAGATACCGCTGATGGTAAATGTATAGCTCTCTTCTTCGTTATTTGGATTCGTCAGAGTGATCGTATCACCTGTTTCAAGTTCATTATAGGTTGCCAGTTCACTGCTGATAATACACTGGTACCCGGTATCATTCTCAGGGAACATTTCCCCATCCACGACACGGCTGCCGCCATTGAGAAAACTAAGCATTGCTTCATCAGAACTATAACCTGTTATCGTAAAATCTCCCTGTTCTCCCATCCGTCCGCGGCCCATATCACCGCCCTCTGGCATAGCAGCATCTGTCTGCATTCTGACATCACCGGCAATTTCTGATGATTCTGTGTCTGATACCGTTCCACTGACATCTACTGCCTCAATATCATCTCCTCCGTTCACAGACGCAGATATCGTATAATAGAAGCTCTTCACATATTCAGACTGAGCATATTCTTTCATCTCTTCCAGTGACATCATTTCCATATCTGCCAGAGCATCTTTCATCTCTTCCCGGCTTCCTCTCCCTGCCATCATCTGTTGCCGGTTCATGGTAATCTGTCCGGTTATCTCAAGCTGCTCCATGCTACTTTCCTTCGCCTGCTTCGCAGCTTCCTGAATTGACAATGCTACACAGGAAGAAACTGCAATCACAAAGATGATAATACCGATCAGCAAATTTCTCCCCTTTGAACGGGTAATGCTCCTCCATGCATTCTTCAAAATATACATACGTGTTCATCCTCCTGTTTTAACTTGATATGCTGGAGTCATTTTATCATCTGTTTTATGACCAAAATTTGTTAGAAGTTTTAAAATTCTGTGAAACAAAAAAAGCAGAGCCTTTCAGCTCTGCCTTCAGAAATCAGATCCTATTCTTCATCCTCATCAGTGAAGAAGTCATCATCGAAATCATCTTCAAAATCATCCTCGAAGTCTTCAAGATAATCCGGTGTAACAAAACAATATACTGCATAAGCAATTCCTGCAACTGCTGCAATCACTCCGATGATCGCCAGTACGATAAGAATAGCTTTGCACTGTTTCTCTTCTTCCTCTTTTTTATTGATTAATTCATTTAACTTTGAAGCTGCCAAAATCTCTTCGATTTTACTTTTATTAATGTTCATGCTTCTGCTCCTTTCATTATCATTTCACAGGAAAAATACTCGTTTCCTTCCTTTACGATTTTACTTACTGGTATTATATCATTATCTATTCTGGATTACTACATTTTTTTTGCCGACAGACACAAGTAATAGGTGATTTCATTGCGCACACGGTCATTTAGCATCTCACCTATACCACAATCTTATACTCTGCCCGGAATTCTTCTCCCGGCTGAAGCACCTGCTCCCATTCACGATCTTTTAACTCACCGTCAAACACTTCGCTGTCACATCTTCCATACCACGGCTCAATGCAGACAAACGGAGCCTGCTTCTTCGGCGGCGACCAGATGCCAACTAACGGGGCATCGAATTCTACCGCAAGGTACTCTTCTCCGCTTCCATCCAGAAGCACCACTCGCTGTACCTGTCCGTTCTCGATCACCTTTGCGTCATTGTCGAAAAGTGTCTCGGTGATTGGCAGGATTCCATCTTCAAGTTTCACTGTCTCATGACGAAGAGTCACTGTTCCGCCCTGTCCGAAGATCGTGTTCTCAAATTCATTCAAAACTTTTCCTTCTTTATCCTGCAGACAGATCTGATATTCGGTCTGCTTTTCTCCCTGCCTCAATGGACAGTTGAATGCCGGATGTGCTCCGATGGAAAAATACATCACTTCCTCTGCCGGATTCTTCACTTTCCACATCACCTTAACGCCATCTTTCAGCAACTGATAACCAATTTCCAAACGGAAAGCAAATGGATAGATCTTCCTGCTCTCCTCATCATCCTCCAGTACAAACCATGCCGTATCCTCTGTCTGGTTAAGAAGTGTAAACTCTCTGTCTCTGGCAAATCCATGCTGCCCGATCCGGTATACTTTCCCTTCATGACGGTAAATTCCATTCTTCACACCGCCCACGAAAGGGAACAACACCGGCGATGTCCGGTTCCAGTATACCGGATCTGCACACCACAGATACTCTGTATCCGTGCTGAGTTTGCGCAGAGATTTCAGTTCTGCACCGTGTAAATGAATACCAATTTCCAATGTTTCATTTTTCATGATAATATCCGCCATTTTCTACTTCCTCTCTTTCATTTATCTCCATCTGATATATCGCGTTGCAATCTCAACAAGTAAAAAACCGAAAGCAATTGCAAGACCAATACCAAAGCTGATTGTTTCTTTCGAATCCCTGAAAATAATATAATAGCTCTTTCATACTAATTTATCATAACATACATTGATACCGTTGTGAAAATAAAGTGCTCCTCTCAGAAAATATTATAAAAAAATATACTTCAGACATAATTTCCGGATGAAATTTTACCCAATTTATTTTACAATATACTATAAGGATTGAGTATGTTGGAGGGTGTAGCTATGAGTTTTAAGCATCAATGCATAAAAGATTTAGAAAGCCAGTCATTATTTCAGAATTCATTACATCTTACAAGGATGAAGGAGCTTTTGGACTGTTTCTCGGACAAGCCATTTTTTAATAAAGGTATTTGCAAATGTATGTATCTGTCCGCATGGGACGATGAGCACTTCGCCATTATTCTTGAAATGCTAAATGTCATGGCACTGGGAAAACATCAAGACACGGTTGATATGGAAGCGCAGGGAGATGCTTATATCGAAGAATCCGATGAGCTCCAATCTCCACTTTATCAATTATCGCAATCGTTCCTCACCGGTTTGCCTTATGAAGGTGCACCGCTCGATAAATTACCGGAAGAGACGCGATATATTATGGAATGTGCTTTAAAAGCAGCAGACGTCATAGACCGGATATCACTATAACTTGCCGTGAGCTTCGCATCGTCTCACATAGTGTGTTATATGTAACAAGAGATTCCAAAGGATTTTCCTGTTATACAAGAAAACGCAGTGGATCATCTCTCACTGCGTTTTATATATCTTACTCTTCGATTTTCTTAAGTTTTGCAAATGTTGCAAACATCTTTTTCACGCCGACATTGTCAAATTCTACCGTCACCTCGTAGTCTCTTCCGCCTTCGACGATATTTGTCACAAGTCCATTTCCAAACTTCATATGATGTACACGGTCTCCCACATCATATCCCGGTCCATGGCCACCGGATACTTTAAACTGCTGCACCGGCTTCGTCTGGAATGCTTTCGTACGAAACAGCTGTTTTGCCTGACGATAAACATTCTTTTCCTCTGCATCAGGCTTCTCTCGTTTGAACACTTCACCATTTGACAGAAGATCAAGCGGAATTTCTTTTAAGAAACGTGACAGTTTATTGTACTGCATCTCCCCGCGAACCATACGGCGTCTCGCACAGGTAAGTGTAAGTTCCTGCTTTGCCCTTGTGATTCCCACATAGCAAAGTCTTCTCTCTTCCTCCACCTCTGTCGGATCATCAGAAGTGACTGTCATATAACTCGGAAAAATTCCATCTTCCATTCCTGCGAGATATACATATGGGAACTCAAGCCCCTTCGCACTGTGAAGTGTCATGAGTACAACATAATCACTGTCCTCTTCCAGACTGTCAATATCTGCTACAAGAGCAACTTCTTCAAGGAAACCATTCAATGTAATCGGATCACCCTGGTCTGCACAGTGCTCTTCATAAGCAATGATCTTATTCTTAAACTCCTCGATGTTCTCCATCCGGCTCTCAGCCTCTACTTCGCCTTCGCTCTTCAGTTCCTCCAGATACCCAGTTTCTTCCAGAATCATATCCACAAGCTCTGAGATGAGCTTCTCCTTTGCCTCCATCTTAAAATGCTCAATCAAAGCTACAAATGATTCCAGTCTCGATACACCTCTTCCTATATTCGGGATTGCATCGACTCCACGAAGTGCATCATAGAATCCGATTTCTCTGGAAAGTGCATAATCCTGCACACGGTTCACACTTGTAAGGCCAATACCTCGTTTTGGCACATTGATGATCCTTCGCACCGCAATATCATCCTTTGCATTGTCGATTGTCCTCAAATATGCAAGGATATCTTTGATCTCCTTACGGGAATAGAAGTTGATTCCCCCGACGATCTTATATGGAATATTTGCTGTCACAAATTTTTCCTCAAACAGACGGGACTGTGCATTCGTCCGGTAGAGGATCGCAAAATCATTATAATTTCCTTCCCCGTTGTTCACATGAGCTTTGATATCATCGACGATATACTCTGCCTCATCAAACCCGGAATCAAACTGCCTGAGCCTGATCTTTTCGCCTTCGCCATTCTCTGTCCAGAGTGTTTTTGATTTTCTTCCGACATTGTTGCGGATCACGGCATTTGCCGCATTCAGGATCGTTCCTGTAGAACGATAATTCTGCTCCAGCTTGATCACTTTTGCATCCTGAAATACATTCTCAAAATCAAGAATATTTTTGATGTTTGCCCCACGGAATTTGTAGATGGACTGATCATCGTCACCTACTACACAGAGATTCCGGTATTTTGCAGCCAGCAGACTGACAAAGCGAAACTGCACCGTATTTGTATCCTGATACTCATCGACCATAATATAACGGAAACGATCCTGGTAATACTCAAGAACGTCCGGCTGTGTGAGAAACAGCTGCACTGTCTTAACAAGAAGATCGTCAAAATCAAGCGCATTGTTCGCCTTCATCTGTTTCTCATATTCTTCATAAACAGAAGCGATTTTTCTTCTTCCATAATCTCCTTCTGCACGAAGACGGTATTCTTCTGTCCCGATCATCTCGTTTTTCGCGGATGAGATGGTCGCGAGAAGATTTCTCTCGCGAAAAACTTTCGTGTCAATCTGTAAATGCTTACAGATATCTTTCATTAAAGTTTTCTGATCATCTGTATCGTATATCGTGAAGTTTGTATCATATCCCAGTCGATCAATATATCTTCTCAAAATACGGACACAGGTGGAATGAAACGTGCTCACCCATATACTCTCTGCCCCATATCCAACAATACGGTCTACACGTTCGCGCATTTCTCCTGCTGCCTTATTCGTAAATGTGATCGCCAGTATATTCCACGGGTTCACTCCCATCTCTTCGATCAGATAAGCGATCCTGTGCGTCAATACTCTTGTTTTTCCCGAACCGGCTCCTGCCAAAATAAGAAGCGGTCCTTCTGTATGACACACAGCTTCCCGCTGCGGTGTATTTAACATGCCTAAATTCGTCACTCTTTTTCCTCCGAATTCATTATTATGCACTGATTGCATTTCCTGTATATAACTGGTAATATTTACCTTTTTCTTCTATCAACTCATCATGCGTTCCACGCTCAATGATACGTCCCTGCTCAAGCACCATGATACAGTCGGAATTCCTGACTGTTGACAGGCGATGTGCGATCACGAAGGTCGTTCTTCCTGCCATCAGACGGTCCATTCCTTCCTGCACGATACGCTCTGTTCGTGTATCGATCGAGCTGGTCGCCTCATCAAGGATCAGTACCGGCGGATCTGCAATGGCAGCTCTGGCGATAGACAGAAGCTGTCTCTGCCCCTGGCTTAAGTTTGCCCCGTCGCCGGTAAGCATTGTGTCATATCCATCCGGGAGTCTTCTGATAAATCCGTCTGCGTTTGCAAGCTTTGCGGCACTGATCACTTCCTCATCTGTCGCGCCGAGCTTTCCGAACCGGATATTTTCCATCACTGTTCCGGTAAACAGATGTGTATCCTGAAGAACGATTCCAAGGGATCTTCTGAGATCTGATTTTTTGATCTTATTGATATTAATACCGTCGTATCGGATCTTGCCGTCCTGAATATCGTAGAATCGGTTGATCAGATTTGTGATCGTTGTCTTTCCCGCTCCGGTTGAACCTACAAACGCGATCTTCTGTCCCGGGTTCGCATATAACTTGATATTATGAAGCACGATCTTTTCATCGGTATATCCAAAATCCACATCATCGAAGACAACATTTCCCTTTACTTCTACATAATCGGTTGTTCCATCAGATCGGTGTGTATGTTTCCATGCCCAGCGTCCTGTTCGTTCCTCTGTCGGAACAAGTTTACCATCTGCTTCTTTCGCATTGACAAGGGTTACATAGCCATCATCTGTTTCGACTTCTTCATCCAGAAGCGAAAAAATACGCTCCGCACCAGCCATCGCCATGATAATGTAATTGAACTGCATACTGATCTGATTGATCGGCATACTGAAGCTTTTGTTAAAAGTCAGGAAACTTGCAAGCCCTCCAAGTGTAAAGCCGCCGATACCATTCAGTGCCAGAATACCTCCAACAATCGCACACAAAACATAGCTTACATTACCAAGCTGTGCATTGATCGGACCAAGGATATTTGCAAATGTATTAGCCTTGTCTGCACTCTCAAACAACTGATCATTCAACTGTTTAAACTCTGCTTTGCTCTGTTCCTCATGACAGAATACTTTCACGACCTTCTGTCCATTCATCATCTCTTCGATATAACCATTGACTCTGCCGAGATTCTGCTGCTGTTTCACAAAATATTTACTGCTCTGTCCGGTAGCCTTTCCCGTACAGAACAACATGACTCCAACCATCAGAAGCGTGAGAATGGTAAGAGGAACACTCAAAATGATCATACTGATCAGCACACTGACGATCGTAATGCCGCTGTTCAGAAACTGCGGAATACTCTGACTGATCATCTGTCTGAGCGTATCGATATCGTTTGTATACACAGACATGATATCGCCATGTGCATGCGTATCAAAGAATCGGATCGGAAGCTTTTCCATGTGCGTAAACAGATCATTTCTCAGATTTCTTAATGTTCCCTGTGTCACAACTACCATGATCCGATTATAGATAAAAACAGAAATGACACCGCATGCGTAAAATCCGGCAACTTTTGCAATCGCCCGGGCAAGCGGTGCAAAGTTCGGATGATCGGTAAGCAGATACGGCGTAATATAATCATCGATCAGCTTCTGCATAAAAAGAGTCCCCTGAACATTTGCCAGAACACCAACGAAGATCAGGATCACAACAACAAAGAAATGAACCTTATAGTTACGGAATATATAAGCCATCATTCTTTTGAATAATTTTCCGGGATTTTTCACATTCGGTTTCATCCCTCTCGTCTGTCTTGGATTTGCCATATCTATTCACCTGCCTTCTCATCAAAATCTCCGCCGCCTTTTGTCTGAGATTCGTAGACCTCGCGATAGATCTGATTTGATTTTAATAATTCCTCATGCGTTCCGAATCCGTCCACACATCCGTCTTCCATGACAATGATCCTGTCTGCATCCTGTATACTCGAAATACGCTGCGCGATAATAATTTTTGTCGTGTTTGGAATTTCCTCGCGAAATGCTCTTCTGATCTTCGCATCGGTTGCTGTGTCTACCGCACTCGTACTGTCATCAAGAATGAGGATCTTCGGCTTCTTCAGCAGCGCTCTCGCAATGCAAAGTCTCTGTTTCTGTCCTCCTGATACATTCGTTCCACCCTGTTCAATATATGTGTCATATCCGTCAGGAAACTTCTCGATAAATTCATGTGCACATGCAAGCTCACATGCTCTCCTGCATTCTTCCGGTGTTGCTTCACTGTCGCCCCATCGAAGATTGTCAAGAATTGTCCCTGAGAACAGCACATTGTTCTGAAGCACAACAGAAACCTGGTTTCTCAGCACTTCCATATCATAGTCTTTTACGTTATGTCCTCCGACAAGTACCTCGCCTGCCGTCACATCATACAGGCGGCTGATCAGATTCACGAGTGTTGTTTTCGCGCTTCCTGTTCCTCCGATCACTCCGATCGTTTCGCCGGATAGAATCTTGAGATCAATCGCCAGCAGCGCAGGTGCGGACGCCTGATTATAAGAAAAATCCACTTCTTTAAACTCGATACTTCCATCAGGAACATCCATAATCGGATGTTCCGGATTATGGATCGTACTCTCTTCCTCCAGCACTTCACTGATTCGGCGAATCGATGCCATACTCATGGACAGCATGACAAAGACCATGGAAAGCATCATGAGATTCATCAAAATATTCATACAATATGCCAGCAGACTCATTAACTCTCCTGTCGTAAGTGCCGATGAAGCAATCATCTTCGCTCCCATCCAGCTGATCAGCAGAATACACGTGTAAACAGTAGTCTGCATAATCGGTGCATTCAGTGAAATAATATTCTCTGCTTTCACAAATATTTTATAAATATTCTCACTCGCACGCCTGAACTTTCCGGTCTCTTCATCTTCTCTTACATATGCTTTCACAACACGGATTGCAGATACATTCTCCTGCACGGATGCATTCAATTCATCATATTTCGGAAAAGCCATCTGGAAATATCTGGTCACTTTACTGATAAGAAAGAACAAAATACCTCCAAGAAGCAAAACTGAGACCAGATAGATCGTTGCAAGCTTTACATTGATAAAAAATGCCATCGCCATCGCACAGATAATACTTGCCGGCGCTCTCATGGACATACGCAGAACCATCTGATATGCATTCTGAATATTGGTGATATCTGTCGTAAGACGCGTAACCAGTCCCGCGGTACTGAATTTATCGATATTCGCAAACGAGAATGTCTGAATTTTATTAAAAATCGTCTCACGTAAGTTTTTCGCAAGTCCGGCACTTGCCTTTGCGCCATAACGACCTCCTGCAAGTCCGGCAAGCAGACCGAACAGAGCGGCAGCGACCATAATCACTCCCACCCTGTAAATGTGTTCGATATTTCCTTTGTTCACTCCCTCGTCAATGATGGATGCCATCAGGAATGGAATCACCATCTCCATCAGCACTTCCAAAATCATAAAAACAGGAGTCACAATGGATGCACGTTTATATTCTTTTACCTCTTTCAAAATAACGCGGAACATACTCTTTCTCCTCTCCAATCTGTTCATTCCGAACTAAGGGATCATTTTTTCATTGTATCGATTTCAAAGTCAAAAGTCAAATTCACATCTGATTACATTTCAACAAAATTGTTGCGATATGGTTTTCATTACTATATAATATAGAAGTCAAGGAGGTGACCACATGGATATTGATACAAAAGATATGTTGAACAGCATATTAAAATATATCTACAGCATTGATTACATCAAACCGGAAGATATTCCGAATATCGATTTATATATGGATCAGGTGACAACATTCATGGAAGAAGGATTATCCTCTACCAAGCGATTTCAGGATGATAAGATCCTCACCAAAACAATGATCAACAATTATACGAAGAATAATCTTCTGCCTCCGCCGGTAAAGAAAAAATATTCTCAGGAACATCTTCTTGTTTTGATTTTTATCTACTATTTTAAGAACTTACTCTCGATCAAAGATATTGAAACATTACTGTATCCTCTCACAAAGGATTATTTCGGTAATCACGAAGATTTTTCTATTACAGAAATATACGAAGAAGTCTGCAATCTTCAAAAATCACGTTTTGGTTCCGTAGCAAAAGACATGACCAGAATTTACAGAGATTCTTTGAAAACATTTGCTGATATACCTGAGGATGAAAACAAAGAAATGCTTCAGAAATTTGCATTCATCTGCAGCCTGGCCTTTGATGTCTATGTGAAGAAACAGGTCATTGAAAAGCTGATCGATGACATGCCGAAACCAGAATCGAATAAGAAAAAATAGAATCATTTAAATATGAATCAAACTGATTAAAGATCCAATTAATCTTTCGTTCAGGTTTTCTTACTGCATTTGTATTCAGAATAAATACCTACACTTAAAAACGGTCATGGTGCATATGCTCCATGACCAACTTTATCTGTTTTCTAATTCCATTTTTCTTTATTATCTCATTTGTCATATTCCTTGTACTGTTCAGGAATCCCTATTTCAACTGGGTTATCAGGATCCATCTGCCACTGGCACCATCCGCCATCAAAGAAAGCAACATTCTTCCCTGCAGCAACACCTTGCTGCACAATAGTAGAAGCTCACCAAGCACCTGCACCACAAAAGAATACATTTCTCTTATTTAAATCAATTCCGCACTCTTTCCAATGATCAACCATTTCTTCCGGATTTCCCATCGTTTCATCCGGGTTAAGATACCAGTGTTCTTTAAAACACCACAGAGTATTGGGAATTCTTCCAGCTCGTTCAACATAATCATAGCCTGACGTAACCCCGGTATACTCTTCCCATGAACGCATATCTACCAATTGGTCAGAATGCGTTTCAAGCATTATTTCCCTTGCCTCTTCAATCTTAACTACAATGTTTTTATTTCCTGGAATCTTTGCTCCAAAAGACTCTACCGGTTGTTTTGCAGCAAATCCTGTTTCTACAGGATAATTCTGTTGAAGCCACTGATGACTACTTCCATTGATACAATGAATATTCTTCACTCCCATGTATTCAAGAACGAGCGCCAGAAGGTGGCTGGCTCCAGTATACCCCATAGCATAAATAATAACCGTTGTATCTACTGTAATTCCGTTATTGCGAGCGAATTCCTCCAAAACATCATCGGATGCCATGCACTGTTCAGGAAATTTCTGAAATTCGTTGACCCAGATATGAGTACTTCCCGGAATGTGACCTTCCAGGAACTCTTTGCAGGGTTCTTCCGTCTCAGAGACTTCAAATATTTTATATCGACCTCCATCATAGAACTCTGTTTTTTTACCATCAATAACATTTTTTACCCATTGAACCGGAACCATTTTTTCATAATGATCAACACAGGTTGTATCTCCATCCCAATCATTAAAGTTATAATAATATAGATTTTGAAGTCCTCTCTCGAAAAAATACTGAGCCACAACTTCAGCATCAGTCCCATTTGTGTCATAAAGTATAATCTTCATGTCAGGCAAAAACTTTTTATCTTTGAACTTATTTTCTATATTTCTGATTCTTTCTTCCTTAGTTGACCATGCACTGATAAATGGAAATGTGATCCATTCCGCCGCAAAGTCAGTAGCACCTTTTATATGCCCTTTTTTCTTTTCACTCTCCATACACCAACCAATAAAAGAGTTAGAGTTTCTAGTATCAACCACCACCCAATCATCAGATTTAAGAGCAAAGTGTACGGTATTCGTATCGATTTTTTTTATATTCATATCTTTATAATTTGTTCCTTTCCAGCAATTTACATGCTATCCCCCCAATAATTCCACAAACTAATAATGAGAGAAAGATAATTTCAAACCCAAGTTTCCCCCACTGGTCAATAGCAAATCCTGCAAAAGAAAAGTAGAATGCATCTGGTGAATAACCAAAAAAAGTAATAATTCCAATTGCCGTACCCATGCAGGTTTGCGGTATTTGAATTTCCGATATCGTAATCATGTTAATTGATTTTGCTGCGTTAACCAGAGTGGAAATAATCATAACCGAAAAGATGATAATCCACAATGGAACATTGATATGAAAACTTCCAATAATAAGAATCGCAAATAAACTGCTAATAATAAAGGTAACCTTACTAACACAGATGGCAGATCCTGTTTTATCGACAATCTTACCACCAAAGTAGGCCGCAAAAATAGCAAGAATATTTACTCTGACAATAGATATAATAAGTGTAGAAGTTTCATCCATATGATACATCTGTGAAAGAAATGGAATCACATAAGTAAGTGCCCCTATCATTAAGTAGTTACAAAAAAAGATGACAACTACTCCCCAGGTAGCTTTATTCTTTATTATACCCGAAATTTCCGAAAGTTTGATCCTTCTAGCCCTATCACAGTATTCTTGTTCATTAAAGAGTCTGTTCAAAAAAAATGCTGCAATAAAATGGATCACTCCATACAATGCTACAATGCTTTTGAATACAAATGTATTATTCTTAGTCATCATAAGAAATAAAAGACCTATTCCGACAATCAGAATACCAAGAATATCGATAACCACGATATAATTTCCAAATATTGATCCCTTTTTCTCTTCACTCAATGAATTCAAAACTTTCATAGATGATGGATAAAACATCAAAACGGATGTCACCGCCATAATTCCAAAGATAAAGCAAAGTATAATATAACTGGGTACTGCAATAACAGACAGATGTAATACTCCGGATACGAGCAAAGCAATTAACAATATCTTTTTGACAGAAATGTAATCTGCAAGAACCCCTCCCACAAGATAAGATCCCATAGAAACAGCGCCAAAAATACTAAACAGCGTACTAAGCTGCGTATTGGTAAGATGTAATGCATCCCGCATAATATCATAAAACTGGCTTCTCATAAAGGGGAGCCCATATAAAGCGGTATTAGCGCATGCTAAGGTTACAATCATACCAAGAGCATTATTTTTTTTCTGTTTCACTTTCATTACAGCTCACCCTGCGCTCTTTTTCTTACTCTATTTTCAATTGCCTGCAATAAGATCGAGGAAGCAAATGCCAGAATCGTACACAAAACAGTTCCAATAATGACTTTATTCCAATGCCTCATTTTAAGACCTCGAAAAATCAAAACGCCTAATCCACCTGCTCCTATTGTTGCACCCAATGTAGACCCTGTAACAGTCCCAATCGTTGCAAGTTTCAATCCATTTACTATAGATGGAAGTGCAAGCGGCAGTTCTACTGAAAAGAAAAAATATAATTTGTTATAGCCAAGACCTTTGCCAATCTCATGAATAGTAGGACTTATGGAATCAAAACCTGCTTCTACACTTTTTATCAGCATATACTGGTTGTATACAACAAATGCCGTAATCGCTGTTCCTGTTCCAATTCCGGTATACGGAATAAGAAATCCAAAGAGCGCGATCGATGGAATGGCATATATGGTATTGAAGATCCCGTTAATTGGTCCTGACATTATTTTACATTTTGAAATCAGCACTCCGATAGGGAATGCTATAATAAATGAAATCAAAAGTGTTAAAACTGTTAATTCGACGTGTTCCAGAACACATTCCAGAACAGCATCATAATGACTGATTAAATAATCCATGATCTCCTCACTATTTACCCATAATTGACTGTAACTTTTCTATTGGTAATTTTCCAAGAACCTGATCATTGTCCACAACGATCAGATACTTGCATTCTTTTTTTATAAAAAGAACTAACGCATCATTCAGATGTTTGTCCGCTTCGATCCGGATACCCTCTTTGATTTCTTCCGGAGTAGCCTCTTCTAATTCATTATCAATAGTAAGTACTTTTAATTTATCATAGATGTCCCCTGTAAAAATAAGCTTCTTAACAAAGTCATTGGCTGGATGCATCATAATATTAAACGGTGTATCAAACTGCTGAATCTTTCCGCCATCCATGACAATTATCTTTTTTCCGAGCAAAAATGCTTCGTATACATCATGTGTTACAAATAGAACAGTATTCTTCAACTTCTTCTGTAGAGATTTTATCTCTTTCTGAAGCACACTTCGAGTAATGGCATCAATAGCACCGAATGGCTCGTCCATCAGCATAACAGACGGATTTGTTGCAAGTGCCCGGGCAATACCAACCCTCTGCTGTTCTCCTCCAGAAAGGCTTCTTGGATAACGCTTACGATAAGTATCATAATCCAGACAAACCAAATCCATCAATTCTTTGATTCGATTATCTATTTTTTGCTTGTCCCATTTAAGCATCTTCGGAACAATTGCTATATTTTCTTCTACAGTCTTGTGCGGAAGAAGTCCACTCTGCTGAATAACATAGCCAATTTTTCTGCGATAATCATTGACATTCAGATCGTTTATATTTTCACCAAAATACAGGATCTCCCCATCGGTTAATTCATGAATTCGGTTTACCATCTTTAAGAGTGTGGTTTTTCCTGACCCAGATGTTCCGAGAATAGTAATAAAACTTCCCTGTTCAATGGAAATGCTTACATCTGAAACCGAGTCATACTCATTTCCAGAAAAACGCTTTCTTACATTTTTGAATTCAATTGCAATTTCTGTCATTATTTTACTCCTTGTAAAGTTAATATGTTACTTTCTTTAGCTGTCTTTTCTGTAAAATAGAAAGAACAAAATCAACAGTCACAGCGATAAATGCAACCGTAAAAGCCCCAAGATAGGATACCGCAAAATTACGTGTCCCAATACCCATATCGATATAGAATCCAAGCCCTCCGGCGCCAATATACGTTGCGATTGCAGTTCCGGCAATTACAGAGACTGCTGAGATTCGTAGTCCATTTAGAATAGACGGTAATGCCAGCGGTGTCTCTACCATCAGACAAACCCTCCAGTGTTCCATTCCAAGCGCATATGCATTTTCACAAACATTCTTGTCCACATTTAGATATCCAGACCTTGTGTTTATGATAATAAGCGGGATTCCACCAAGAATAAGTGCAATCATAGCCGGAGTAGCCCCCATTCCAAAGATCGGCTGTAAAATAGCGAAAAGTGCCAAACTGGGAATCATCATAAACAATGTTGCGATCGCAGTAACCGGAACTGATATTTTTTCTTTCTTTGCACACAAATACCCGACAGGAACGCCTATGATAACGCATATAAATAATGCTACAGCATCCATAAGCAAATGTTGCTCGATCAACATTATATATCTATCGGAGTCTTTGATGGCATATTGTATCATATCTGAAATCATATATCCTCCTAGTTTGTGCTTTGTCTTCTTACGATATTTTCAAGAATATAATCAAGCGATTCAATCACAGTCTGGGAAAGTGATTCAAGGCATTCTTCATTTTGAAAATCAGAGCATTCAGAAATATTTTGACATAGATAACTTCCTACATTTTTAGAAAATGTCTCCGACAGTATTCCCATAGCTTGTCTATAGGCATCTCTTTTTACTGAAGGATCAGTTCTGCCAAGCCAGAGACCTATGATAACTGCAGCAGACTGAAAAAAGGCACATCGATCCTTTACATAGCCTCCATTAGTAAAAATCAAACCCTGATATTCTAATTCAAGACAAAGGGATACCCCATATGTCTCTGCCAAGGCTTTAAGGCTTGCAGGTCCACAAGGATACCCCTCCTTTTTATATTCCCGAATATTATGATTCAAGTAATAAATTTTTTCGGATTTCTCATTCATATTTATGATTATTTGCAATTGTTCTCATAAAAGTCCTTAGCAACGTCTTCATATTCTTCTCCGCCGTTAACTACTTTATCCAACATCTCAATCATAGAATCTGTAGAAATATTCTTTGAAACATTATTACAAATATCTTCAATTTCCGGATACTTATCTAAAATTTCCTGTCTTACGATTGGAGCAACATACTGTGGTGGCCATACAGGGCGATCTTCTTCAATAACTACATAAGTATCTCCAAGAAGCTGTGGATCTGTTGATAATCCTGGAATTACATCCACTGATCCATCCTCAAGACATGAGTATGCAAGAGAGTAATCTACATTCTTAACTTCAAATGCAAATTCTCCAAAAATACTATTTAATCTCAGAAGGTCATCTTCTCTCTCTGCGAAATTAACACCATCTCCAAGAATAAGCTGATCTGCCACCTTCTGAAGATCTGTAAGTGTTTTAACGCCTAACTCTTCTGCTCTGTCAGCACGCATAACCATAACTACCTTGTCTTCCATTGTAGTCAGATCAAGCCATTTAATATTCCATTTCTCAGAAAACTGACTAGATACAGTTTCATACATTACATCAACGTCTGTTTCAAGTTCGGCACCAAGTATATCTGTCAAAGCTGTTCCGATGTATTCTGGATACATGTCAATTTCATCATTCTGGATAGCAGGTGTAATTGTATCTGTGTTCATATCATACACCTTTTCAACAGTATATCCATTATCCTCTAAAGCAAGTGAATAGATTTCACTCAAGAGATAAGCCTCTGTGAAAGACTTTCCACCCATTACAACAGTTCCTTTTTCTTCACTGCTTTCCTCACTCTTTGAACTGCCTGAACATGCTGTAAGCATACTAATAGCCATGACACCACAAAGAACCATACTCAATACTCTTTTTTTCATAATTTCTCCTTTTCTTTATACCCTTTATATCTTCGATTCTATAAAGGATGTAATAATTGTTATTCCATCGTGAAATGCACAAAAAAAATCAGCTTCACCTTTTAACGAGCGCTTATGTTCTTCGTATAAAGGATAAAATATATCCCTACAATTATAACCGCCATAATAATCAACAAACTCCTGATGAAGTTGAACAGATAATTCTTCTAATGAATATGCTCTGGAAAGCTTCCCCTTTTTAAAAAGAATAGAAATGACGAAAAGACCTGCTTCAACGACTCCACAGCGACCATCATCAATACCACCGCCGGCAAACACACTGATCACCTGATATGTATCCATAGGTACTTTCAGATTATAAATATCGGTAAGTGCCCGAAATACAGATTCCGAACAAGCAAACCCTTTTCTTCTATATTGTTCACATACTTCTACTGCTTGAGTTGTTAAGTCCATAGCTGATATTTCCTGTTTTTTCGATACAATAACCGTATAAATTGTATTATTATTAAAATGATAAGTCAAATAGATAAACGTAATAAAAGAGCGTAATTATAGATAAGACAAATAAGCAAAAGCTGATCGATGATATGCCGAAACTGGAAGATAAAAAAACTGAAAAAAATAAATCTATTCACAGAACAGACCCCGGTCATACTGGCCGGGGTCACGCCATTATCTTCTCATTCAAAAATCCATCTTATCACTGTCTCTTTTGCGACCTTCACAGGTTGTGACTGCGTCAATCTTTGCCATCACCTGATCGCTCAGGATAAAATCAAGCTTCCGATTTTCGACAATTCTCTCTGGTGTGACGCTCTTCGTCAGCGTAATGATTCCTTTTTGAAGAACATATCTATAACAAAGCTTTGCGACGTCTACACCTGCTTCTTTTGCAATCTGAAGAAGCTCCGGACATTTGAATACTCCGCCGAATGACAGCGGACTGTACGCTTCCACTGCTATTTCATTTCTTTTACAGAACTCCACCACCTCCGGCTGTGTAAAGCCTGGGTGAAATTCAATCTGGTTGACCATTGGCATAATCTCTGTTCGCTCCATCAGTTCTTCCATATGATGAACTTTGAAATTACTCACACCTATAGCCTTTATTTTTCCGTCTTTATACAGATCTTCCATTGCTTTCCAGACCTGAACATTTCTCTCAATATATGTGTCACGACATACTACCGGTCTTGGCCAGTGGATCAGGTAAAGATCAAGATACTCTGTCTTCAGATCCGTAATCGATTTTTCAAATTCCCGAATCGCATCATCATACGTCAGGGCATTATTCCACAACTTACCAGTCAGGAAGATCTCCTCTCTTTTCACCCCGGACTCTTTCATTCCTTCTCCGACCCACTGCTCATTACAATATCTGGAAGCCGCATCAATATGACGGTATCCTGTCTCAAGTGCAAGTTTTACTGCGTTCTTTGTCACTTCATTTTCCGGTGCCTGCCATGTCCCAAATCCAATACCTGGTACATCTACTCCATTTGATAATCTGATATACTCCATCTTCTTCACCTTTTGCTGAAACCGGCCGATGCCTGTTCATCAATTCATACTTTCTGATTACTCTGAATATGACTGTAAAAACCATATTCTATCTGCAATTTTAGACTATGAACCGTTCCCCGTCAATGGAGATGGTATGAATCGATTGACACTTGAATACTTTCATATAACATGCTAGTATTTTGTTAGATTTTTCTAACTCAATTTGAAAGGAGCGTTTTCATTTGAACAGCAATTTAATTTTCGGAATCACACTTCCTTTTCTGGGAACTGTTCTCGGCACTTCCTGTGTGCTTTTTATGAAAAATCAATTAAGCGATCTCGTCCAGAGAGGATTGAATGGATTTGCCTCCGGCGTCATGGTGGCTGCTTCTGTCTGGAGCTTACTGATCCCAGCTATGGAACAGGCAGGTCATATGGGTACTTTCTCATTTATCCCTGCAGTCTCAGGATTCTGGTTTGGAATCCTATTCTTATTATTGCTAGACAAAACCATCCCTCATCTTCATACAAATGACGATGAACCGGAAGGGTTAAAAGCAAATCTCAAAAAATCAACCATGCTCGTTCTCGCTGTCACACTTCACAACATTCCTGAAGGAATGGCCGTTGGTGTCGTATTAGCAGGATGGATAAGCGGTAAAACAGATATTTCTCTTATGGGTGCGCTGGCACTTGCGATCGGCATCGCGATCCAGAACTTCCCGGAAGGCGCGATCATTTCCATGCCACTCAGGGCACAGGGTGAAAGCAAGACAAAAGCCTTCACTTATGGTGTGTTATCAGGCATTGTTGAACCTGCGGCTGCTGTGATCACGATTCTGTTGTCGGCATATGTCATTCCGGTCCTCCCGTATCTCTTAAGCTTCGCGGCAGGTGCCATGATCTATGTTGTAGTCGAAGAACTCATCCCTGAGATGTCAGCCGGCGAGCATTCCAACTTTGGAACCATCGCTTTTTCTGTCGGATTCACACTGATGCTCGCCCTCGACACTGCGCTCGGGTAAATTTTACGGGTTACATCTCTGACATGGGGTGTAGCCCTTCTCAATCAACTGTTCACGTCCTACATGTAATTCTTTTTTATTCTTTTCTGAAATCTGAGAAACACTGGAGCAGTCTGCTTCATGAAATTTCTTTGTGTTTTCATTTGCAATATAAACACCGTCCTCTTCTTCCCCATATTCTTCTGCGATCTGACTGTCTCCTGTCTCATAGTCGATTTCAATTCCGGGCTGAATATTAAACACAAATACATTAAAACAAATAGCTTCTCCGTCATCTTCTACTGATTTCGCTTCCATCTGAACACCGTCTGCCACAAGATTGTCTCCTTCAAAAACAGGGGTAACTCTATACAATACATGGTTATCGGTTTCCTCCACATACTCAGCGACCATGTTTTCAAACGGGAGCATTCCCTGAACATTCATCCATCTCGTTCCTGTGATCAGGTTCTCATTGTTTGAATTCTCTCCGGAAAGCTGATAACCGATCAGATGACAGCGATTGTAAAGATAATTACCGTCCACAATACCGTTATACTTTACCGTATGCCATCCGGAAGGTTTCACCAGTCCAATGGCCTCCCTTTCTTCCGTTGGCATAATATCTGTGCAGACATTTGCATAAGCAGAACCACATCTGCCAAGTGAATCCAGGGGACTGTATTCTTCAAAAGGCTCTGTCGTCATCTCTTCGTCCGTAAAATCCGGATGATTATCATTGACTGTAACAAAGTTCTCTCCGTCATATTCCGGTATATCTTCCAGACTATCAACATTGACACCAGCGTCCATCTGAATTTCCTGACTCTTATTCGTCCAGGAATTCTGCTCCTCCTTTTGCGTATCAGTATTCTGACCGCATCCTGTCAGAGTTATTACGAGCAGCAGCACAGAAATCATTTCGGTTTGTATCTTTTTCAAAATATTGTATATTCTCAAGCGTTTTCATCTCCATTATTTATTTTTCACTGTCCTGATATTCAAGTCGAACGCACGTGAGACTTGGCGCGCGATTCTGGTCAGCTTAAGCTGACATCTTTCTCCTCAGAATCGCTGCGCATCCTCGCGGAGCGTTTATCTCAGTCGGAGATTGAACTCCCACTGAGACAAATTTCTTATTACTCACCACTTATAGAAGTGGGAGTCTTCTTCGACTGAGATAAACATATTTTACTCTCGGATTCATTTCACATAACTACCAGAAGGAAGAATTGTTTACAGATGAATCACATCACCATAATGTCTCTGCAAGGCGATCCATCCGGCTCCGATCGCACAGACATGCTTTTGAACATCACAGGTAAACACATAATCTATGTTTCTTGCAAACATATCATATTCCTGAACCTTTTCCATAAGTTCATCAACATACTCACCCATATACATTCCCACTTCACCGCCAACGATAATATCTGTATCCTGAACCATTTTCATATTTGTGATCAAAATCGCAAGGTTGTTGAGATATTGATTCCATTTTTTGCAAACGGATTCTTCACCGGACTTCAGCTTTTCAAAGAAATCAGACAGGTTTGTCTCATTCTCACACAACACTTTCGAAGAAAGATATGCATCTGCACATCCTTTTTTGCCACAATAGCACTTTTTGCCACCAGGGACCAAAATAACATGACCGATCTCTCCGGCCTGAAGTGATTGTCCGTAATGGATCTTTCCACTCCGAATGATGCCCCCTCCAACAGATTCATTCAACGAAATATAGATATAATCCATTTTGTGCGTTCTTGTTTCTGTCATAGCGGCACAATTTGCATCATTCACTACCATGATTGGAAATGGAAATGCGTTCTGAAAACGGT
Organism: Eubacteriales bacterium; assembly: GCA_030526265.1. Classification (GTDB taxonomy): domain Bacteria; phylum Bacillota; class Clostridia; order Lachnospirales; family Lachnospiraceae; genus Claveliimonas. The sequence continues at coordinate 20,237 of JAUNDE010000014.1, read as the reverse complement.
CCAATGCGACAAATTCAACATTCAATATATGAGAACGAAGGATCATATTTTTCTCTTCATCAATAATACCAGGGAACGAAATGCCCCCGCACAATATTCTTTCTGTCTCAATTGCGTATTTTTCAGTGAATTGCTTGAATTTTTCCTGAAATGAACGATACCAGTCTCTCTCATCCTGAAAGATCAATCCACAGCGTTCTTCGCACAGCACTGTCCCCATATATCCAAGCAATACAAATGTCACATGATGAATTCCGATTTCAATTCCAACACTGTATGCAATATTTTGGTTCACCGAAAGGATCTTTGCCTTTCTCCCGCCTGTTGATTCTATTTCTCCGGATTCCATGATCAATTCCATTTGCAGTAATTCATTTGTATACTGTAATGCCGTCGGCATACTGATCTTCAGTTTTTTCGCTATTTCCTGCCTTGTGAGAAATCCATTTTCACGAAGTATTCCGAGGATAGCGTTATACATTTTTTCTTTTTTCATAATGTCTCCATATATTCTATTTGCTTTTATAAATTCTTTTACAAAAGATTTTACTCCATTTCTCATTTATTTGCAACTCAATCCAGATACCGGTAATAATCTTCATTCAAGATCATCTCGGACACGCTGAATTTGTTATATACGATTGCAGAGAAGTTATCCAGATATTCCTGAGTGATTTCTTCGTCTGTCAGGGGAGTTACACTTCCGTTTGAAGCATTATATATACATTTCCCGGATATGAAGCTGCGATCCGGAAAGCATACCAGCTGCTCTGAATCTGACAGAATGTCCTGGCCCACCATCAGTCTGGAGTCATAGGAAAGCCCCAGAAGATTGGAAACCGTCGGCAAAATGTCCACATCATAACAATATTTGTCTACTACGATCGGTTCTTCCATGCTGCCGGACCAGATGATCAGGTCGTTCTCATACCATTCAATCGCCTGTTCAAGCTCGTGTCCCGCCAGTTCATCACATACCGGTTTATCATCATAAGGAATATGATCTGCCCCCAGCACGATCACTGTATGGTCTGCAATCCCCCGAGCTTCCAGCTCTCCAACCAGAGCTTCCATTGCTTTCTCAAGCTCCATCTGACTGGCAAGATATCCTTTGGCCGTCTCAGAATAAGGCAGATCCGCTACCATATCATAATTACGGTATGCCATCTGATTGCTGTTCACATCATACAGCATATGACCGCTTACCGTCATATAATATGTATGAAACGGTTCACTGTCCATGTACAGACTCATACTCTGCTGCATAAGCTGGAGATCCGACTGCGGCCAGTACTCCTGCCCGTTGTCGTTCGTTTCCGGCTGGAACCAGTTGCCGGTTCCGTACCAGTTATAACCCATATTCGTATGTGACTGATCTCTTCCGTAATAGGTATAGCTGTTATTATGATATCCGTTCAGTGTATATCCCAGCCTCTCCAACTGACGTCCCAGTGTAAAATACATATTATTTTGATGTTCTCCGGCAACCTTCATGGAAACAATTCCATCCGACGGCAGCAGTCCCGTCAGATTAGCATACTCTCCGGCAGATGTGCTCCCATACCATCCCGGCGTATAGTAATGATGAAACACAAATCCTTCATTCTTCAGCCTGTATAGAGTCGGTGTCCGTTCTTTATCAATCACATATTTCGAGAATCCTTCTGCGGTAATAAAAATTACATTATACCCGGCAAACATTCCCGTATATTCATTCTTTCTCGTCCCTGACCGTGACTGAAAATACTGTGTCAGCTGTACCACCGATTCATTTGGTGCAGAAGCTGTAATTCCATCAAAATCAATATCCATCACATTAGGTGATACATCAATCTCCGGCTCTTCTGGCTCCGGAATTTCCTCTACTGCTTCAACAGCCTGTAATGTGCGTGTGGGTTTTCCGACTATCGCATATAAGGCATCCAGACGATTCATCGTCACAACGCCAAATTGCTCTACAGTCAGATCTGTAGAAACATTGTGATAGTAAATATCGTTCAGTCCATAAGGCTCCTGGTTCATAAAGCTTAATATAAAAATTGCAGCCAGGTAACATTCAGCAGCCACTCCTGCCCTTTGCCAAAATCCTTTCACCGAATGTTGTCTGAATGTAATCCATTTCTTATGTCTGCCGATGATAAGGAAAATAAGCGGAAGCATAAAAATAATAATTCCTGTCAGGGTAAGCATGATATTCTTTCCTATTACATCCAAGAAATCAAATGCCTGCCCCGCCACACCAAGCATGCTGAATAACGCAAGAAAATTCTGGAAAACTGCCTGATAAATCACTTCCACGCAAAAGAAAACGCACAGAATCAGCGTCAGAATAATCGTAATAATATATGAGACATTCTCTCTGAACAATCCCACAAACGCACCAAGAAGGATTCCTCCCATTGCCGAAAACAGCACAGTGAAGAAGAACCCTCCTGTCAGTGACCTAAATTCATAAATATGAAATACTGCCTCCAGATAAACCAGAAGCAGAGAAAAAAATACGGGTAATGAAATTGATATCTTATGTGCTCTCATGTGTCATCCTCAAACTCTGTTTGTATTATTCTAAGAATCTATTATATCGATATTCTGAAAAACCGTCAAACACTCTGTTTCAGGAAATCAGTTTCAGGAGGTACATAATGTAACCTTCCTTTTTTTGATTAATCTCAAACAAAAAACATCAACCATTATCGAAATGAGCTCGATTAAGTAAAACGAGGACAGGGTTCAGTCCCTGCCCTCGTTCTAAAAAAGTGTAAAATGAAGGATACTATCAATTTTCAACATTACGATAGAGCGCGCGTAATAGCGTTGAATACTCTTTCGATTCCATAATATTATTTTTTAATTCCTCATCGGTTGCAATTGTCATAAGTTCATCATATACTCTCAGGAGCAGCTTGTCTTCTTCATTGACTGTGTCCGGCAATCCCAGAAGGAAAATCAGACTGATCTCATATCCGTGATACGTGAGCGGTTGATCTGTCACCCCGATTGCCAGTACGATTCGGTCATCCACATACTGAATACTGTGCGGAATTGCAATCGAACGGTCAAAGACCATCGTACCTTTGCTTTCCCTCTCACATAGTCTCTCAAAGAAGCCCTCATCGAGCTGATTGCTTTCTGTCAATTCAGTCACCATTTTTGCAACAGCCTCTTCATACGTTGACACATCATTCAGATAGAAAAATCTGCTTTCATCCAACAGTCCCGTCATAACGAACCAGTTATTATCCATTAAAGGAACTTCAACCTCATCCCAATATCTGACTTTATCAATTTTATTGAGCAGTTCCTTTTCGTTAAAGATCTCATTAATCTGTATGATCGGCCTGTCACACGGAAAATCCAGATTCACCGTCGTTATGACAAGATCGAACTGATTTAATACTTCTTCACTCACCTTTTCATCTGAGAAAAATGTCATTTCAGCCGTATTATCCAAAATCTTTTTCAGCTGTACTGCGACCAGTCTCGCAGTTACTCTTCCGGTTCCGCATACAACTGCAATGGAAAACGGAACATTTTTGTTCATCTCCTGCTGTGTCAGAAATACTCCAAAATAAGATGCGAGATATCCCTTTTCTTCCTCTGATACTTCCAGACCAGAGTATTCATGGATCACTTCTTTCGCCACCTCTGCCATCTGCCATGCCAGAGGATATTTATGTTTGATATCTTCAAGCAATGGATTATTCAGCTTTACGCGGAATTTCAACCGGTTAATCATAAACATCAGATGATAAAGAAATTCTTCCGTAAATTCACCATTTTTGATCGTAATGTTCATGTCCGTTTTGATTCTTAACAGAATTTCTCTCATTAGCGGACGGACATTCTCATCCAGCTCAATCTGGTGCATATCCCTGATATCCGTCGGTGTTCTCATCCCTACAATCGGAAGGAAAATATAGATTCTTTCTTCCACGGGAATATCCATATGGAGAATGCCTGAGATCTGCTCTACCATTTCATTAATCAATGCAAACTCCGGTTTTGATGTCAGATTATAGTAAGCCGGTAACAGTGTCCCTATGTAATGCCCGGTGAGAAAGCGATCCAGCATTAACGTTGTAAACTTTCTCACGGACTCTACAACCTTTTTCTCAAATGCGCATTTTTTTAACGTGCTGTCTATGATTTCAACGATGTCACCATCCATTGGGTAATCTTTATAGCAAAAGTCGTAGTTATTTTCAATCACATATTTGCGAATATCTATCTCTGCTCCATTTAGACAAATTCCTTTGCTCGTTTTACCTACAACAGATAACTTATATTCTTCCACATCAGAGCGAAGCTTTTTCAGGTCACTTACCATTGTCGTTCGCCCGACATTCATCTCATATGCAAGTTCATCTGTGAGAACCATTTCCTCCGCTCTCATCAATTTTGCAAAAATATAATCTCTACGATTCTTTGGTGAATTAAGCAATGTATCTTCCTGTATTAGTTCACTGAATTTTTTTCGAAATTTTTCTTCATGAAAGATGCGAAGTATATATTTACCCTTAATGTTATCTATGCTTGCACAGCCATCCATTTCCTCATTGATCTGCCTGATATCATTCCGGATCGTTCTGTCTCCGACATTCAAAACAGATACTAACATTTCCATGGACGCTGCCTGCGTTCTACGCAATAATATCAATATATTTGCTTTTCTATTGTCGTTGAACAGACTTTTCATGTCGCACCTTCCGTTTCATCCTATTTTTATTCATTACTTTTATAAAACCTTTTATAAAAGTAATTATACTTATTTTTTGAAACAAGTCAATTACTTTATTCAACAATTTTCAAAATTGTTCCAATTGATACTTTTGGCATCGCCTTATTCTCTACGTAAATGGTTCCCGGCAGTTCAACTTCTGTCTGTCCACTGAAATTAATTGTACAGTGCCCAAGTCCTTCCAGTGTGTGAGGTGCTTCCTCTCCGACTGCAGTGATCTTATATTCCTGATCATCAAACATAAGTGTCTGTCCTGCTGCAATTGTTCCATGAATCGGATGAACTTCTACGGAATAGCAGAAATCCTTCAGCTCTGCCGGAGCACTTTCTCCAAACAAAAGAAGCATTCCTTCAAATGCAGTTACCATTGATCCCATTGCCTTAATCTGATTTTTATATATAACATTCATTTTTTTCTCCTTTTACAGCTGATCAGGAATGTCAGGCCCATCATTGACATTCCTGATGCTGTTAAATAATAATTATGCCTAAATTGGGTTTATGCGTACAGCCCAAAGCTTGCAAGGTAAGCGATGACTACTCTAAGCCAGCCAGTAGCGAAACGTGAGTACATAACTGATACGACACCAACTTCTACAGTCTCAGTTTCGGCCTCAGCGAGTCCAAGACCTACTGGAATAAAGTCACATGCTCCCTGTGTGTTGATTGCAAACAATGCAGGAAGTGCCAGCTGCGGAGGAATATTTCCTTTTCCGATTTCAGCTCCAATCAGAGTTCCTACAATCTGTGCGATTACAGCACCAGGTCCAAGCAGTGCTGACAATCCAGGGATGGAACAGATAATACCAAGGATCAAAAGACCAACAATATTTCCTGCAAGTGGTGTTAAAAGGGATGCAAATGCATTACCGAATCCTGATCCATTGATAATACCAATCAACAGTGAAACAAAGCCCATAAATGGAAGGATCGTTGTAATAACTGTCTGGATTGAATCACGTGCTGCCTGGTTAAATGTTGCTACTACCTTTCCTGCTGCAAGACCAACTTTTGTAACAATGCTTTTCTTTTCCTGTGCAGCCAGTGTTTCAGAAACCTTCATATCAGAAGTGAATTTAACTCCCTCTTTTTTCGGTTCTTCGGCTTTATCTTCCACTTTTTCCTGTGCAGAAGCCTGAACTTCTGATCCATCTGCCAGTGACACCTCTGCGGAAGTTACACCTGAAACATAGATGTCCTCTTTGATGAACTGTGCCAAAGGACCAGATTTACCAACTGGATTTGTGTTAATTGTAGGAATTCTTTTCTGTGGGTAGATTCCACATCTAAGTGTTCCGCCACAGTCAATGATAACAAGCGCAAGTTCCTCTTCCGGACAATTTGTCTTGAAACCATTTACTGGTGTTAATCCTGTAAGCTCAACGATTTTTGCAAGACACTCTGGTTCTGCACCGCCACCAGTAATGTACATAACTTTGTTTCTTTTTTCTGTTGGTGTGATGATCAATGGTCCACCAAATCCACCACTACCTCTCTCTACTTTAATCGAACGATATTCGGACATGACTTTTTCCTCCTCTATATTAATCTCTTTTCCTTTTAGCTTGCTTTTAATTCTCTGCTCAACTTAACACCCTGCTGTTTTTCAACAAATTTTGTTGTGAATTCTGTAGCCCATCCTGAGATGAAGTTACAAACGATACCAACAAGTAAATAGCGAATTGCAAGTGGTGTTGTGTCAAGACCTAACTGTGTAATACCATTTGCGATTCCGAGATAGATAAAAATCTCTGACGCATTGATATGTGGAAAAATACCACTGTTCGTATGGCAATGATAAGTTGCTGATGCATAATAACATGGTTTATAAAATTCCGGCATGAATTTCCCCATTGAAAGAGCCATTGGGTTACCAAGCATAAAAGCACTCACCCAAGGAAGCACTGCATATCGAAGTACCGGGTTGCTTGTACAAACTCTTGCCAATGCGTCTACTCTCTTCTGTCCTGCCAATGCAATGATTGCATTCATTAAAATCAAAAGTACGACGATCGTTGGTACGATACCAACTACCCAATCCATAAACTGTTGTCCACCAAGTGTAAATAAATTCATAAACCCTGATGCTGCTTTTACAATAAATTCCATAATGTTCCACCTTTCTGTTTCGACCACATAATCTTTCGTTATGCGACTTTACCTTTAAATATGTTTCCCACAGAACTTCCGACCTTTTGAAATGGTGATAATGGCTCCGGAATAATTTCTCCGGCTGTATACTTTTTAAATGTTAAGGACGCATCTGCCACAGCTTTTCCTAAATTTTTATGAGTTTTTGGAACATCTGCTTCCGATACGGTACGGATGTCTCTTCCCTCAAAACCTTTTAACGGTCTCACTCTCGCCAGGAAAGTAACGCCTTCTAACTTCTTCCCTTCCCGAATGATTCCATCATCATCAATCAAAAACATTACAATTGCTCCGGCTCGAAATCCTCCTGCCTTTCTTCCACAGGCTACTTTTCCTTTTCGATGAAGCTTTACAAATTCATTTGAAAAATGTTTCATCTGCAGCATACTTAAGATAATCTGTAAAAGAAATGCCACACCTAAAACAATCGCTAACCGCAACATATGTATTCCTCCGTTCTGTGTTATTCGACTTTTATATCAAATCTGTGTATGATGTCTAGCCTCTTGATTTTCCGCCGGAAATATTGATTGTAGTTCCTGCGATATAACTTGCACGGTCAGAAACCATATATGCAACCAGATCTCCAACTTCGTCCAGCTTTCCATCTCTTCCCATCGGGATTACTTTTGTATAATCTGTAGAAAGATCTTCCGGCTTTACTCCTCTTGTGTAAGCAAGTGCTTCATTGTACGCCGGTGTTCTAAGACCTGTTGCTTCCATAATTCCAGGTGCACAAGCCAAAACTCTGATGTTGTATTTACCAAGCTCTTTTGCCCAGGAACGGGTGAAGCTGTCAACAGCTCCCTTTGTAGCTGAATATGCTGACTGTCCCTGTGAGCCCTCTTTGCCGGACTCAGATGACATATTGACGATAACCCCTTTGCCCTGTTTCAGCATCTGCTTCGCACAAGCCTGTGCACAGAGAAATACTCCTTTTACATTTACTGCAAACATCTTATTGAACGAATCATCATTCAGTTCGTACTGAGGTTTCTCTCCCTTTACATCAACCAGTAATCTTGGAAGATTGATTCCGGCATTATTAACCAGTGCATCAATTCGTCCGTATTTTTCAACAACTGCATCTGCCATAGCCTGAACACTCGATGCATCTGTCACATTACACTGCACACAGTAAGCACCATCGATCTCGTCTCCGGTATTAACATTCATATCGACGATAACTGCATTCGCTCCAACTTTTACAAGAGTGTCAACAACATGCTTTCCAATACCTGATGCACCACCTGTAACAATTACGACTTTGTCTTCCAATCCTAACCAACTCTGACTCATTTCTCTTTCCTCCATTCATTTTGATTCTGTGTCATTATGTCTGACTGACTTTGTACACTCATCATAAGGAAAAAAGTACGATCCTTTAATGCTGTTAATTTCAGTGCCGGTGCAAACAATTTGGTCATGCATTTTCATCTCTGCCTGAAAAACATTAAGTCAGTATTTTTCCATTCATTGGAAATCTGCCGGAATTTCCTGCTGCATAAAAAAGCCCCCGTTACTTTTTATTCAGTAACGAGGGCAAGCTTACATATTATAAATCCTGCAAACTATTGATTGTCCTTTTTATTTATTCTCTCAAACACCATATCATAGCCGTCATTTCCATAATTCAGGGAACGATTCACACGGCTGATCGTTGCAGTCGACGCTCCGGTCTTTTCTGCGATCTCAAGATAGGTTCTCTGCTCTCTTAACATCTTTGCCACTTCAAATCTCTGTGATAAAGAAAGCAATTCATTGATGGTACATATGTCTTCAAAGAAAGTATAACATTCTTCTTTATCCTTTAAGCTTAGAATTGCATCAAAAAGATAGTCAACTGCTTCAGTTCTAATTTTTTTATTCATTATAAACCTCCAAATGAACTTCAAATTTGTTCGTTAACATTTTACCACAGTAAATCTTTAAAGTCTATAAAATAAATCAAGATTTTAACATTTGAGAATAAAAGGTTTCCTTTTCCGAAATAATATTGATGTATTTTAACATTTTTCATAAAAGGAGAAAAATAATATGCTTTCAAATGAAAATGAGTCTTTACAAAAGAAGAACAAACATATAAAAAATGAGGATATCATCGACTCTTATGACTATCTTTCAAATGCAGCCTCCACTACAGACTGTACCGGTCTGATCCCTGCAGGACTTACTTCCAAAGCAGAGTTAGAAGCATATGAATCATTATATAAATTCAGGCCGCCAGAACTTCCAGATCAAGTCGAACGCACGTGAGACTTGGCGCGCGATTCTGGTCAGCTTAAGCTGACATCATTCACCTCTTTTTCCCCTTTGAATATACTAATAACGCCTAAAAAAGAAAGGGGATTATTATGAAAAAGAAACTTTTAGCACTCTTCCTTACTGTATCTATGCTGTCTGTCATTGTCATTGGATGTTCAGGCGCATCAGACTCTGACAAATCTGCGGAAACAGATACTTCAAAGACCGACACTGAACCGACAGAATTGAAAAATGTAACATTAAATGAAGTTGCCCACTCCATTTTCTATGCCCCGATGTATGTTGCTATTGAGAACGGCTATTTTGAAGAGGAGGGTATTCGCTTAACCCTCGTCACTGGTTTTGGCGCCGATAAGACCATGACCGCTGTTCTCTCCGGCGAAGCCGACATTGGCTTTATGGGATCGGAAGCATCGATTTACACATACAATGAAGGTGCCACAGACTATGTCGTCAACTTTGCCCAGCTCACACAGCGCGCCGGAAATTTTCTTGTCGCAAGGGAAGATGTAAAGGATTTCAAGTGGGAAGACCTGAAAGGCAAAGATGTGCTTGGCGGTCGAAAGGGTGTTTGACACTATACAATGTAAAAAAGGAAGAGATTTTTCTCTTCCTCGCACTGTTATATTACCACAAAATCGCGAAAAAATCAAGACTGGTACTATTTCCCATGCAGGGTTATACTACATTTCCAATGATGGAGGTGTGCGTATGAGCGAACAAAACTGGCTGGATATTATGAACCGGCAAACGTGGATAAAACAGATTCAGGAAACGAATCAATATACGGAGAAATATGGATTGCAGTTGTCTGAAACAGAAACAGAACTTTTACTTGCAGAAAAAAAGAATACGTTGAAAGAAACCGGGAGGATTGAATTTGGACATAGCATTCTCCCACAGATCATTTATGCATTTTGCGATTCATCTTTCATATCACAGGATAATTACCTGGATACTCTGATCCGTCTTCAGGAGATCTTCTTTGAGTATAAAAATGAAATGAATGATGAGATTTCTGATGAAGAACTGCTGAACTTTATGAGAGAACAGTTCGAGGATCCATGTTTTGGAGATCTGGATTATCTTGAAAGTACCTGTCTGGAAATATTCAGTGAGGCGATCCGGGCCGGTTACAGAAACCATATCATCACAAAGGGAAAAGGTGAATTTTCCAAGGCAGATATTGTGCAGAGATGGGACCGGGAATTGTATTTGCAGGTACTTAGAGACCTTTGCTGGAGGTAGGGAAATGGATGATAAGATGGAAGAACTGATACCGATCGTTGCCGATCTGGCCAAACAGTATGCAGGCTGCGACAACACTTCTATTACATATGAAAATGCACAGAGACTGATGCATGGTGTCATTTTCTGCTTAAATGAGTATCATAATTCAGCAGCAAATCAGTTATGCAGGAATGACATTTCCATTATGGAACAATATCAGACAGGCAGGCAGCTCGTATTTGAAAAGGCTAAACAGATACTGGAAATTCACAATGAAATGTCATCCTGCTTTGATGACTACAATATAATCTGTCTGCGCGATACCGTGCAAAAAGGAATTCCGGAATTTTTAAAATGGTATGATGCGAAATTTTTCCCACAGGATACCATTCTTACATTAGATTATCCGATTCTGGAGGATATTCACTTAAAATGAGGAGTTGATGCGGTTTATACATTTATCACTTCCGTTCAGACCGAACAGCGTTTTCTCCGTCTCTTTGATCGAAATTATATTCTCTCGGTTATAAAGCAGATGGTGCCTGATTACGAGAACATGATAGAAAATATCACCAGCATTGTTTTGATCAATACGATCGGACATATCGCGATCGGTAAATCATTTCGTGATTTTGGATTCCGGAAAGATGAATATGAACAATTATCAGAAGTATTTTCGCTTCATTCCATATCAGATATCGAGTGCATTTTGAAAAAAATGGTTCACAGACTGCTTCAGGGAATAGATGAATCGGATAGCAAAATCTATGATTATCTATGTAATGAAATAAAAAATATCGCTGTTCGTATTGACAACGCAGTGAAGTATCAGACTCTGGATAAGATTTTTATTATCTGATCAATCAGAATTATTTAAAGTGGACAGACATAAAACTGTCCACTTTTTATATCATAAAAATAAGAGCCAATACGGAAGGATTCCTCACCCTTGCACAAGCCAACCTATTATCTTTGGCGAAATGATTACCCAACGCAGGAAGAATATGAATTTGCAAAAGAACATCTGATAAGAATCGGCTTCCGGGTAGTCACATTCTTTGATGGAAAGCCCGATGCAGACATCCATACAGGTCTCAAAGCTCTGATAAAAAATCACTGGGAAGAATAATAGTCTCATACCAGAATCTTTCAGATACCAATTTTCATCATTTCAGTTTTCATAAAGGAGACGCTCATGAACGCAGGATATGTCCGTCTTTCCAGAGACGATGATCATAAAAACTACGTCTCTATAGAAAATCAAAAACTGATCATTAGCCAATACGCGTCCAGTCAGGGCGTAATCATTGATCGCTGGTATGAAGATGACGGCATTTCCGGCTACATCTTCGACAGACCCGGCTTCCGGCAGATGATGGCGGATCTTGACAAAGATATTGATACCGTGTACGTCAAGGACTTCTCCCGCCTCGGAAGGCATAATGCCAGGGTGCTGCTCCTTCTCGATGAATTTCAGGAACGGGGAAAACATCTGATCGTCATTGACGATCATTATGATTCGAACAATTCCGGTGACGATATGATCGGGATTCAGACATGGTTCAACGAGCGCTATGTAAAAGATACAAGCAAAAAGATCAGGCGCGCGATCCACGCCAGACAAAAAGAAGGTACTTTGATGACGAACCCTCCTTTTGGTTATCGCAGAAATGCATCAGACAGAACGATTCTGGAAATTGTTCCCAAAGAAGCCGACACTGTAAAGATTATTTATGAACTTTATATTTCCGGTTTGGGATATCGGAAAATCGCAAACCACCTGACGGATCACGCTGCTCCTACCCCATCCATGATCCAACATGAACGAAATCTGGAAGAAGGACGGATAAGCAAAAGAACGATTACCACAAAGTGGACCGACAGCATGGTGAAAGATCTTCTCGATAATGATTTTTATATCGGGACTCTCCGTCTGAAAAAGCGGGCAAGAAATACGGTTCATGGAAAAGATAAACGTGTCCCGAAGGAAGATCAGTATGTTTTTGAAAATCATCATCCTGCGATCATTGATAAGGTCTCTTTCTCTCTCGTGCAGGAGTTAAAACAAAAGCGTACTCAGTCGCATTACAGAGGAAACCGCGGGCAGTGGTCGGAATCAGAAATTCCAAATCCATTCGGAAGCTGTCTCTTCTGTAAAGACTGCGGCAGACAGCTCACACCGATAAGACGAAAGAGTTCGAATAAAGAGCGAAAATATTATATTTGTTCCACTTATAACACCAAAGGGAAAGCATATTGTGCCAAAGCTCATTTGATCGAGGAAAAGGATCTGATACAAGATATCCTCGCCTATATCAGGATGTGCCGCAATGCTTTCTGTGAAGTCATCGAAAGCTATGATCTGAAAGATTTTGATTTAAAAGAAACGCCGGAGGAAAAAAGACAGGAACTTCTCTCTGTGATCGAAGAAAAAAAGCTTCAGTTAAAAGTGCTGTTCGCTCAGAAAATAAAGGATCTCTCTGCTTCTGCGGAAAACGAAGCATTAATAAATGAAACCTATGCATCTCTGCAATGCGATATGATGACTCAGATTCATGATCTGGAAATGCAGTTAAAAGAACTGGATGAAATCTGCTTTGAACGATTGGATGAAAAAGAACAGGCAGAGAATGCTCTGAGCACCATAGATAAACTCATCAGCCAAGAAACGATTGACCGAAGAGATATCGAACTTCTGATTGAGCGGATTGACGTGGATAAAGATGGAATGCCGGAAATCACATTAAAATATGGTTTGTCGAATTTGATCCATATGAGCCCTGTCTCCGAAATGAACCGTCGGGAAAATACGATCATCTCAAATATCATGAAACTCATCGCAGAATACGAGCATGGTTATACTTCTGCCAGATATTTATCAGAAAATATCACCGCTCTGGGATTTCAAAAAACAGACAAAAGTATTATACCTTACATAAGGCTTATGAAAGAAATGGAAATTCTGGAAGAGACATCCAATTCGCATAAGCCTTATCATATTGTCAAATCAAAAGAAGAAATCTTGAAAACCAAAACATTTTTTTAAAAAGTGGACAGAGCACATCTGTCCACTTATCTATCAAAAACGATTGTTTCAAAAACTCTTCTGTCATTATTTCTTTCGAACCTTACCGACCACTACACAAAGAATGATCGTGATGATCATATCCGGCAATGTATTTCCGACTACGATATCGACTCCCATCAGCCATCTGTAGATCACAAAACCAATCAGCCAGATGATCAGATTCTGAACACTGAACGCACGCGTCTCTTCTTCATTTTTCAGGACAAAGAAATCTGCGATCTGGATCGCGATCATAGGTGCAAATACCGATCCGATGAAATACAGGAAATCTGTAATGTCTGCAAGCGGCAGGAAGATTGCACCGACCGTGCCGACTGCCGTCACTGCGACTGCAACCCATTTTCCATTGATCTGTTCAGACAGTGACTCACTGGAAATACCTGCAGAGTATGCATCAAGGAAGGTTGTGGTAACAGTAGAAAATACAATGATCAAAAGGCCTGCAACACCAAGTCCTGCCTTAACAAGAATCTGCGCAATATCAGACTCTCCGGTAAAGATCGCTGCCCCCATTCCGATGACGTACATCCAGCAGCTGACAATACCGTATGTAATCGCGCTGACCGCGGTCGCTTTAACAGGCTCCTTTGCTTCTCTTGTATAATCACTGATAAGCGGCAGCCACGAAAGCGGCATTGCAACAGAAAGCTCCACTGCCGCGCCGAATGTCATTCCCTCACCTGTAACATTCTGCATCGCTCCCTTTCCGAAAATAACAAAGCTCAGAACGATCGTGAGAATAAACAGCGCTGTCATGGCAACGGTGTTTACTTTGCCGAGATTTTTAATTCCGATCATGATCCATAAAGTAATCAGCGCACCGATTACGATACACCAGATCCAGTTGCCAACCGCAAAGATTCCATTTACAGCCAAAGCTCCGTCATAGATCATAATTGCTGTCCAGCCTACAAGCTGAATAATATTCAATACTGAAAAGAGCAATGCACCTTTCGAACCAAAGCTCATTTTTGCAGTTTCCATCGCGCTTTTTCGAACCTTGCCGCCGATCAGACCTGCAAGGAATAACATGATACATCCTATGACATGACCGATGAGTACGGCAAGCAGACCTTTTGAAAAGCCAAGAGGGGCAAAATAGGTTCCGGTTAAGATTTCTGCAATGGAGACAGCCGCCCCAAACCAGATCAGTCCGTTCTCAAAGACGGAAGTACGCTTTTCTTCCATATTACTCCGCCTCCTTTGCATAATTTCCCTGTAAATCAAATGCGTGATTCATCGGGCCGGAACCATGTCCGAGATCCAGCATGGCTGCCAGTGCCCCTGAAATATAATCCTTTGCTCTCTGGACAGACTCTGTAAGATTAAATCCTTTTGCAAGGTTCGATGCGATCGCGCTGGACAACGTACAGCCCGTGCCATGTGTATTCGGATTATCGATGCGCTTTCCTTCAAACCATACGGCTTCTCCGTCTGCATACAGCAGGTCATTCGCATCATTCACACTGTGACCGCCCTTAAGCAGCACTGCACAGTGGTATGTGTCACCGATTTTCTTCGCTGCTGCCACCATATCTTCTTTTGTTTCTACCGTAAGCCCGGAGAGAACCTGTGCTTCCGGAACATTTGGCGTTACAAGAGACGCGATCGGAAACAGTTCACTTACCATCGTCTCCACTGCATCATTCGCCATCAATGAAGACCCGGAGGTCGCCACCATAACAGGGTCAACGACTACATTCTTCGCATTATAAAATCTCAGTCTTTCCGCAATTTCACGGATCAACTCGCTTGAAGATACCATTCCGATTTTTACAGCATCCGGATAAATATCCTCAAATACAGCGTCAATCTGTTGTTTCACAAATTTAGGAGTCGATTCCTGAATTGCTCTTACACCGGTTGTGTTCTGTGCTGTGAGAGCTGTAATCACACTCATCGCATAAACACCATTCATCGTCATCGTTTTCAGATCAGCCTGAATACCGGCGCCTCCACTGCAGTCACTTCCTGCAATGGTCAATGTTGTTTTTAAGTTCATAGTTATAATCTCCTTTCTGTATTCAACATTGTTTTCTATAGCGGCATAAGGTGGTGCCCCCAATGTACCGCTCGAAAATCAGCATTGCTGATATTTCTTCTACCTTTATATCATTAAGTCAATCTCCTCTTTCCATGAACGAATGACATGATCCGAAATCATTTCCAGTTCATCAAAACAATCCTGTTCGCTGTCATCATAAACACCGATCACATGGAACCCGCCTGTTTTTGCAGTTCTTGCAGCATATAAGGCATCCTCATATACCGCGATATCCTCCGGTAATGCTCCCAGCCTTTTTGCAGCTTCCAGATAGATATCCGGACTGTTCTTTCCTCTCCCTACCATCTCACACGAAAGCAGAAATGAAAAATGATCCAGGATTCCTAGCCTTGAAAGACATGACTGTACAAGTGGAACATCCGTCGCAGAAGCCACACACATGACCACTCCCGAATCTTTCAACCGCATCAGATACTCCTTAACTCCTTCTTTCAGCGGAATATCATGACGATAATGTTCATTCATCATCTCATTCATTTCATCTGCGATCACATCCGGTATTCCATCCAGATCAAATTCCTTTTGAAACAAAGATGCAGATTCCGTCATTGTCATCGTAACAATCTGTTCAGAAATCGAATCCGGAATCTCGAAAACACCCTTGCTGTTCAGGTACTCCTTCGCAAGATTTTCCCAATACACCATCGAATCCACCAGCGTTCCATCCAGATCAAAAATCGCGAATTTCTTATCCATGATGGACCATCCTGTCTGACAGTGCCAGTAACTCAGCGGTCGCTTTTCCCGGATCTTCGGCTGCGAAAATAGCAGACACAACAGCGACGCCGTCCACTCCGCTTCCGCTCAGCTCCATCAGGTTGGAACGTCCGATTCCGCCAATAGCCACGACCGGAATCGATACAGAATCGCTGATTTCCTTCAGCTTTTCAACAGTAAGATTTCTGGCATTCTTTTTCGTACTGGTATGAAAGACAGCACCTACACCGATGTAGTCTGCACCGGCTTTTTCCGCGGCAACCGCTTCCTCCACTGTGCCTGCTGAGATACCCAGAATTTTGTCTCCTCCGATCATGCTTCGAATATCTCTTCCCTTAATATCTGACTGACCGACATGAACGCCATCTGCATCAATTGCCATCGCTATTTCCACACTGTCATTTACCACAAACGGAATATGATATGAAGTACAGAGCTGCTGCAATTCTCTCGCCTCTTTCTCAAAAGATGCATCGTCCAGATCTTTTTCGCGAACCTGCAGAAATGTTGCACCATTTTTCAGTACTTTCTCGCATACTGATGCAAGGCTTTCGTTTTCTTTCAGCCATGACCTGTCCGTCACCGCATACAAAAGCATACTATGTCTTATTTCTTCTTTCGAAAATCTCATATTGAACTCCTCCGGCTAATTATAATTCTTTCATAACAAAATACAGGAGACACCTTTCTGGATGCCTCCTGTAAAAAATCGCTGCGTGATGACTTCCTACGGCGGCATTATCCGCATCAGGTTAAAGGGTCGAAGGTGATTCCTTCCTCTCAGCCTGTCAACACAAGCTCCCCTGTTTTTATTCTCATTTATTGTATACCTTTCGACAAAGCTATTCAAGCACTTTTTTATCCCAATTTGATATTGAAGGTCATATTAGTTACTAAAAATTCCCATAACAAAAATGGACTTCGCATCTTATTGGTGTGGGAAATCTGAGTACTAAAAAACATCTTGACTTTTTGCTTTCTCTGTATATAATGTCTGTAAGCCAAGGCAAATAATCAACAGTTGAGCAATTGCTCAACCAGAAAGAGGTCCTCTATGTCAACACTAACTCAACATTTTATTGCAAAAGCTGCTCATTTGTATTATGAACAAGGTCTATCACAGGCACAGATTGCAGTACAGCTTAATACATCACGTGCAACAATTGGCCGCGCTCTTCAAAATGCACTGCAGCAGGGATATGTGCGGATTGTCTTTGATTTTCCGAACGAAGAATACCTCCGATGGGAGTCTGAACTGGAAAGCCGCTATGGCCTGGAAGAAGTAATAATCACTGATGAGAATGTTCCAAAAGAAGCTGCGCTATATCTTGCACGTTCCATAAAATCCCACATGTCTGTCGGCATTACCTGGGGACGCACTATAAAGGCTATCGTGAACTCATTTGCGGAAAACGAATATCAGCGAGATATGAAGTTCTCTGACGTAAATATTATTCCACTGATTGGAACTGATACCCCTACCGCTGCAAATCTTGGTGATTTACATCTGTGTTACTCTTCACTTCTTGCGAACAGTTTTGCACAGCTTTTAAAGGGAAGCAGTTTCCCTTTTCCTGCTCCTATGTATGTTCACAGTGAAAAAGTACGGGATATTTTATTAAATGAACCGGCAATTCAGGAAATCATGGAAAAAGGAAGACATTGTGACGTTGCTGTTTTCGGAATTGGAACCATTGATGAACACTCTTCCATGAGCGCCGTGGATCCGGATAAGAAAAACCTGATTCGAGAATTAAAAGAAAAAGGAGCAATTGGTGAAATTATGGGACATCCTTTTGATATGGCAGGTACTTTCATTCCAAACGAGATAACAAATCGAATTCTTGGAATTTCCATGGAAGACCTGAAACAAATCAGGCATCGCGTCGCCGTTGTAACTGGCGAAGAAAAAGCTTCTGCTATCCGTGCAGTTTGTCGTACTCACCTTGCCAATGTACTGATCACTGACGCAGCGACCGCAAAAACATTAATTATTGAGGAGGATTAAAATGGATTACAAAGATAAAGTTGCTCTAGTAACCGGCGGAGAAGCTGGCATCGGCAAGGCTATCGTAAACAAATTAAACAGCCTTTCTGCATCCGTGATTAGCATGGATATTCACTCCAAAGAAGGCAGAGATCCGGAAGGAATCGATCACATAACCTGTGATATCAGCAATAAGGAACAAGTTAACAATGCTATTCAGAAAATCATAGATAATTACGGAAAAATTGATATTCTGATCAATAATGCCGGCGTTGCCCGTCCTCAGCTTTTAGCGGATACCTGCGCGGACGAGTCCCAATACGAAATCGATGAAGCATCCTTTCAGTTTCTATTTGATATCAACGTTAAAGGAACTGTCCTCTGCACACAGGCTGTGGTAAAACAGTTTCTGGAAAATAATATTAAAGGTGTTATCGTCAATATGTCCAGCGAAGCCGGCATGGAAGGCTCAGCAGGTCAGAGTCTCTATGCTGCGACCAAAGGCGCCATCAACGCACTGACACGCTCCTGGGCAAAAGAGCTTGGCTCGAAAGGAATCCGCGTCGTTGCGCTTGCTCCAGGCATTATTGAAAAAACAGACATCCGGTCCGATGCATTCAATCAGGCTCTTGCGTATGTACGCCATACTACCGTAGATCACCTGACACCTGACTATGCATCCTCTATCCCGTTAGGACGTCCCGGATATTTAAATGAAATTGCTAATCTGGTAGCTTTTCTGGGATCAGATGACGCATCTTATATTACCGGAACTATTGTAAACATCTCCGGAGGAAAATCAAGAGGATAAGGAGGAATCAATCATGGATTTTTATATCGATTGTGCAAACACGAATCTAATCAAACATTATATTTCAAATTTCAACTTAAAAGGAATCACCTGTAACCCGACCATAATCATCAAAGATCACAGCAGCATCCGCGAGGTAATCGACACTGTACCAGAAGACAAGGAACTGTATTTTGAAGTGATTGCTACTGATCATGAAGGTATGATTAGAGAAGCCATCCAATTGGCAGCATTACGAAAAAATATCACTGTAAAAATTCCTGCCACACCGGAAGGCTTCATCGCAATCAGGTCTTTGAATCAAAGCGGTATTCGTACGCTGGCAACCGCCGTGTATTCTGTTCAACAAGCTCTCTCTGCTGCATATAGCGGTGCCAAAGAAGTTGCTCCTTACATCAGCCGTATCGATAATGCCGGTTTTGATGGTGTGCAAACTGCATTAGATATACATAAAGCTTTTGTTGCTCAAAATGTAAGCTGCATCGTATTTGGCGCAAGTTTCAAAAGCGTTTCTCAAGTCAACGAAGTCCTGATTGGTGGAATCCGCAAAGTAACCCTAAGCACCGATCTGTTTGAGAAATATATTACTGACGCCAATGGAATTAAAGCAGCTGAAGACTTCAAAGCAGCCTGGAAAGAAGCCCACGGCACAGAACAGTTGATTATATAACATATATAACCATTTCTACTCTCTTTATTTCACTAACAATATATTACTAACACTTCCCATACCCAAATGGACTTCGCACCTTCTTGGTGTGGGAAGTTTGAGTTATTTACTAAACTGAAATGAGGAATAATATATTCTCCCTTATATGTCCCAGTATAATATTCCTCAAAAATATGTTCTAATTGCTCTAAACTCATTTCTTTTGCAGGTAACCAAGATAAAATATCCAATACTATCATTCAATTATGTTCCTCCTCAAATTTGAAATTGTAGGGTTCATTCTTGAAGCAATCCTGGTAATCGAGTGCTTAAAACAATCAGGTTTTGAAATTAAGGATATAAAACAATTCTTTGCATGGGTTACAGAAGATCCCTCCAGTTATACAAAACGGAAAGAATTATTTGAGCATCGAAAGGTTACCATCAAAGAGGAAATAAAACAACTTGAAAAAACTCTCGCCATGCTGGAATTCAAATGTTGATATTATGACACCGCCATCGCTGATGGCAATGAA
>JAUNDE010000058.1 GCA_030526265.1 Eubacteriales bacterium | reverse complement strand
GGTACATTTTTACTTTTCGGAACATGTCCTTCTTTATATTCCTGTGGTGTACGCACATCCAGTAAAACAGCTCCCTGAACAGATTTGTACTCTTTTATGCCCTCATTGATATCTTTCTGTTTAAATATATCGAAAAATCCCATATTTCGTATCCTCCTTGCTAAGATTGTATGATTTTACAATATCAGAATGCTTTATGATTATCTGTGATGATGTTACTGTTCGGAAACAGTATCTCCTGCCCAGTCATTGATACCTCCAATTTCCACAATATTCGTATACCCCAATTCTACAAGTTTTCCGGAAGCCTGCCTGCTTCGGTTTCCGCTGCGGCAATATACGAATATCAGTTGCTCTTTGTCCGGCAGTTCCTGAATCTCCTCCGTACCAATCATTTCGTTCGGAATATTGATTGCATCGGTAATGTGCCTTTCGCTGAATTCTTCCGGTGTACGAACATCCAGGATAATATAACCGCTTTCTTCTTCCATCATTGTTACAGCCTCATCCATGCTGATCTGGCGGTAACTGTTTTTCTGTTTATTGGAGGCTGTACAGCCTGCCAGAAGAAATAAAAGTAATAAAAAGGGAATCCATTTTCTCATTTCAGTTCCTCCTTGTCTTTGTGATTATAGTATACCGCATTTCATCTTTTCTTTCTGTGATAACATCACAGTTTATGAAATCAGAATTTCCCGTTACATAATAAAAGGGGAGCACAGCTCCCCAAATCAATGACACTCTCTGCAAATATTATTTTGCCACCTCAGCAAATCTGCTTTCCAGCTGTCTCATAAACTCCTTCTTTGTGTAAACATCTGCATGTCCTTCTACAATATAGTCGCAGTCAATCGACTCGATCACCTTCGCGAACTCCTCCAGTTTCGCAAAATCATCCACAAATTCTGTGCCGACAATGTAGCCGCAGTCCGCATCACCGATAAATAAAACCCGGTCTTCTTTCACATGCACAAGCAATGATCCCTCCGAATGAGAAGATATTACCGGAGTCAGAATCACTGTCTTCTCTCCCAGATCCATTTCCTCCGGCTCCGAAATGACGCGATCCAAAGTCTTAATCTCTATTTTCGAAACATCTGGAAATTCCATCAAGATGTGTTCCCGGCAAAATTCCGGCATAAGATCATCCGAAATGATATCATCCACCACAGCAATGGACATTTCTTTTAATTCAGTCAGTTTTCCGTTTGTGTACTCACTTCCCACAGAAACCGCATCCATATAGGCACACCCAAAAGAATGATCCCAATGATAATGCGTCACTGCAATCATTTCCGGCAAAGGCAGATCATTTTCGGCAAGTTGTCTGTGGATCTGCGCTGTCGTTTTCGGTCCGCACCCTGCGTCTACCAGCATCGCCCGTTCCTTTCCCCGAATATATCCTACATTTGGAAAATCTGTCTCCTGATCAAATGGAAATACAAAAATATCATTTTTTATCTTTTGCAGACTCTTCATATCGCAACCTCACAACCTATGATATAACCCATTATAGCAAATTCATGTTGCTTTAACATTAATATTCTGCTATTTATCATCTATCCCGTCGCCAAATACCTACAGAACCTGCCACTGGCAGCTTCCTCCGGATGCATGGCAACAAAAACAGCTGGAAAACAAAGTTTTCCAGCTGTTAAGTAACAGGGGATGAGAGAATCGAACTCCCGCTAAGAGTTTTGGAGACTCCTGTCATACCATTTGACCAATCCCCTATATTCAATTACGGTGAAATCACCGACCAATTATTTATATCATACCTGACAGCTTTTGTCAATCCTTAACATCAAATATTTCTTCCTAAAGTGTAAGACTATATGCACAAAAGTCCGGTCCTTTCTTTTTCCAAGCTTTTTACAGGAAATAACACAAAATAGATTGACCTTCAACTGACATGAAGGTTTATAATGAAAGCACCAAAGAAAATGGATGATCTACACAAAACCCAAACTAATAATTAAAACTATGGAGAAATGAAATGAAACATCCTATGACAAAAAGAGAAAAAATACAGATCGTATTTTCCCTTATTATATACAGCATCATATTTGTCATGCTCAGCCTTCCGTGGATGGTCATCGGCGGGGAACGATTCAGCCTGCTTAGACTTGCCTCATCGCTCTCCCCTTCAGGCGCTGCAACATTTTTTACGGAACACCAGATCATCGCGGATAATCCGGACACATTGTTTACGGGGATAAGAGTCAGTCTGATACTGTATTTGATCTACTTTCTTCTCTGTGTCATTTATCTGATAACCGTACTGCTTCGCAAAAACTGGAATATCAATCTTGCCGCTTTACTTGCCTCTATCATACTTGCATACACAGGGTACATCGACTGTATGCTTGGAACGATATGTTCAAACATCGTTATGGCAACGCTGTTCCCATTCTTTTTATTGCTGCTCAGTACAACCGAGGCGATCGGACGCAAGATCATCGAACACTGGGATGAGACCGTACGGGATACGAAAGCATATCAGGAAAAGGAGCAGCTGGAAAAGGAAGAAAGAAGGCAGCGCCTGTATTTTCCCGGGAAATACTCCCGCCTGTTTCTGAAAGTCACATGGAAAAATTTCAAAAACAACTGGAAGGATTATCTGATTCTGTTTCTCTGTAATGCCTGTGTGTTTGCTTTTATTCTCACGGGATTCGGATTCAACAAAATACTTGGTACAAAGAATATCAGCTCACGCACGGACTATTTTACCGGTGCAGGAAAGATTTTATTTGATGGTGTTGCTGCGCTTGGAATCATCGGCGTATTTATGCTGGTACTTCTTTTAATCTATTATTTAAGGAAAAGAATTCCTCAGTACGGCGTATTCCGCACCCTTGGCATCCGCAGAAAAACACTTTATCTCTGTATAGGAGCGGAACTTGGCATCGGCGCGCTTCTTTCTATTCTGGCGGGCGCAGTCACAGGAAGTTTGCTGATCTACGCCTTACAGCTGAGAACAATGGCAGACAGCGGGCAACTGCTGCCACTTTCCCTATGGTTATCGCCCCTCACTCTCGTGAAAAGTCTGGCTGTCATGCTCCTTATTTATCTCGTCACATTTTTTGTGACACACGATCTTTTCGTTGGATTTCGCATGGGGAATCTCACTGATCTCCAGATGATGAAAGAATGGATGCCGAAGCGCTTACATCAGATTCCGATTTCGCTCGGCGTGCTTCTTTGTATCTGGATGATTCTTCGAAATACAAAGACAGTCAACTTTGAAGGTATGCTTCAGCTCCTGGGATGCATCGTTGGAATTTATCTGTTGCTTCGGTTTGGTCTGGCATTTTATTTCACCGGATGGCAAAAGAAGCGAAATCATCTATCGAAGCTTTTGATCTGCCACCCATTCTTTCACAGATCACGCACGACGTCATGGTATCTGTTTGGATTATGTGTATTGCAGCTCTGTATGTTAAGCACTCTTTCATTACAGGTATTTTCCACCAGGTTAGTGACCGATCCTGCTTCTCTGTATCCATATGATCTTGTATGCCTGGCCAATACAGAAGATGCGACAGATCAGGAATTTTTTAAAAAGCTTGAGACGGAATGTAATGCCACTGTATCTCAGTATCCGATGTTTCGTGTATCTGGAACAGACGGGACCAAAAAACTGGAAGGGCCGGGACAATTCTCTGTGATGGGACAGCAGATCGGTATCTCTGAATCAACGTATCATGAGTTAAAGAAGCACATAGATCCCTCTTATCAGCCGGTCGATCTCGGACTTCATGATTCTGATGATTCCATTTATATCGTTCATCAGCAGGACAAAAGCACCAAAGCTCAGCCAATTGATTATAAAACAAACAGAAATACACCTTATTTATATACCGGCCCTGTATGTGAATATGTCGATGCATTTTCACACATTACTTCATTCAAAAAGTATCACATAGCATGTGAAGAATTCACAAGCCTGATCGGTGTGTTCTGCGAAGGCGAACGGGAAAATCTCGTTGTATTTTCGGATTCGTATTTTGAGAAAGCCAAAGATGCCTGGAAATACACGAACATGTACACCGGTGAAATAATCAGCGATTATAAAACGGCATTATCGAATGAACTTGAAAGAACGACTGAGCCAGGCGAAATAAATTCTGATAGTCCGACGAGGCAGGGTCCTTCCAGTCTTGTACTTGTTACAGTCAATGAAAGTGAACTTTCCAAAGTTGAAAAGGAACTGAAAGACTTCCGTGTTCGCCACAAAGAAGATGAAGTGTATGATTCTATGATAGAGAGTTATTATTTGAAGAGTGAATCGATCTCCGCATTGGAAACACAGCTCCAGATCAAAGATCTTATGGGGAAATTATTGATGATCGCATTCTTTATTGCATCCGTTCTTCTCATCGTGATCAAGATGCTCACGGAATATAACCTCAATAAGAGACGCACGGATTTTCTTACATGCCTTGGTATGCGTAAGAAAGAACGGATCCATTTGCTCCGCCATGAAATGAATGTGTATGTCGTCATTACTGCTCTTCTCTCATTCACTATAAGCACCTGCCTGTTTATTGGATCTATGAATGCCAGAGGATACAATATCTCTGATAAAAACATCCTTCTCAAATGGTATCTTTCATTTGCCGGCGGCGAGCTGCTTGCATTTGCACTGATCATCTGGCTTCTTACCTCAATACAAATATACCTGTTAGAAAAGCACTGACACATGAAAGGATTTCTTATGAAAGAACTCATTACTGTAAAAGATTTAACGCGTGATTACATGATGCCAAATGAAGAGAGCGGGAAGGTGCATGTCCTGAAAGGTCTGAACTTCTCGATTTACGAAAATGAATTTGTCGGTATCATGGGCAAATCCGGATGCGGTAAAACAACTCTTTTAAAAACACTCGGTCTTATTGACCCTCCTACTGCGGGTGAACTCTATTTCAAGGGAACATCCGTAAAAGAACTCTGGGAGGATGAGCTTTCCGATATCAGACGCAGAAATCTGGGCTTTGTCTTTCAGGATTTCTATCTGATGGACAGTCTTACTCTGGAAGAGAATATCATGCTCCCGATGATTCTGGACAAAAAAGAGGAAAAGGAATGTTATGAAAGTGCAAGATTATATGCGGAACATTTTCAGATTTCTCATCTTCTGAAAAAATATCCGTTTGAGATATCCGGCGGTGAGAAGCAGCGTACTGCTATCTGCCGTGCTCTTGTTAATTCCCCTGATCTGATCCTTGCTGATGAACCAACCGGAAATCTTGATTCCGCTTCGGGCAGGATCGTTGTGGAAGCACTTGAGAATATCCACCAAAACATGAAAAAAACCATTGTCATGGTAACGCACGATCCACAGGTTGCCAGCCACTGCGATCGTATTCTCTTTTTGAAAGATGGCACGATCCTTGAGGATGCGAGAAAAGAATCGACGACCGAAGATTTCTATCAGTTTATTCTGAATAAGATGAGCGATCTTTAGAAATTCATTTCAAATGTACATTCCATCCATAACAGAAAACAAGCTTTACAGTAGAGTTTGTTTTCTGTTATAATTTTTTTCGCTGATAACAGCATCTTTATTTATAAGTCTGAACAAACAGGCATGATTTATGGACAAAGGATACTGTTGTCGCTCGATTAAAATACCAGGGAGAATTTAACATGAGTGAAGAAAAAGTAATCGCCGTTGTTGCCGGCGAAGAGATTACACAAAAAGAATTTGATCTGTTCCTTGAGAACCTTCCGGATCAGCAGAGAGCATATGCTGCGAATCCTCAGTTTCGCAAACAGGTGTTAGATCGTCTAGTTGCAATCCACCTGTTTACAAAAGCAGGCGAAGATGAAAAAATGGATGAATCACTTGAATTTCAGGTTGTCCTTGCACAGGCAAAGAAAGATCTCCTCGCACAGTATGCGATGCAGCAGGCCGTTTCCAGGGTTTCTGTATCTGATGAAGAAATCGCAGCATTCTACGATGCAAATCAGGCACGTTTCAAAACGGAACCAACGGTAAGTGCAAAGCATATTCTTGTTTCAAATGAGGATAAATGTGCAGAAGTTCTCGCCGAGATCAATGCAGGAACGATTTCTTTTGAGGATGCTGCAAAGAAATATTCTACATGCCCTTCAAAAGAAAGAGGCGGAGACCTTGGCAAATTCGGAAAAGGCCAGATGGTAAAAGAATTTGAGACTGCTGCTTTCGAAGCAGAGATCGGACAGATCGTCGGACCGGTCAAAACACAGTTTGGTGCTCACCTTATCAAAGTAGAAGAAAAGAATGAAGGGAAGATCGCTTCTCTCGACGAAGTAAAAGGTCAGATTGCAAAACATCTTCTTGCTCAGAAGCAGAACGATGCTTATGAAGCAAGAGTGAATGAACTCACAGAAAAATACGGTGTGAAGATCAACGAATAAAAGCTGATCCCCCGTGAATATATGCCGTTTACGAAATCTCATACAAAAAGACATACCTTGTTGGTATGTCTTTTCTGTATTTCATTCAAGTCGAACGCACGTGAGACTTGGCGCGCGATTCTGGTCAGCTTAAGCTGAAATCTATTCTTCATCGTCTTCCCAGAACAGATCATCGAGTGATTTGCCGAGGACGCGGCATATCTTTCGGCACAACTTGATCGTGGGATTGTAGTCTCCCTTTTCGATCGCATTCATTGTCTGTCGCGAAACACCTACTGCATCTGCCAACTGCTGTTGGGAAAGATCAAGCGCTGCCCGGGCTGATTTTAGTCTTAGATTCTTCATCTGCTCTCACCACTTCCTACTCTTCGTCCTCTTCTGATTTTACAGGCACAAGCTTACGAATCAGAAGTGCAGCGAAAATAATCACAAACATCAGACCAACGACAAGATTCATGCAGTGACCGTTTAACTTTCCGCCTGTAAATGCATCACCGGAAAGAATATTTTTAACACCGAAAAATGCATTTATAAATCCGAGAGCCAGGAATGCGATGAGCACTCTTGACTTCTGCTCGTTCAAAGAAAAATATGCATCATTCCAGATACAGTATACGATCTGCACAATGATTCCGATGATTGCGATCAGAAAAAATGCAGTCTCTGTTGTTACCGGAAACAAGTCAGAATTAACTCCTAATGCACCATATACAAAGTTTGCTATACACACTACAAAAAAGGCGATTTTAAAACCATTGCCTCTGACAATTGCCTGACGTTCGTCATACTCACATTTCACTTTATGATCCTTCTTTGTCCATTTAAAAATCGCCCAGAGAACTACTACTCCAAATAATATTCCTGCCAGCACGCCAACGATATATCCCATATTATAAGCACTCATCTTTTTTCTCCTTTTCTTCACATCTTTGGCATCTCCGTCCGTGAATTCCAGAAGGCCTTATACAGTAATTCACCAAACGAGGAAACCTCTTGTTCTTTTGATGATCTTACTATATCATTCTCGCGACGCTATGTCAATTATATATTACATTTATTTTGTTTTAATTTACATTAAGTAATGTGGTATTCGTCCAAGTATTTACCTTTTTTCTTCCCTGATCAGAAGACGAATTGCTTCTACAGCTGTCTTAATCGCAGTCTCTGTATCGTGTGCCTGACGATTCTCAAGTCCTGCTAACGCACGCTCCTGATTAGCCACAACCAGTAAAATCGATCCCACACGAACTCTCAAGTAACTTCCAACAATAAATAATGCTGCTGATTCCATTTCTGAAGCAAGTGCACCACAACGAATCCATGCATTCCATTTATTCAGCAATTCATATCCCACAGGTTTTACTTCCGGTTCATGCTGACCGTAGAAAGAATCTTTTGACTGAGCTACACCAATATGATATTTATAGCCAAGCTTTTCTGCTGCCTGGGCTAAGGCAGTTGTTACCTTAAAGTCTGCAACTGCCGGATATTCTATCGGTGCATACTCTTTTGTCGTCCCTTCCATACGGATAGCAGCATTTGCGATTACGAGATCTCCACCTTCCACATCAAGCTGCATCCCACCACAAGTTCCTACGCGGATAAATGTTTTTGCTCCACAGCGAACTAATTCTTCTAATCCAATGGCTGCTGATGGTCCACCCATACCGGTAGACATGACACTCACCTTTACACCATCCAGATATCCGGTGTATGTGACATACTCTCTGCTATCCTGAATGAATTTTGCATCATCAAAAAATTCTGCAATCTTTGCACAACGTTTCGGGTCTCCGGGAAGAATCACATATTCTCCAACATCGCCCTCTTTTAAACCAATATGATACTGAATTCCTGCACCTTCTGTATAATCTACCATATCACAGTTCCTCCCATATTAATGATCCAATTGTTTTTCGGTGTATCTCCTGAA
>JAUNDE010000057.1 GCA_030526265.1 Eubacteriales bacterium | reverse complement strand
TGGGTGTGTTCGGGACTTTCACCCATTAGAGCGCGCCCATGGCGCGCAAACCAACAAAAGCGGCACCCTTGTAAGATGCCGCCATTCTTTCGCTTCTCGGTGTATGCAACTTTTGAATCTACATATGCTTCTGGAATTTCTTCCATGGGATATTCAGTGTCTTTCCTTCGTTCAGAAGTTCATCGACATGCATCAGAAGCGGGAAATCCTCCTCTTTTACTTTACCGCTCTTTGCAAGTGCTTTCACAGCTCTCGCAGTTCTGGTCGCAATGACCACCGCCTCCAGAGTCTGGCCTGCGAGCTGTTCCAATGTCTCCTCGATCGTATAACCTTTTCCAAGAAGCAGTCCCACTGTTCTGCTTCTTCCCGCAGAAACTGTAACATCCAGATCACCCGCAGCGAACATGATATTATCCACGCCGCCGCCCACAAGGCGAAGCAGGTCAAGCATCTCCTTCACGCTCTCCTGGAAAAGAGCCGCCTTCATGTTGTTATGATCGATGCCGTCATCTCCAAGCTTCTCTTTGATTCCAATTGCAAGCGCAGTACCAAGTGCATAGCCGTTCTTCAGCGCAACCGCACACTCAAGACCGACCACATCCAGTGTCAGGCTGATGATATAATAATCCGTCTGGAAAATATCCCGGATCCATTCCAGTGTCTCAAAATCAGGGCCGCAGTAACCGACAAAAGAAGGATCATGATCTGCCAGGTCTCTTGCAGTACAAGGACCGCCGATCGCATAGATCCTAAGCCCGCTGCCTTCCGGAAGCTTTGACTGCCAGTACTCCGGATATGTCTGCAGACTTCCATCCTCATAGTCAAGCATTCCTTTTGTCACAGAGATCAATGGTACATTTTCGTCCAAAATCGGAAGGATCTCATCTGCGAACCAGTCTACACCAAAGCTGCTGATACCGCATACTACCAGATCTGCACCCTCCAGCGCTTCTTTTACCTGTGAACAGTTATAATAATGTAATCCATCATGAAGCGTTCGACGCAGATTCACATGATAGTTGTCTTCGCGAAGTCTGTCCATAACCTCATCATCCAATGGACTTCCTACCAGTCTTACCTCATGTCCGTTCTCAAAAAGTGGAAATGTAAGCGCAGATGCCATCTGGCCTGCCCCAATTAAAGTTACTGTACTCATGTCGTTACGTCCTCCTTATTTGAAATTATTCTCACATCTCTTGAAATTTATTTCCTTTTCTTATTTGAGCATAACACCTTGATGGGATTTGTCAATAGATTTTCGATACATCATTCAATTTTTTGGGATTTTTCTTTTATGGAACGAGATTTTTCCCATTCCTCGTTGACGTTAAAAATCAGAAATTTTATAATGTTACTGTATAGGTTCTATTTGAAGGAAAACGCATCATGCACGCTCATGTGAGCAGATGCATGGTCATAATTGTTAACTTGATAAAAAATCTGCATGAATAAAGAAATAACAGAAAGAGGAATGTGAATATGGCATTAGATTCGAAAAAACTGCAGCAGATTATTAAAATTGCAAAAATGCATTATGAACTGCACTACAGCCAGCTGGAAATTGCTGAAATAGAAGGATTGAGCAAATCAACAGTAAGCCGCATCCTGAAAACAGCAATGGATGAAGGGATCATAGAAGTCCGGATCAAAGATTCCATCTTGAGCAACAGTTCTCTGGAAAGTGAGCTGTTGGCCCGATTTCCAATAAAACGGGCTGTTCTCGTACCTGATCTTCTTGGAAATCCTCAGATTCTTCTGCAGGACATCTGTACCGCCCTGGCAAATGATCTTCCGGAATATATAAAAAATGACAGCATCATTGGAGTTGCATGGGGAAGCACGATGGCAGTACTTGCCAAGCATTTGAAAAAGATAAAGAGAAGTGGTGTATCCGTCATTCAGCTTAGCGGCGGATTCTCAAAAGCAGTTTATGAATCCGGAGCACTCGATATTCTCAAAAACTTTGTCGACTGTGTCAGCGGGACCGGATATCAGATTCCTGCTCCTGCCATGGTAGACACTCCATATCTTGCCAATGCTCTGAAACAGGATTCTCAGATACGTCATATTCTCGACATGGCAGACGAATGTCTGACTGCTGTTTTCTCAGCAGGAAATCTGGAACGTCCGTCTGTATTGTATGAAATGGGCATATTCAGCGAAGAGGAATACCTGAACCTGAGGCAGCAGGGAGCTGTAGGCGACTGCTGTTCGCACATGTTAGACAAAAATGGAAATGTACTTGATCCGGCGATTGATGAGCGTGTCGTAGGCGCTTCCCTGGATACCATCCGAAAAATCCCGAACAAGCTACTGATCGCATGTGGTAAAGAAAAGGCTGAAGTCGCAGGTGCCGTGCTGAAAGGCGGACTTGCTGACGTCCTGTATATCGACGTGCCAACTGCCGAGGAGATTATTAAAATGAATCCGATGTAGGAATATTGACTCTGTCTCAAATAATTTTTATACTGTAGTATAGAAAAATCAAAAACTCATATTTCATTCAGTTTTTGTATTTGGAGGTTTACGATGAAAGACAAATTTTACAGCAAAGTACCGGTATTCGAGAACGGACTGGCACAGCCGGTCTTCCCATTTACCGACGGAAAAACCGGAGAAAAATATGACCCGGTCACATCAGACATCGTCAGATACTGTGTGTACGTAGAATCCGATTATGATATGGACGGAGACGGCAAGAGAGACCTCGTAAAAGCGCTTGTTCAGGTTCCCCGCAGTGCAGTGGAGGGTCATTACAAGGCAGCTTCTCTCTTTGAGGCACGTCCTTACTGTGCGGGAATTCAGGAAGACGGCTACGATCATATGAAAGAAGTGGCAGACAAAGAATACCGCAAATTTGATTTTGCCGAACTTTACAAACAGGTGGCTCCCCGCGTTCCTGCAGGCTCAATCAGCGCAATGGATCTTGCCCTGAAGGCAGACTCTGCAGACTGGTACTATCCGGACAGGGGAAATCATGGCAGCATGGTCTATGAAAATCTGGACAACTTCAATTACTATCTTGTACGTGGATTTGCAGTAATCGTAAGCGCCGGATTCGGAGCACTCGGTTCTGACGGATTCAATTATGTCGGATCTGATTTCGAACGAGATGCATTTAAATCTGTTGTCGAATGGCTGCACGGTGATCGCATCGCCTATGCAGACAGAGAAGGAACGATAGAGACAAAAGCCGACTGGTCAAATGGAAATGTCGCTATGACAGGCCGCTCTTATGCAGGAACCATGCCGTTTGCAGTCGCAACAACAGGCGTGGAAGGACTCCGGACAATCGTTCCTGTTGCAGGAATTTCCGACTGGTACAGTCAGCAGAATATGCAGGGTGCACAGCGCTACTGGCCAAAAGAAATGCTGAACAGTTTCCTCGCATATTACTGTTCCAGCCGATACAATGATGAGACTTTATCTGAACAGCAGCTTGATGATATTGCAGCATTTCATCATGAACTGAGCCTTCAGCAGTTAAAATGTGGTTTTGATTATGACAAAGACTTCTGGGGAAGCGGAAATTATCGCCTGAATGCAGATAAGATCAAATGCAGTGCACTGATCGTTCAGGGACTAAACGACGAAAATGTATCTACCAAACAGTTTGAAATGATGTTCAAGGCTTTCCAGAAGGCAGGTACAACGGTCAAAACGCTCCTTCATCAGGGACCGCATATTACGCCGACCATGCCAAATAAAAATTATGGCATCCTCATTGATGGAAAATTCTATGATGATATCGTAAACGAATGGATTTCACACTATCTGTATGGAATAGAAAACAATGCGGAGACCATGCCTGAGATTCTTGTTCAGACAAACTATGATCAGAAGAAATGGGAAACTTCCGATTCGTGGGATACAGAATATACGATGAAGCTTGAAAGCACCGATTCCGGTGTCACAGTCATTGATACGGATTGGGAAGCAGCCGGAATCAGCGCTGAAAACTTTGATGATGTGATGAGTCAGAAATCCACAAACATGGCACAGCGCTATGTCACTGCTCCATTTGACGAGGCTGTGACGATACAGGGAACGGTATGCCTGAACTTCAGAGCCGCATTAAAGGATGGCGATATCGAAAACGATTTTAATCCTGAAAACAGAAATGATGTGGATACTCTGACGATGCAGCTTGGTGCATCCAAGGTGTCCGGAAGAATGGATGATGTAGAGATTGCCGTTCTTCTCTGTGACGTATGCGATGAAGCATTTGACAGCATCCAGACCGTAGATCCTGAACGAAATATTATTCCGGTGGTCACCGTAAAGGAAAACGGCATTATAAACGGCGGAGATCTTCCGGCATTTAACGAAGCAGAATTCTCCACAGTACATAAAAACTATCGTGTGATCACACGTGCATTTGCAGATCTCTGTAACCCGGAAGCCGGATATGAACCGGAGACAGCAGCAGAGAGCATAGAACTGAAAAAAGGCGAATATCACGATTACCACATATATCTGAATGCAACAAGATATACGGTAGAGCCGGGACACAGCCTTGCTCTCGTCATCGCCACAGAGGATCCTGTGAACTGCCTGATCCACAAAACATATTCGATCGAAATTGACAATGCGTCTGTAGGTGCAGTCGTTCCGGTAACAAGGGATACGAAAGACCGTACATTGAATTTGAAATAAAAATTGCACATTCATCAAAAGGGAGCGTTGCTCCATAGATGATTACTCATTGATTACTCATCTTTGCAACGCCCCCTATTTTTTCTATCACATAATTTACACTAGCTTTCCTGCAAATGTTAAAATCCGCCATTCTGATATGCTCTGGCAATCACATAGATGGCTCATAATAAGCATTGCAATTATAATTATCAATCACATTACAGATTTCATCATTATAAACCCGGATAATTCCTTCCACTTCTGAAATTTTCTGTTTTCAAACTGTTATCAGAACTGCTTTTTACGTTATTTTTTTCGAACGAATCACAGAGTACCTCCAACGCTTGATAATCCAACGCCGCTTTTACATATCCAGCAGTAGAATCATTAGACACTTTTTGCTTATACAGTAATTTTGCATTTGCTGCAATCTTCTCACGATTCTTACGAATAAAAATCATCTCATTCTGTACAAGATCTTTATATGTATTATCCGTTTCATTCTCCAAATCATACAAAGTTAGTTCTGACGTCGGTACTGGTATCATATGACTTATTCTTAATGTACCCTTTAACTCTTTTTCGCCATGAATATTTTTCACTACTATCCTGATAATCGGCACTATGCTCTTTTTTATAACTTTATTTCTTCCAGCAATCTGATAATCTGAATCTTTTGGAGATGACATTGGAATATAATAATTGTATTTACCGATTCGAAATACAACTCCCAAATATTTTCTTGTATGCGTTCTGGCATTTACTTTATTTGAATATACGTTTGGGAAATCTTTACGGAGCCATTCCACATATTCATCAGAGACACTGTATAATTTAAATTCTTCCATCCGTATCTCCTTCAGAAACTCTTTTCTTCTCATTTCCTCTAACCCAAAATATTTATAGAGAAAAATAAGGGAGCAAAATGCTCCCTCTGAGTTTAAAATTCTCCACTTGTATGGCAGGAGCTCTCCCGAGTTTAAAATCTTCCACTTATATGGCAGGAACTCTCCCGAAGATAGTTCTCTATCTGTAAATATTATATGCATTTTTTCGAAAAATAGCAACTCCATAATCGAAAAAATTTGTAACAAAATCCTATCATACTTGTGTCAACACTGTTGTCACAAACAATATTTACTGTATCATTCATCTCTGACAACAACTTTTTGAGTAATATATCAATGTCAGATAATCCTTAAAATCCTCCATTCTGATATTTCTCCCTTTGCGCTCTTCTTTACCACCTGCATGGATGCAGCATTTTTCATTCTGTTCCTGTATTTGCCTGAACGTATCGCTTTTGGCGACGACTCATCGTCTCCATATTCCCCACGCTCATATGGCATATATGCCTGCACATTTTTAACTGACATATACAAAGTATTAGCTATTTCCTCTGTTGTCAGCCCCCGCTTCAAAAGCTCCCCTATTTTTATACTTGTATCACTTTCCCACAATCCTTCCGTTATCAAAATTTTTCGCACCTTAACCGTTGACACACCGGTTGCTTTCGCTGTTTCTAAAATGGAATTATTACCAACATATAAATTTATGATCTGCTTTGCCAGTGTTCCATCGTGTATCCATCACTGGTTTTTATTTGGACTAGTTTTTCCGATATCGCCTTTTTATTAAAGCCCCTTTCCATGAATAGTTCTTCATCTGTACTTCGGAATAGCCTTATATGCTCATTCGCCTGCTCTCCATTCGCATCATAAATTGGGAACGAATCATATTCTGAAAAATAATCTATCCCCGCCAATTCATGCTTTTTCGGTTTTGCTTTCGACATAATAGCAAGATGGTTTGTCCAGCTAATTTATGTCAGCATTGCTGACACAAATTGTTTTGGATGTCCAATCTTTCTTAATATACAATAATCAGTGTCATGTCGGATGCAAAGACCCAGAAAAGCACCTCCCGTCCCATAGGAAGAGAGATGCTTTGCCTTGTGCTTTTCCATTCTATGATTTCTTTTTTCTGTTTATGAGTTCGGCGAAATCGGCCTTGTCGACATTCTTCTTAAGATTACCCATGAATTCTTTTTCGACCTTTTTGTCAACAGGCACCTTGGCCGCGTATTTGATGCTGCGGACCCAGTTGAACCAGGCCCTGTGCCAGGTCTCAGCCATTTCCTCATTGAGTTTTCTGAGCTTCTCGTTCTCCGCGACGACCTGCCGGTATTCGGCACTGTTGACCAGTGCGTTGAGAGCCCGCTTCGCCCGCCGGCGTTTTTGCGCATTTTCCCGGCAGTTCATGTAGACAACGAAAAGATAAAGAATCGCGATCAGACAGGCTCCCAGAAGAATCGCGAGAAAGATAACCATGAACTTGGTACTTTCTGCCTGGGTATCTGCAATAATCACATAGATCGTGTACGGGGTATTGAGAAGCATGGCCACAGACCCCCAAAGCTCATAGAGTGGATCGTATATGGCCGAGCCCAGATGAAACAGCAGATCGCCCACGATAAGAACGACCTGGAAGATCATGTAAATGAGGCAAACAAGACTCAGGAAGGCTATTCCGCCGGCATCCCCGGCCTGCTTCGCCAGCTGGTACTCATTTTTCAGATGATCCTTTTCTTTTTGGAATTTCTCATACGCCTCGGTGTTATGGTAAACGTATTCATTGCGGTATATCAGCGCGTTTGATTTACGGGCCGCTGTGCCGGATCCGGTGATCGTATAGTCTTCGCCGAAATAATCGAAAGCAAAGAGACAGCCCTCCGCCTCATTGATCGTGTCGTCACAGGAATCGCACCAGGAATCGATCACCCCGTCATGGTTCAGGATTGCCTCCTGCACGTGCTGATCGATGCAGCGGCGCATGTCATTGTAGCTTTTGTTAACCGCCTCACAGGCTTTGCGTTTTTTCGCCATGTCCGACGAGTCTTCATAAACACCATAATGGATGTAATCGTCCGCCCGGAACCGAATGACAGCGGTGTCAAACCAGGAAGCAAAACTCCCCGCCCGCTCCTTGTCGGCATAGGCCTGCCGAAGACTGTAATCCTTTGGCGGCAGTGTTAACTTTGGAAATGTCATTGTCTCTCCCCCTTGTCTGTGTTAATGAAAATCAGGCAATTCCTGCTTTTATTATTGTACACTAACCGCTTTCATCCTTCAAGCCAGGATTCCTCTCCCGGCTGCATCGTATCGTAAACCAACCGCTGATAGACCTTCCCCATCTGAGTTGCACTGGGAATTATTGTTACCAATTCAGGATCTACTGCAGTAACATCAACATTTCCCTCCGCAAGATCATATTCTTTAATCCAGTCATCTTTCCATATCACATATTTATAATCTGTCCGAAAGCTGACTCGTTTGGAAAGGTCTGATCCCATTCCCGGAAACATCTAAAGATTCTCAAATTTACCGTAAATTTCCTTTATGGTTTTTGCCGCATATTCCTCGTTGTCTTCAGCAATGTAATCCCGAATATTCTTCAGATCCTTTGCAACAATCGGGTTAATCCGCAATTTTAACATCTTATTCCCTCACAAGTGCCTTCAGTTCATCCAAATCCAGCCATCCTTCACCGTCTTTCACTGCTTCTTCGGCTTCCATTCTTGGTAAGATATACTGGTTCGCAATTGCATTAATTATTTATTTTGGACTTGGTTGCGCAATAGGATGCAATCATGCAAAAAAATAACCGCAAACTGAACGGTTATTTTCTTAACTAATCATTATGTGGGCTAACCGTCTATCGGTAGCACCTTTTCTATAATTAT
>JAUNDE010000056.1 GCA_030526265.1 Eubacteriales bacterium | reverse complement strand
ACTTTCTGCACTTTGGAACCTCCTACTCTACTGCTTTCGACATGAAGAATTCTGTAATTTTCTTCTCCTGTTCGTAGAACTCCGGTGTCTCGAACTCAGTACCGTGCCAGTCAAGGAACTCCTGTCTCAACTGGTTGAAGAAGCTACGGATTTCTTTCTTGTCTTCCAAATCATAGGACATTGTCAATGCGTCATAAAGTCTGTCAAATTCTTCTCTCTGTCTCTCCGGAGAACATGCTGCGTCGATCGGATCGAACGAGTTCTGCTGAAGATATACAGAGTCGAGAAGCTCACCCTTCTGATAGATGATGTAGTCTTCTGCGGATGTTCCTTCCTCACCTACTACCTTCATCATCTGGTTGATCTCATTTCCTCTTCTTAAGATAGAACGGGCTTCCTCAATGCGTCCCATATCTACAACACCTGAGTATTTTGACCATGAATCCATCGGATGGATCGCAGGGTACTTACGGGCATCGGAACGCTCTCTTGAGAGTCCGTGGAATGCTCCGACTACCTTCAGTGTCGCCTGTGTTACAGGTTCCTCGAAGTTACCGCCGGCAGGTGATACCGTACCACCGATCGTTACGGATGCGATCTTGCCATTCTTAAGACGAACTTTACCGGCTCTTTCATAGAAAGAAGCGATCGTAGACTCAAGATAAGCAGGGAATGCTTCTTCTCCCGGGATCTCTTCCAGACGTCCTGACATCTCTCGCATCGCCTGAGCCCAACGGCTTGTAGAGTCAGCAAGAAGAAGGACGTCAAGTCCCATCTGTCTGTAGTACTCTGCAAGTGTTACCGCTGTGTAGCAGGAAGCCTCTCTGGCCGCTACCGGCATGGAAGATGTATTACAGATGATGATTGTTCTTTCCATCAGTGACCTTCCTGTCTTCGGGTCTTCGAGTTCAGGGAACTCTTTTAAGATCTCTACTACCTCACCTGCACGCTCTCCACATGCAGCCACGATAACGATATCTGCCTCACCGTTTTTCGCTTCCATATGCTGAAGAACTGTCTTACCTGCTCCGAAAGGTCCAGGAACACAGAATGTTCCGCCCTTTGCTACAGGAAGGAAAGCATCGATACAACGAATCTTTGTCACAAGCGGTTCGTCCGGGCGAAGTCTCTCATCATAACATTTCACTGCCTGTTTGATCGGCTGTGTGATGACCATGCTGAGTTCTTTCTCCTCGCCCTTGCTGTTTGCGATCACGCAGATCGTTGCTCTTACATGATAAGAGCCCTTTTCTTTGATTGATTTAACGGTCCAGTCACGACCCTTCAGTGTGAATGGCACCATGATCTCATGTGTAAATAATCCTTCAGGAACACTACCGATCGAATCTCCCGCCTCCACAGAATCTCCAACCTGAACAGAAGGTGTAAATTCCCATTCTCTGTCCGGAATCGGATCAAGATATACACCTCTCTCAAGGAAGAATCCGCACTGCTCAGCGAGATCCGGCAATGGGTTCTGAAGTCCGTCAAATACCTGGGTCAACAGACCTGGTCCAAGTTCAACGCTCATCAGTTCGCCAGTAAATTCTACTTCGTCTCCGACTTTGATACCGTTTGACATCTCGTAGATCTGCATGCTGGCAATTCCGTTATTGATTCGGATGACCTCTCCTTTGAGACGCTTTCCATCAACAAGGATATAACCAACTTCATTTTTATGTACTGAACCTTCAAAGCTGACATTTGCCAGGTTTCCGTTAATACCAGTTACATATCCTGTTACTGTTTCCATCAATTCTCTCCTGTTATAAGCTATATACGCGCTGCTGTACCTGATCGAAAAGACGTTTGAATTCCTTCTGTCCTTTTGACTGAACGAAACAGCTCTGGCGCTCAAGCAATTTTAATTTAATCGCATACCCGAATAGATAAACATCATCAAAAGTATGCAAGCCTACCAATGAATCAAGATTTTCAAATTCATAATCAAGCAAGATCTTCTCTGCTTCCAGCGGATTCTTTGCAGCAAGTGCTGCCCCTGCCACCTGTGCGATAACAGAATCCTTATCATAGGATGTCAGATACGATTTCCCAAGATTCATGCTTCTCTGATAATTGAGTTCGCTCATCAGATTCTTATAAAAAACGGACCATTCCTTCATGAGCGGTCCTTCTTTGGATGATAGAGTAAGATTCTTTAAGCACTCATATTTTGATTCGCTTACATTTGACTGGCACATGCCGAGAAACTCATCATAAGTAAACGGCATCTCCCCGTCTGTTCTCAGGTCCGGCAGGCTCGATATCAGATAATAATATGAAGCCATAGGCACCTCCTGCTAGAAATCAAGATTTCTGAAATATGGCATCAGCATCTGCATGATCTCATCATCGGAGCAGTCAAAATAGCCTGATCCATCTTTGGCAGCCAGACGGAATCCCGCACGGACGCCTTTTGTAGGTTTGATCTCAAGGCCATTTCGAATCTCTTCTGCAAGCTCTGCTTTCAGCGAATCATTCACCTCAGAAACTTCAACCGCATAATTTTGTACATCTTCCTCTGCTACGACCGCATGGATCAGTTTTCCAAGCGCAGCATCCGAAAGGTTATTCTCAATTTTAGCAGAAAGGATCTTTTCAAACTCTGCTTGCACCTCAGTTTTGAATGCGAGCATAGCATCTCTTTTTGCCTGCTCTGCACTGATCGCAGCACTTTCTTTCAGAATACCGATCTCTTTCTCTGAAGTCTCACGAATACTCTTAGCTTCCGCTTTTGCATCTGCTACAATTGTTTCCGCCTTTTTCTTAGCTTCTGAAATAATTGCTTCTGCTTCTGCATTCGCCGC
Source organism: Eubacteriales bacterium (assembly GCA_030526265.1). Classification (GTDB taxonomy): domain Bacteria; phylum Bacillota; class Clostridia; order Lachnospirales; family Lachnospiraceae; genus Claveliimonas. The sequence continues at coordinate 5,791 of JAUNDE010000056.1, read as the reverse complement.
ATCAATTCCTTCTTTTCGGATTGAAGAAACCAAGTCCTGAATCTGTAATTCCATAAATTCACTTCCTTTCGTTTTCCCAATTGTTTCTAAATAAAAACAATTTAAAGTCATTATAATACAATCAACTGACATAAACAAGAATTATTTCAACGCTGGATATATATAGAAAGAAACGGAACGCCCTCTCTCATACGCGCTCCGTCAAAGTTACTTTCCATCATCACTGATTTGCTGTCTGTCCTGTCTTTTCGTAGTAATCCTCGATAGCTGCTTTGATCGCCTCCTCTGCAAGAACAGAACAGTGGACCTTATGTGCCGGAAGGCCATCCAGCGCTTCTACTACCGCTTTATTAGATAATTCCAGCGCCTCCGACACCGGTTTCCCCTTGATGAGTTCTGTCGCCATCGAGCTCGATGCGATCGCAGAACCACAGCCAAATGTTTCAAATTTCACATCTGTAATAATATCATCTTCAATCTTAAGATAAATCTTCATGATGTCTCCGCATTTGGCATTGCCCACTTCACCGACACCGCTTGCATTTTCAATACTTCCCACATTCCGCGGATTGCGGAAATGATCCATTACTTTTTCACTGTATAATGCCATAATCCTAACCTTCTTTCTTAAAGTATAAACTCTTTTCTTCCTTCTACCTTATCCTTCCAGAGTGGTGACATATTTCTCAGATATTCCACAGCCTTCGGTATTTCCCGAAGCATATATTCCACTTCTTCCTCTGTGTTATATTCACATAGGCTCAGGCGCAGAGAACCGTGCGCGATCTCGTGCGGACGTCCGATCGAAAGCAGAACATGACTAGGATCCAGAGATCCCGAAGTACATGCCGATCCGGAAGAAGCACAGATTCCCTTCTCATCCAGCAGCAGAAGAAGACTCTCTCCCTCAATCCCTTCAAAGCAGAAGTTCACATTACCCGGCAGACGGTTCACCGGATCTCCATTCAATGCTGAATGTGGAATCTTTTTCAGTCCTTCGATCAACATGTCCCTGAGCACAGAAACGAAACAGGCATTCTCATCTATATGGTCACAGGCCTCTTTCAGAGCAGCCGCCATTCCCATGATTGCCGGAATATTCTCCGTTCCGCCGCGCTTTCCACGCTCCTGAGCGCCTCCCTCAATAATATTGGACAGGACGATTCCCTTCTTCGCATACAGGACACCGATTCCCTTTGGTCCGTGAAATTTGTGTGCCGAAAGCGAAAGCATATCGATATTCTGCTCCTTACAGTTGATCTTCAGATGTCCGGCTGCCTGCACGGCATCTGTGTGGAACAGCACTCCCTTCTCATGACAGACCCTGCCAATCTCAGCGATCGGAAGGATCGATCCGATCTCATTATTGGCGTACATCGTCGTAACGAGACAGGTATCTTCCCGAATTGCATCTTTCACCTGTTCTGCCGTGATCGTTCCTTTCGGTCCCACCGGCAATAATTCGATATCAAAGCCCTGCTTCTTCAGTTTTTCCAGCGTATGCAATACTGCATGGTGTTCAAAAGCAGTGGAAATGATATGCTTTTTCCCCTTTTTTTCTCCCAGCTTTGCAGCGGAAATGATTGCCTGATTATCTGCCTCGCTTCCTCCCGATGTAAATGTAATCTCCTGCGCGCTGCAGCCAAGACACGCTGCAATCTCTTCTCTCGCCTTCTGAAGCTTTTCTGCCACGAGCTGTCCTACCGAGTGCAGGCTGGATGGATTCCCATAATATTCTTCCATGAAAGGGAGCATCGCATCGATCGCAGTCCGACTCATTTTTGTAGTACCCGCGTTGTCTGCATATATTGTCATTTCTTTTCCTCCTGTATACATACTATTTTTATATGTTTATAGTACAAAGGTAAAGGGAGGATCGCAAATCACTGATAAATCAGTTCTGGAGCGAGGCTCCCATTTAACCCTGGTATCATTATATTCTTTTATAACAGATCTTTCAATGTTACACTGTCCAGATATTCGTTGATCATTGAGTCAAGCCTTTCCCAGATTGGAAGTGTCTTACAGCTTTCTGCCTTCTCACACTGATTCGGGCTGCACTCCAGGCACGATACCGGAGCAAGTGATCCATCCGTCACACGAAGAATCTCTCCAATTGAATATTCCTCCGGATTTTTCGTCAGACGGTATCCTCCGCCTCTTCCGCGAAGCCCCTCCAAAAGCTTTGCTTTTACGAGAGCATTCACGATACTTTCCAGATATTTCTCAGATATTCCCTGAGACTCTGCGATTGCATCCAGCCTTCGATAACTCCCCGGTTCACTCTTCTCAGCCAGATCCAGAAGAACTCTCAGCGCATAACGCCCCTTTGTTGAAATCAGCATAAAACTTCCTCCTGATACACATTTTTACGAAAACGATGCTATGCCTCACAGACTGCATTTACTGTTCCTGGAACAACGGTGTCGAGTAATAACGGTCGCCGCTATCCGGAAGCAGTGCAACAATCACTTTTCCTTCGTTTTCTTCTCTCTTTGCAAGTTCGATCGCCGCATGCAGCGCTGCACCGGAAGAAATTCCAACGAGTACGCCTTCCTTGTGTGCCAGTAATTTTGCTTCTGTAAAAGCATCCTCATTCTCAACCGGAATGATCTCATCGTATACGGTCGTATTCAGAACATCCGGAACAAAGCCTGCTCCGATTCCCTGGATCTTGTGGGCTCCTGCTTTTCCCTGAGACAAAACAGGTGAGCCAACCGGTTCCACTGCGACTACTTTCACTTCCGGTTTCTTCTCCTTCAGGTATTCGCCTGTTCCTGTGATCGTACCACCGGTACCGACACCAGCCACGAAGATATCTACTGCGCCGTCCGTATCGTCCCAGATCTCAGGACCCGTCGTTGCTTTATGAACAGCCGGATTCGCAGCATTGATAAACTGGCCCGGAATAAAACTGTCCGGAATCTCCTTCGCAAGCTCTTCCGCCTTTGCAATCGCACCTTTCATGCCCTTCGCACCCTCTGTCAGGACGATCTCTGCACCATATGCTTTCAATATATTTCTTCGTTCAACACTCATCGTTTCCGGCATTGTAAGAATGATACGGTATCCTCTCACTGCCGCGATTGACGCAAGACCGATTCCGGTATTTCCGGAAGTCGGTTCAATGATCGTGGAGCACGGTTTCAACAGTCCTTTTTCCTCCGCATCTTCGATCATTGCCTTTGCAATACGATCTTTGACGCTTCCTGCAGGATTAAAATATTCCAGCTTCACAAGAAGCTTTGCTTTCAGATCCAGTTCCTTCTCAATGTTTGTAACTTCAACGAGTGGAGTCCCTCCGATCAGACCGAGTACTCCTTTATATATATTTGCCATGATAACCCCTCCTATTTTGCGGCAGAAAAACCGTTTTCCAAATCTGCAATGATATCGTCAATATGTTCTGTACCGATAGATAAGCGAATCGTATTCTGTTTGATTCCCTGATCCAGAAGCTCTTCTTCCGAAAGCTGTGAATGTGTCGTACTTGCAGGATGAATCACAAGACTCTTCACATCCGCTACATTTGCAAGGAGTGAGAATATTTTCAAATTGTCAATAAACTTCCATGCCTCATCACGGCCGCCCTTGATCTCAAAAGTAAAGATACTTGCTCCTCCATTCGGGAAATACTTCTCATACAGTTCATGATCCGGATGATCCGGCAGGCTCGGATGATTCACCCTCTCAACCTGTGGATGGTTCGCAAGATATTCCACTACCTTTTTCGTATTCTCTGCATGACGCTCCAGACGAAGGGAAAGTGTCTCAACTCCCTGCAGAAGTAAAAATGCATTAAACGGAGAAATCGCAGCTCCTGTATCTCTCAAAAGGATCGCTCTGATGTATGTAACAAATGCTGCCGGTCCTGCTGCATCCACAAAAGATACACCGTGGTAGCTTGGATTCGCTTCCGCAATCGGAGCATATTTACCGCTTGCTTTCCAGTCAAACTTTCCCGAATCCACGATGATACCACCCAATGAAGTTCCATGACCGCCGATGAACTTCGTAGCAGAATGAACGACAATGTCTGCGCCATGTTCGATCGGACGGATCAGATACGGTGTTCCAAATGTATTGTCGATCACAAGCGGCAATCCGTGTCTGTGAGCAATTTCAGCGATTGCATCAATATCCGGTATATCGCTGTTTGGATTTCCAAGTGTTTCAAGATAGATCGCTTTCGTATTCTCTCTGATCGCATCTTCCACTTCCTTCAGATTATGTGCATCAACAAATGTCGTGCTGACACCGTACTGTGTCAGTGTATGTGCAAGCAGATTGTAGCTTCCGCCGTAGATTGTTTTCTGAGCCACGATATGGTCACCGGCCTGCGCCAGTGCTTCTATTGTATAAGTGATCGCTGCAGCTCCTGATGCAACTGCCAGTGCAGCCACGCCGCCTTCCAGTGAAGCGACACGCTTCTCCAGTACATCCTGCGTAGAATTGGTCAGTCGTCCATAAATATTACCTGCATCACTCAGTCCAAAACGGGCTGCCGCATGCTCCGAATTATGAAATACATAAGAAGTCGTCTGATAAATCGGAACGGCTCTGGAATCTGTAGTCGGATCTGCCTGTTCCTGTCCAACGTGAAGCTGAAGTGTTTCAAATTTGTAATTACTCATTATAATTTCCTCCTGGTCTATGTTCGATGTTGTTTTTCTGATAATGATAATATTTTCTTCTTAGCAACAACATCGGCACATTCGGCCAAATCGGAAATTTTCCCGTAACAGTTTTTCAAATAAATAATTCATGCCCTACCTCCTTCGAGGTTTTATAAACATATCTCCCTGATATGTTATTGGCATTATAATCCACAAAACCTACTTTGTCAATAGGTTAATTGGTGAAATCAATCTGTAATTCTACCGGACAGTGATCAGAGCCAAATATTTCTGTGTGAATTTTGGCATCCACTAATCGTTCTTTTAACATCTCAGACACACAGAAGTAGTCTATTCTCCACCCTGCATTTTTCTCCCTTGCTCTAAATCTGTAAGACCACCAGGAATAGATTGCTTCCTGATCCGGATAGAAATATCTAAATGTATCTACAAATCCAGATTCAAGGAGCGCAGAAAATTTCTCCCTTTCTTCATCTGTGAATCCGGCATTTTTACGATTTGTTTTTGGATTCTTGAGATCAATTTCTTTGTGTGCCACGTTAAGATCTCCACAGAATATCACAGGCTTAACTTCTTCTAACTTTTTAAGATATGCAAGAAAGTCTTCTTCCCATTTCATACGATAAGGCAGTCTCGCAAGCTCATTTTGTGAGTTAGGCGTATACACTGTAATAAAATAAAAATTTTCAAACTCTAATGTAATCACACGACCTTCCTGATCATGTTCTTCGATACCAATTCCATATGTTACAGACAGTGGTTCTTTCTTCGTGAAGATCGCTGTTCCTGAATACCCTTTTTTTACAGCATAATTCCAGTATTGATAATATCCAGGTGTATCTAATTCCAGCTGCCCTTCCTGCATCTTTGTTTCCTGAATACAGAAAATATCTGCATCAATTTCGTTAAAAAAATCCATGAATCCTTTCTGTACACACGCACGAATTCCATTAACGTTCCATGATATTAATTTCATCTGTGTCCTCCTGTTCCGATAAACGGTAAATACACTCTTTCCTTTTACATTTTATCATATCAAAAATCCCACAGATTCACAATGAACCTGCGGGATAAGTATCGTACTTATAAGGTATTTATCTGTTCCGGGGCAAATCCCACTTCCCTCAAAAGGTAATTTTCCATTTCCCCCGAGA
>JAUNDE010000013.1 GCA_030526265.1 Eubacteriales bacterium | reverse complement strand
AATGCAATGGCCATGTTTTTTCAACACCTACACCGTTAGAGAATTTTCTAACTGTAAATGTCTCTCTAGAGCTTCCACCCTGTTTTTTAAGTACTGTACCCTCGAAAACCTGAATTCTCTCGCGGTTACCTTCCTTAATTTTACCATACACTTTAACAGTGTCTCCCACACGGAACTGTGGTGCGTTTTCTTTGAGCTGTGCAGCTTCAATACTTCTAATAATTTCGTTCATTGTGCGACCTCCTTATTATTTGGATGTTCTTAATATATCTTATTCATATCAGAGGACCATCTCTATTCTTCTCACAACGTATCACATTTTATCATAATTCAATAGACTTTGCAAGTATTTTTTCTTTTTCTGTTAATTCAGCTTTTTTAAGCAAATCCGGACGATTTTTTGCTGTTCTTATGATTGATTGCTCACGTCTCCACTTTTCAATATTCACATGATGTCCGGAAAGCAAAACAGGGGGAACCTGCTTTTCATGCCAGATTTCAGGTCTGGAATACTGTGGATACTCCAGGAGATTATCCTGAAAACTGTCAAATTCAGCTGAAACGTTATTGTGAAGCACTCCGGGAACAAGTCTGGATATTGCATCAACCATTACCATCGCAGGCAACTCCCCGCCTGTAAGCACATAATCTCCAATAGAGACATAATCTGTTACGATCTCTTCAAGAACACGCTCATCAATTCCTTCATAATGTCCACAAAGAAAAATAAGCTCGTCTTCTTTCGCAAATTCTTCCGCCATATCCTGAGTAAATGTTTTCCCCTGGGGAGACATATAAAGCACACGCGGTTTTTTCTCCATAGTATCTGTGATAGCCTTATAACACTGATAAACCGGCTCCGCCTGCATCAACATACCCGCTCCCCCGCCATAAGGGTAGTCATCCACACTATGATGCTTATTAAATGCATAATCTCTTATATTCACAGCATTTACGGACAAAATCCCTTTTTCCATTGCTCTTCCTGTTATACTCGTACCAAGACCATTCATGATCATGTCCGGAAACAATGTCATAATCTGAATATTCATTATATCAGTCCCTCCATTAGATGAACGATCATACGATTTTCTTCAATATTAATTTCAAGAATACAGTCCTTTATCGCAGGAAGCAGAACTTCTCCGTGTTCTGTTGAATCAACAATATAAACATCGTTTGCACCAGTCTCCATAACTTCTTTTAATGATCCAAAAAACGAACCTTCTTCGAGATACACTTCCATGCCGATCATATCTGCAATATAATACTCATCTTCACTAAGATCAACCGCATCTTCACGATCGACCATTAAACTTTTACCTTTATATCTTTCAATATCATTTATATTATCAATTCCTTTAAATTTGACGATCACAAACTGTTTAAAGAACTTTACTCCCTGTATCTCAAGGGGGATCTGTTCTCTTCCAGTTTCAAGATAAACTCTTTTCAGCTGTTTAAATCTGGCAGGATCATCAGTTGTCGGAAATACTTTCACTTCCCCGCGAATACCGTGTGTTGAACTAATAACACCAACCTGTAATTGTTTTTCCATTTAATTCTCCTACTGTCAAACATTCACTCTTATATTTAAAACATATGAAAAGGAAAGCCCCATAACGTTCAGCTACGTAACGTATCGGGGCTTCATTTCCTAACCGGCAATATCAACTACCACTTTCTTATCATCTTTTGCAGCAGCAGCTTTTACTACAGAACGAATTGCTTTTGCAATTCTACCCTGTTTCCCGATGACTTTTCCCATGTCAGACTCTGCAACGCGAACCTCAACAACAGTTGTACGACCTTCCTGCTTTTCAGTCACAACCACATCATCAGGGTTGTCCACCAATGCTCTCGCAATGACTTCAACTAATTCTTTCATGCTTGCGCACCTCCGCAAAAACTATTTTTCGATGCCTGCTACCTTGAAAAGTTTAGCTACCACATCTGTTGGCTGTGCACCATTGTTAAGCCATTTTTTTGCTGCCTCTTCATCGATTGAGAATCCACTTGGATCAAGGTTCGGATCATATGTTCCAATTTCATCGATAAATCTACCATCTCTTGGTGATCTAGAATCTGCTACAACGATTCTATAAAAAGGAGCTTTCTTCTGTCCCATTCTTCTTAATCTGATTTTTACTGCCATTTTCATTTACCTCCAAAATTTTTTTCTAATTTTCATTTATGTTAAAAAGGAAATCTGAATCGACCCTTTCTACCACCTTTTGTGAATGTTTTCATCATTTTTTTCATTTCATTGAACTGTTTCACCATACGGTTTACTTCACTGATATCAACTCCTGCACCTTTTGCAATTCTGTGTTTTCTCTGTGGCGACATGATATCAGGATTTGCTCGTTCTTCCGGTGTCATAGAATAGATCATTGCTTCCATTCTTGCAAGATTTTTCTCGGCAGCTTCTGTCTGTTCATCAGTAATCTTATTTTTTCCAGACATACCGGGAAATCCCCCCATTCCAGGAAGCATACTCATCATTCCGGAAAGACCGCCCATCTTCTTCATCTGCTGAGTACTCTCTAGAAAATCATTGTAATCAAACTGATTCTTTTTCATTTTCTGAGTCATCTGCTTCGCTTTTTCTTCATCGATCTCAGCTTCTGCTTTCTCAATCAACGTAAGCACATCGCCCATACCGAGAATACGAGATGCCATTCGATCCGGATAAAACTGTTCAAGATCTGAAAGTTTCTCACCCATGCCAACATACAGGATCGGTTTGCCTGTAACAGCTTTAACTGAAAGCGCTGCACCACCTCTTGTATCGCCGTCAAGCTTTGTGACGATCACACCGTCGACTCCAACTTTCTCATTGAACTCAGCTGCTGCATTGACAGCGTCCTGACCAGTCATCGCATCAATTACAAGAATTGTCTGATGCACATCAACTGCGGCTTTGATTTCCTGAAGTTCTCTCATCATATCTTCATCAATATGAAGACGGCCAGCAGTATCAAGGATTACAATGTTATTTCCATTTTTTCTGGCATGCTCCAATGCAGCTTTTGCGATATTTGCAGGTTTGTTTTTGTCTCCCATTGAGAACACTTCAACCCCCTGCTTCTCGCCATTGATCTGCAACTGTTTGATCGCAGCCGGACGATATACATCACACGCAACAAGGAGCGGCTTTTTACCTTTTAATTTAAACTTTCCTGCAAGCTTTGCAGTCGTAGTTGTTTTACCTGCACCCTGAAGACCTGCCATCAGGATAACTGTAATTGCCTGTCCCGGCTGAAGTTTGATCTCTGTTGTTTCAGAACCCATCAGTTTAACAAGTTCTTCATTAACAATTTTGATCACCATCTGTCCAGGATTCAATCCGTTCATTACATCCTGACCGATTGCTCTTTCCTGAACATTTTTAATAAAGTCCTTCACAACCTTGAAATTGACGTCGGCCGCTAAAAGAGCACGCTTGATTTCTTTCGTTGCTTCTTTTACATCCGCTTCAGTTAACCTTCCCTTACTTCTAAGGTTACGAAATACATTTTGAAGTTTTTCAGTTAAACTATCGAAAGCCATTCTATAACTCCTTTAAAATATCATCTGAGATTATCCGAAGTTCGCTCTTTAATTTCGTTATGTCGGAATCAGAAGCCCTGTCAAGAATCTCATTCATACAGTGTATCTTCTCTTTAATAGTAAGAAATTTCTCTACAAGATGTAATCTGTCTTCATATCCTTGAAGAATCTTATCACAACGTTTCAAAAGGTCATGAACACCTTGTCTGCTGATTCCTGCTTCTTCAGCAATCTCACTTAATGATAAATCTTCAAGTATCGCCTGTTCGTATATTTCTTTCTGATGACTCGTAAGAAGTTCACCATAAAAATCATATAGCATTACCTGTTTAAATATTCCATCCATTTTTCTCACCTGTGATATCATATAATAAACCCCTTCTGGTGTCAAGTGTTTTTTCTTTACAGTCAAGTATTTTTTCTTTACGCTTACCATCTTTCATATATTATCACCTATTCTTTCTTTTTGCATAGAATATAGTGTAAATCAAAAAAACTTTGGAGGTTCATAATGAGCGATTTATCAAATTGTGGATGTGGATGCGATAACGGATGTGGCAGAATCAGCACGTGTAACGGATTTGGAAATTCAAGTTGTCTCTGGATCATTCTTCTCTTAATCTTCTGTGGCGGATGTGGAAATGGATTCTTCGGCGGAAATGACAGATGCGGATGTGGATTCGGAAGTGACAATAACTGTCTCTGGATCATCCTTCTCCTGATCTTCTGCGGTGGATGCGGAAATGGATGCTGCTGATTGTTTAAATAACTGACTATCTGAGTTTCCTGTTTATTCAGGCGGGGATATCTGACGATATCCCCGCATATACATAACACAAGGTATCTGACAGGTTGATATATATGAATGAACGTCCGCCTCTCCCTATGACACCTCTCGATATGCTGGTTACAACACAGGAACTTCAGGTCATCAAATCATTACTTCCTTATTTTCCTTCTTCCTGTAGAAATATACTGGCAGTCTATCTGAAGTTCATTGAATTTCAGACTACAATTAGATTATTTTATCACAATGATAGCAGTTCCAGTGAAGAATTGATAAAAAGCAAATCTCTTCTTTCGCCTTTTGATCTGCTTGCAGATTTAATAAATTATATTCCACAGGAAGAAGCAGAAACATTTAACACACTGCTCAATGTATTCCAAATGATGAATGCATTTCAGGGAGATAATCCGTCATCGGAAAGTTTTTCTTCTGATTATTCAGAAAATACGGGTTGTATTCCCTCAGGCAATTATTCAGACATGCTAAATCAATTTGATTCAATTTTGAAAGGAATGACAGAAAAAAATGAACGAGTGGATGGATCATCCGGCAATGAAAAAAATTGATCCGGTTAAATTAGAATTGATCAAACTGGCCGCTGCGCAGACAAGCGGTAAACAGGGATCACAAATGGCAGCAACGATGATGGCTCTGATAACTGCAGCGAGAAAACATGGGATTTCTTTTACTCAGGATGAAATATCTTTGATCATGGAGATTTTGAAAGAAGGAAAAGATGAAGAAGAAAAAAATAGAATTGATCAAATGATTAATATGATCAAATCAATGATCGCAACTCACTAGACATATGATTCAAACGTCTGATATACTGTATTTGCCAACTTAATATCAAAAAAGCAAAAGCAAAATAAATATTCAAAAATAGAGGATAAAAAATGAGAAATATTAAATTAACAATCGAATATGACGGCAGCCGCTATCAGGGCTGGTCCAGGGGCAAGGGCGAATCATCAAACACAATTTCAAATAAACTCATAGATGTCATCGAAAAGATGACCGGAGAATCAGTAGAATTATTCTGTGGCGCAAGAACTGAGGTTGGAGTACACGCATATGGCCAGGTTGCAAATTTCAAGACCAACTGCGACATATCACTGATTGATATGCAGCACTACATGAATCGTTATCTTCCGATGGATATTGCCATTACGGAGTTAACAGAAGTTCCGGAACGTTTCCACGCACAGTTAAATGCAAAAGAAAAAGTATATGTATATCGAATGACAGTCAACTCAGTACCGAGTGTTTTTGAGCGCAAATATGCATATCATTGTTTTAATCGTCCAAGCAAAGAAAAAATGGATGATGCTGCTTCTCTCTTAGTCGGAAAACACGATTTCAAAAGCTTTTCAACTGTTAAACAGAACAAATCTACAATAAAAGAAATCAAAGAAATTGAAATTTATGAAGATTATGAAGAAATGCAGATTACGATTGTTGCAAATGATTTTCTTCATAATATGCAACGTCTGATCATCGGTACATTACTGGATATCGGAACCGGTGTCAGACCAAAAGAAGACATAACCGGCATTTTGAACGGAACCGCTTCTCCTAGCGCACCATGTGACCCCAAGGGTATGTATCTTCAGGAAATCATATATTGATCCCAAAGAACTGTAAAAGGTCCACTTCTCAGTGGACCTTTTGTAATAATTCTATAATCTTGTCGCGATCGCTTTTATAAATCCTTCGCTGTTTAATACAGTTGGATTCTCAATAGAAGTAATAAGAGCAAGGTCTTTTGTCATTTCCCCTGCTTCAATCGTATCGATCGTTGCTTTCTCAAGTCTGTCAGCAAATTCCATCAGCTCTTTATTGCCGTCTAGCTCTCCACGTTTCCGAAGCGCTCCTGTCCATGCAAATATTGTAGCAACAGAGTTTGTCGAAGTTTCCTCACCTTTCAGATGTTTATAATAATGGCGCTGTACTGTTCCATGTGCTGCTTCATATTCATAAAATCCTTCAGGCGAAACCAGTACAGAAGTCATCATTGCAAGTGAACCGAATGCAGAAGATACCATATCACTCATAACATCTCCGTCATAATTCTTACAAGCCCAGATATATCCACCCTCTGATTTCATAACTCGTGCAACTGCATCGTCAATCAATGTGTAGAAATAGACAATTCCGGCTTCCTTAAATTTTTCTTTATATTCAGCATCGAAAATATCCTGGAAAATATCTTTGAATGTATGATCGTATTTCTTTGAGATTGTATCCTTTGAGGCAAACCAGAGATCCTGCTTTGTATCAAGAGCATAATTAAAGCAGCTTCTAGCAAAGCTTTCAATCGAACCACAAATATTATGCATTCCCTGAATAATTCCTGCCCCTTTAAAATCATGGATCAACTCTCTCGTCTCTGTTCCATCTTCTGCAGTATACACAAGTTCTGCTTTACCTGCAGCAGGGATTTTCATTTCAGATGCCTTATAAACATCACCATATGCATGCCTTGCAATTGTTATTGGCTTTTTCCAGCTGCGAACATTTGGCTCAATACCTTTCACAATGATCGGGGCACGAAACACAGTTCCATCAAGAATTGCACGAATGGTGCCATTTGGACTCTTCCACATTTCTTTCAGATTATACTCTTCCATACGAGCCGCGTTCGGTGTGATTGTTGCACATTTTACTGCAACTTTATATTTCTTCGTAGCATTTGCGGAATCAATTGTAATCTGATCATTTGTTTCATTACGGTGTTCAAGTCCCAGATCATAATATTCTGTATTTAATTCAACATATGGTTCCAAAAGATTATCTTTGATCATTTTCCAGAGAATTCTGGTCATCTCGTCTCCGTCCATTTCAACAATTGGTGTGTTCATTTTTATTTTAGCCATGGTCGTTTCTCCTTTGTCTCATATTAATATAATTTTGCACTCACTTCTTGTGGTTTGTATCCTTCTTTTTCCAAAGCATTTAAAATCTGGTGTTTATGTTCTGTACCAAACGCTTCCATTGTGATACGAAGTTCTACAGCAGCATTTCTGTTTGTACTTACAAACTGGTTGTGCTCAAGCTTAATAACATTTCCCTGCGTTTCGGCAATCGTAGATGCTACATGTACAAGCTCACCCGGTTTGTCCGGAAGCAAAACGGATACCGAGAAAATCCTATCTCTCTGAATCAAGCCATGCTGTACAATAGAGGACATTGTAATAACGTCCATATTACCGCCACTCAGGATTGCCACAACTTTCTTTCCTCTTAAATCCATCTGTTTCAAAGCGGCAACTGTCAAAAGTCCTGAATTTTCTACGATCATTTTGTGATTCTCAACCAGGTCAACAAATGCACCGATCAGTTCATCATCCTCAACCATGAGAATATCATCTACATTTTCTTTTACGTACGGGAAGATTGTATCTCCAACTCTTTTCACAGCTGTGCCGTCTGCAATCGTATCAACACTCGGAAGTTCTACCGGAGCGCCATTTTCTAATGCAGCAGTCATGCTTGCAGCCTGTGCCGGTTCGACACCTACGATCTTAATCTTAGGATTCAACATTTTTGCAAGAGCTGCTACTCCGGTGATCAAACCACCTCCACCGATCGGAGCAAAAATATAATCAACAGTTGGAAGCTCCTGAATGATTTCCATTGTTATCGTTCCCTGGCCCGTGGCAATATCAAGATCATCAAAAGGATGCACAAATGTATATCCTTTTTCTTCAGCTAATTGCTGTGCAAACGAACACGCATCATCATATGTATCACCATGAAGAATTACTTCTGCGCCATAATTTTTCGTACGGTTCACTTTGATCAGCGGTGTTACTGTAGGCATAACGACAGTTACTTTACATCCAAATTTTTTTGCAGCATATGCAACACCCTGTGCATGATTACCGGCAGATGCCGCAACAAGTCCTCTCTTTCTCTCTTCATCAGTGAGTGTACTGATCTTGTAGTATGCTCCCCTAACTTTATATGCCCCGGTATTTTGCATATTTTCCGGTTTCAGATATATTTTTGCACCTGTCTGTTCACTCAGATACTCACTGTATACCAGTTTTGTAGGCTTAGTGACTTTTTTGACAAGTTCACTTGCCTCCTCGAATTTCTCTAATGTAAGCATATATTTTCTCCTATCTGTCCATTTGTCTTATTCAACCGAAAACAACGCATTAACAAATGTTGTCGAATTGAATTTTTGTAAATCTTCAATTGATTCCCCTACACCGATATATTTAACAGGAATCCCAAGTTCCGCCTGAATTGCAATTGCAATTCCACCCTTCGCAGTTCCATCCATCTTCGTTAACACGATTCCGGTGATGTCTGCAACTTCTTTAAATTCTTTTGCCTGCTGCAATGCATTCTGTCCTGTTGTTGCATCCAGAACAACCCATGTCTCTCTCCATGCATCCGGATATTCTCTGTCAATAATCCTGTTCATCTTAGCAAGCTCATCCATAAGATTCTTCTTATTGTGAAGACGTCCTGCGGTGTCACAGATCAGAATATCTGCGTGTCTGGCCTTCGCTGCGGCAACAGCATCATATACAACGGATGCCGGATCCGAACCTTCCTGTCCTCCGATAAGATCTGCATGTGCACGGTTAGCCCACTCCTGAAGCTGCTCTCCTGCGGCGGCTCGGAATGTATCAGCTGCAGCCAGGATGACTTTCTTGTTCTCAGCTCCGTATTTGCCTGCAAGCTTTCCAATCGTTGTTGTTTTACCGACACCATTCACTCCCACAACCATAATTACAGAATTCATCTCTTCGAATTCATACTGAACAGCACCAACATCCATCTGTTCACGGATACTGTTTATCAAGATCTCTTTACAGTCTGCTGGATTCTTAATGTGTTCTTCCTTCACCTTGTCTCTGAGATTATCTAATATATTATAAGTCGCTGTAACACCAAGATCCCCCATGATGAGGATTTCTTCCAACTCCTCATAAAAATCTTCATCAATATTTGATGAACCATAAAATACACTGTCCATACTGGATACAATATTATCTCTTGTCTTAGCCAAACCACTCACCAGTCGATTAAAAAGGCCTTTTTCTTCTGCCATAATTCCCTCCTTGTTACGCATCTAATTTGTCTTCAATCAGACTGACTGATACCAGCGCTGATACTCCTTTTTCCTGCATTGTAATACCATATAATCGGTCTGCAGATGTCATAGTGCCCCTTCTGTGCGTAATAACTATAAACTGCGTATTCTTTGTAAGTTTATGTAGATACTGTGCAAATCGATCTACGTTCGAATCATCCAATGCCGCTTCAATCTCATCAAGAAGACAAAACGGAGATGGTTTCAGATTCTGAATTGCAAAAAGAAGCGAAATAGCAGTAAGTGCTTTTTCACCACCCGACAACTGCATCATATTCTGAAGTTTCTTTCCGGGTGGCTGTGCAATAATTCGAATTCCTGCTTCAAGTACATCTTCTCCTTCCATAAGCTCCAATGTACCCTTTCCTCCACCGAACAATTCTTTGAACACTTTATTATATTCTTCTCCGATACGTGCAAACTGTTCTGTGAACTGTTTACGCATCGCTTCATCCAACTCCTGAATGATCTTGACAAGAGTAGCTTCTGCTTCAATCAGATCGTCGTGTTGTCCTTTCAGAAATTCATAGCGTTCGGACAGATTTTTAAAATCTTCGATCGCATTGACATTAACAGAGCCAAGTGCTTTTATCTCAGATTTTAATGTACTGATCTGTTTCTTCATTGCAGCCAGATCTGTCAGGTTTTCATTTCGTAGTTCAAGTGCATGGCTATATGTGATCTCATACTCTTCCCACATATAATTGATCTGTTTATCAGATGTTTCCTCATAAGTTTCCTTCTTGTTTTCTAATCTGAAAACCTCTTTATCAAGATCAGCCATACGCTTTGACAGATCTTCACGTTTCGAAAGAAATGCCTTATGTTTTACAGTAAGTTTTTCTTTCTCATCCATGTTTGCTTTGATCTCCGATTCGATTTCCGCAAATAATTCTTTTGAGTTTTCTATCGTCAGTCGGATTTCTTCTATCTGATTCTCTTTTTCTTTAATTTCAGAAGAAGACTCTTCCTTGCTTGAATTCAATTGTTCTTGTTCTGCCTTAAATTTTTCGATCTCTTCATGAATACGAGATACATTTTCTGAAACAAAAGAATTCTGCTGTTCTAACTCTGCTGTTTTTAATCGAACTGCTTCAACATCTTTCTGTCTGTCATTTTCAATCAAACGAAGATTTTCAAGTTCGTTTTGTGCATCTGTGATCTGCTTCGAAAGATCACTTTCCAATTTTTCAGATGTTTCCAATTCTACGACAATCGATTCCTGATTATCATTAATGTCAATAATCTGTCTTTCGAGCTCATCTGTTTCATTCTTAACTTTACCAGCCATTTCCATAGCCGCAGATATTTTTAAACGTGACTGTTCCACATTCATTTTTGCAGTATTCTGGACAACATATGCCTTCTGCAGTTCCTGTTTCATTCGATCAAGTTCTGCATAACACTCCGATCTTTTCGCACGAAGGCTTTCAACACAGCTCTCTGTCTCTTCCATCTTTTCTTGTTGAGACTGTACATTTTTTTCCAGTTCTTCTATTTCTCGTCTTCTGCTAAGAAGATTACTAGAATTTTTAAATGCACCACCGGTCATTGCACCGCCAGGATTGATCAAATCTCCTTCAATTGTGACTATACGCAAAGATTGATGGTATTTTTTTGCTATCTGAATTCCTGTATCAATATGATCCACCACAAGTGTTCTTCCAAGAAGATTAGCAGCCAGTCCACGATATTTTTCGTCTACATGCACCAGAGAATCCGCAACACCTATCACACCGGTTTCTTTTAAAACTTCCGGCTTCAAAAACCCATTTTTACCGGAAACACTTGTAAGAGGCAGGAAAGTCGCACGCCCAAATTTATTTTTTTTCAGAAAACCGATCATTGATTTTGCTGTATACTCATTGTCTGTAACGATATTCTGTATACTTCCGCCAAGAGCAGTTTCAATTGCAGCTTCATATTCTTTATCAACTTTAACAATATCAGCAACAACACCCAGAATCCCCTTTTCGCGGTTTTTTAATTCCATTACCTTTCGGATACTGTTTCCATAACCGTCGTATCGCTCTGTTATATTCTTTAGAGATTCTAAACGAGATTTGTCTCTATGATATGAAGTCTGACTTGTATGAAGTATCTCTGTCCGCTGCTGTAATTCTCTCTGAATGAGAACGATCTGCTCATTACATTGTTTGCTTTTCTCTGATAATGATTCAATTACAGAAGTGATATGATTCAAATCTTCTTCATATCGAAGCAGATTTTTATTTTCATTACCTGCATCACTCTGTGAAACAAGAAATTGCTGCTGCATTTCAGATTTTCTTACCTGAATCTGCTCAAGCATCGTATCATATCGCTGTATTTTTGCTCTTGTAGAAGCACGATTATTCAACAATTCTATAATCTGATTTTTGTTTTCCTCAATCTCAGTCGTCAATTCTGCAATCTTAGTCTGAACATCAACCAGATTAATTCTGGCATCATTCTCTTTCTGCATCTTGTCAGAAAGCTTCATTTTCAGATCCTTCTGTTCTTTTTCCAGTGACTCAAGCTGATCAAATCGATCTTTTATCTCACATTCAATCACTTCTCTTCTCTGTGCAAAATGCTCATCTGTCATATGAGCACTGTGAATCTGTTCTTTCAGTAAAGCAATCTGATTTTCCAATTGTTGTTTCAATAGATTCGTTTCGTTCAACTTATTTCTGAAATGATCTATTTTATCGTCAATAACATCCAATTCATCTTCAATCAGCTCGTATTCTGATTTCATATTTTCATAATCAGATGATGCCTGCTCAAGTTCGTGTGTAGAAATTGACAGCTTTTCTTCCACTTCTTTCACCAATTGTTTCAGTCGGGATGTCTCTAACAAAAACATATTAATGTCATACGTTTTGAGCTCTTCTTTTTTCTTTAAGTATATTTTTGCAACTTCAGACTGTTTTTCCAACGGCCCACGCTGTTTTTCAAGTTCTGAAAGAATATCTGTAACTCGAACAAGATTCTGTCTCTCATCTTCAAGCTTCTTCAATGACATATTCTTTCTTCTTTTAAATTTTACTATACCTGCCGCTTCATCAAAGAGTTCTCGGCGTTCCTCCGGCTTACCGCTTAATATTTTATCGATCTGTCCCTGTCCGATGATGGAATAACCCTCTTTACCAATACCAGTATCATAAAAAAGTTCATTTACATCTTTTAATCTGCAATTACTTCCATTGATCAGATATTCGCTTTCTCCGGAACGATACAATTTTCTGGCAACTGTAACTTCCTCATAATCAATAGCAAGCTGATGATCTGAATTATCAAGTGTAATCGCCACATAGGCATAACTAAGTGGCTTTCTGTTCTCTGTTCCGGAAAAAATAACATCCTGCATACTTCCGCCACGAAGCTGCTTAACACGCTGTTCACCAAGCACCCATCTCACAGCGTCTGCGACATTACTTTTCCCGCTTCCATTTGGACCGACAATGCCTGTTATTCCATTATGGAAATCAAATACGATTTTATTCGCAAAGGATTTAAAACCCTGCACTTCTATGCTTTTTAAATACATACAGCACCTACTCTTTTTTTCTATTTTGCATGATCAGAAGCGTCTGATATGCCGCATCCTGTTCAGCTGCTTTCTTTCCTCTTCCATAACCGGTTCCATATTTTTCTTCGCCGATATACACACCAACATGGAAAATTTTATTATGGTCCGGACCTTCTTCCGCCAAAACACGGTAAGTCAGTTTCTCGCTAAAATTAGCCTGGACTTTTTCCTGGAGGATAGTCTTGCTATCAAAAAAGAGTTTCTTATTTTCAAGATCATTCAAAACAAACCTGTAAATAAACTCTTTCGCATTAGTAAAACCACCATCGATATAGATAGCACCAATCAAAGCCTCCAGAGCATCAGATACAACAGAGTCTCTATTTCTCCCTCCTGTTGCATTTTCACCTTTCCCCAAAAACAGAAAGCTTCCAAGATCGATCTGTCGCGCACAAAACGCAAGTGTTGGCTCACATACGATACTGGCACGCAATTTTGTCAATTCTCCTTCAGGCATCTTTGAATGCTCATAGAATAAGAATTCACTTGAAGTAAGTTCAAGCACAGCATCTCCAAGAAACTCCATCCGTTCATTACACTCACATTTTGACATATGCTTCTCATTTGCATAGGAACTGTGTATCAGTGCATTTTTCAAATGGGTCTTGTCCTTAAAAACATAACCGATCTTCTTTTCCAATTCATATAATTCTGGATTCATTTTCATAGCCTCATCACTTCATTCATATTTATAATAGAAGAAGCCCTGGCTGGGCTTCTTCAAATTTCCCTAATTTATTGCATTTTTAATCTGTTCAACTGCATCTCCGACTGTAACGATCTTCTCTGCATCTTCGTTATCAATTTCAATGGCAAAAGCGTCTTCAATACCCATAATAATCTGGAAAACATCGAGTGAATCTGCACCGAGATCATTCTTAAAAGAAATATCTTCAGTAATTTCACTTTCATCGATATTCATTACATCTGCAATAATTTCGCGCAATTTTTCAAACTCCATTTTTCATTCTCCTCTTCCAAATAATTCTATTCATCGAAACTACTGTTCCGTTTGAATACATTCCATAATCTTTTCATTAATTTTTTGTTCTTTAAAAGTAATGCACTGTAAAATTGAATTTGATACCTCTTTTGCCGTTGCACTTCCATGTGTTTTCACAACAAGACCACGAAGACCAAGCAGCGGCGCTCCACCATATTCTGACGCATCGAACGTCTTTAAGGTCTCTTTTAATGCCGGCTTAACCATGAAAGCTCCAATCTTACTTCTCGTGGTTGTCATCATACCTTCTTTAATTTTATTAATCAATACAGCGCCAAGTCCTTCATAAAGCTTCAGTATTACATTCCCTGAAAAAGCTTCTGTAACAATAACATCTGCATCACCGTAAGGAATGTTTCTTGCTTCTATGCTTCCAACAAAGTTGATGTCATCCAGTTCTTTCAGCATCGGAAATGTTTCTTTCACAAGTGCGTTTCCTTTTTCTTCTTCCGCACCAATATTCACAATTGCAACTTTTGGATCTTTAATACCTACGACATGTTCCATATAGATAGAACCCATCTTTGCAAATTGTACAAGATGTGACGGTCTTGCATCGACATTGGCGCCGCAATCGATCAAAAGAGAAACTCCCTTCGCTGTAGGGATCAAAGGTGCCAGCGGTGGTCTTTCAACTCCTTTTATTCTTCCGACCAGAGTCTGACCACCAACAAGAATTGCTCCTGAACTTCCTGCAGAAACAAATGCATCAGCCTCTTTATTTTTGACCATTTTCATTCCCACTACAATAGAGGAATCTTTTTTTCGTCTGATTGCATTTACCGGCGGTTCAGCAGTTTCGATCACTTCTGTCGCATTCACGATCTCAATCTGACTCGAATCAAATTGATGCTTTTCAAGTTCAGCTTTTATCAACTCTCCTTTACCGACAAGAAACACTTTAACTCTCTTGTCTTTATTTACAGCATCGACCGCGCCTTTTACCATTTCGAAGGGTGCATGATCTCCGCCCATCGCATCTAATGCTACTCTGTTCATGTCTGACATATCATTTCCTCCCAGTATCATAGGATAATTCTACTAAACATCCTCTTAAAAATCAATCATTTTGTATATTTCATGACATTCAGATAAAATCACACCAAATTGATCCAGCAATCAAAAAGATGCTCGACACTATACATACCGAACATCTTTCCATTTATTCACATGAATTCAATCATATTAATTACTTTCCACTTGCCGTAGGCATATATGGAGCCAAAACACCAGCGACAGCATTAATCGGCATTGTCTGAACCCAGACACGACCAGGTCCGGTAACAATTGTATTAAACAAACCTTCACCACCGAGAAACATATTCTTCACACCTTTTACTGTTTGAATATCCATCTGGCATGATGCTTCCATAGCTGCCAAATGTCCCGTATCCAGAACAAGCTGCTGTCCGGGCTGAAGATTATACTCAATCACATGCCCGTCAAATTCCGCAAAAGCAAGCCCATGTCCACTGAGTTTCTGCATGATAAAACCTTCACCGCCAAAAAAACCCGCTCCTACTTTTTTCTTAAAATGAATAGAAAGCTCAACTCCTGCTTCACTTGCCAAAAATGCCTTTTTTTGGAAGATCAGTTCTTTTCCCGGTTCAATCATAAAAGGTCTGATAGATCCCGGAAAACTGGAAGCGAATGCAATCATTCCATTACCGCCCTCAGCAGTATAAATATTCTGAAACATATTTTCTCCGGAAAAAGCACGACCCATTATTTTCCCGAAGCCACCTCCCACTGTTTCCATCCTCATGTTTGGTGACATCCAGGACATTCCGCCTCCTTCTGTGATCATTTTTTCTCCCTGTTCCATGTAACAGATCAATACAGGCAATGTTTCTCCCTGAATTTCATATCTCATATCACGACCTCCTTATCATATTCAATATATTTTATTGTATCATATTTTTTAACAAAAATAATCTAAAACGATACCGATGTCTTAATATCTTTTACTTTTCAATTCATTATGCCAATGATAGAATAGATACGTATAAAACAAACTTAATGATATACCGAAAGGGGATACAAATGAAAAAAAATATCATTCAAACGGTAATCTCAGTTGCCGCATGTAAATTTACTCGATTTATTTTGCGCAAAACGGGTCGAGGCGGAACGGCCATTCCAGGAATAGTCGCAATGAAATTTTCAAAAAAAATACTCGCCGTTGTTTCCAGCGGAATGGAAATAATTGTCGTAACAGGAACAAACGGAAAAACAACAAGCTGCAATATGATAGAGCATGCACTCAACGCTTCCGGATGTGACTGCCTTCTAAACAAATCAGGTGCAAACCTTCTTCACGGTATCACTGCTGATCTGGTATGTAATGCAACATTATCCGGAAAACCAAAATCACATTACGCAGTCCTCGAGGTTGATGAAGCCGCACTAAAACAGGTTGTTCCACTTGTCAAGCCAAAGGTAATTGTTGTAACTAATTTGTTCAGTGATCAGGTAGACCGGTACGGCGGTGTTGAAAATACCTTAAGAGAAATACGTACCGGTGTAAAACGAAGCCCAGAATCAACTTTAGTATTAAATGCAGAGGAACCTCTAACTTCATCACTTTCACTGGATGCTCCAAACAAAATCGTATGGTATGGACTCAATAAATCTGTTGACATTCAGGGTAATGTTGATTTGGCTGATGCAGGTAAATGCCCAAAATGCGGTGCTGATTACGAGTACGATTATCATATTTATGCACATCTCGGAGGTTTTCATTGTACAAAATGTGACTACAAACATCAGACTCCAGATGTGTCTGTTATCTCAATTGAGAAGATTGAAGCAAACGGCAGTACAATTCAATTGCTCGCAGATGGTCGCATTCAAACCGTTCGCGTTGCACTTCCTGCTGTTTATAACATTTATAACGCAGCCGCTTGTATCGCCGCAGTAAAAGCTTTAAATTTACCATTACAAAAAGCAATTGATTCACTGAAAACTGTTCGCTCTTCTTTTGGCAGACTTGAAACATTTGATTTAAATGGCAATCGACTTCAGATGATACTTGTCAAAAATCCGGCTGGCTGCAACCAGGCATTTTCTTATTTAACCGGATTTGATGAAGATTTTACCGCTATTTTGTGTTTGAACGACAGAACCGGTGACGGACATGATATTTCATGGATTCAGGATACAGATTATGAAAAGCTCTGCTCCGATCCACATCTGAAGAAAATATATGTTGGCGGTGACAGAGCAAAAGATTTATCAGATCGATTACAAAAAGCCGGTGCATCTGATGAGATGAAGGAAATTGTCACTGATTACAACGAATTACTCGGAAAGATCCTCGAAGAAAAAAGACCGGTATTTGCATTGCCAAATTATACTGCTATGATGGAACTGAGACAAGTACTAAGCAAAGCTACCGGAAAAAAAGATTTTTGGGAATAAAAGCATAATAAAAAAGGATTCCAAAACAGGAATCCTTTTTATTATGCTAATTAATCCATAGCAATGATTTCTTTTTTGTTGTAAGAGCCACAAGCTTTGCAAACTCTGTGAGGCATCATTAATTCGCCACATTTGCTGCATTTTACCAAGTTTGGAGCGCTCATTTTCCAGTTAGCTCTTCTTTTATCTCTTCTTGCTTTAGAAGATTTATTCTTTGGACAAATTGACATAGGTTACACCTCCTTAAAATTCTTAAATACGTCGCGGATAACTGACATTCTAGGGTCAAGGCTTGTATCTTCACAGTTGCAAGCTCCCTGATTCAGGTTTTGACCACACACGTTGCAAATGCCTTTACAGTCAACGCTACACAGAATCTTTGTCGGCCACCCTATTAGTACCTCGTTGCAGATCAGTTGTTCCACATCGAGCTCATATCCGTCAATATAATTTGTTTCATCCATTTCTTCTGTTTGTTCACCATCAGGAACATCCAGATCAACATTCTTTGTAAAATCTAAAACAACTTCTGTTTTCACCGGTTCCAGACATCTGTCACAAGGAATTTCAAATTCGAATTTCCCTTTACCAGTAATTTCAAGTTGTCTGTCTTTTACATGTTTAATCTTTAAAAACACAGAATCTTTCGACAAAATCTTATAAGAATCTGAACGAATCCTAAATTCTTCCATCTCCACTTCTACATTCTGCTCTATTGTCCTATGATGTTCTCCCAGAACGTCTGAAAGGTTTAATAACATAGTATTCCCCCTATTCACACCTAAACAATTATACCACGAAAATAGTGTTTGTCAACCCAATTTACGAAGAAAAAATTATACTAATGCAACTGTGTCCCTTGCAATAGCAAGTTCTTCATTTGTTGGAATAACCATTACCGTCACTTTAGAATCCGGAGTAGAAATTTTGATTTCCTCACCGCGTTTAGAGTTCGCCTCTGAATCGATAGAAATACCGAGGTATCCGAGATATTCACAAACAGATGCACGAACACTTCCGGCATTCTCACCGATACCTGCTGTAAATGCGATCACATCCACACCATTCATCGCTGCTGTGTATGCTCCAACATATTTTGCGACACGATATGCAAATACATCAAGAGCAATTCTAGCCTGATCATTTCCTTCTGCAGCTGCTGCATCCAGATCTCGAAAATCGCTCGAAACACCGGAAATACCTTCAACACCTGATTTTTTATTGAGTACATTCATAAGACCTGCAATGTCAAGTCCCTCTTTCTTAGCGATGAATTCCAAAATAGCCGGATCGATATCACCAGAACGTGTACCCATTACAAGACCCTCCAATGGAGTAAGCCCCATAGATGTGTCAACTGATTTTCCGTTCTCTACTGCACAGATACTTGCTCCGTTTCCGAGATGGCAAACAATTGTCTTAACTGAATCGTAAGATTTTCCAACAAGTTCTGCTGCTCTTTTTGATACAAAGCTATGGCTTGTACCATGGAAACCATAACGTCTCACTTTGTATTTATCATAGTATTCATATGGAAGGCCATAGATAAATGCTTTGTCCGGCATTGTCTGATGGAATGCTGTGTCAAAGACCGCAACCATTGGAGTACCTGGCATAAGTTCCTGACATGCATTGATTCCAATAAGGTTTGCAGGGTTGTGAAGAGGTGCAAGATCGTTACATTCTTCGATTGCAGCTTTCACTTCATCTGTAATAACAACTGAAGATGTAAATTTCTCTCCGCCATGAACCACACGATGACCAACAGCACCGATTTCGTCAAGGCTCTTAACAACACCTGTCTCCGCATTTGTAAGAGCATCGATCACAAACTGAATTGCTTCTGTGTGCGTAGGCATTGCTTTTTCTGACTTCTCTTTTTCCCCACCTGCCGGCTGGTAAGTAAACATGCCATCGATACCAATTCTTTCACAAAGACCTTTTGCAAGCACTTTTTCTGATTCTGAATTGATCAACTGGAATTTTAATGAAGAACTTCCGCAATTAATTACTAATACATTCATTTTAACTTTCCCTTCCTTAATCTTATTTATCAGCTGCCTGACACTGTACAGCTGTGATAGCAACTACACCTGCGATATCATCTGCGCTACATCCACGAGAAAGATCATTTACAGGAGCTGCAATACCCTGTGTGATTGGTCCGTATGCTTCAGCCTTTGCAAGTCTCTGAACCAGTTTATAACCGATATTTCCAGCATCAAGGTCAGGGAATACAAGAACATTTGCTTTTCCGGCAACTGGACTGTTTGGAGCTTTTGAAGCGCCTACAGAAGGAACAATTGCTGCGTCAAGCTGCATTTCTCCATCAAGCATAACTTCCGGAGCCATCTCTTTTGCAATTTTAACCGCTTCAACAACTTTATCTACATCAGCGTGTTTTGCACTGCCCATTGTTGAATGTGAAAGCATTGCTACTTTAGCAGGTTCTCCAACTAACAGCTCAAATGATTCTGCTGAAGAAAGTGCAATTGCTGCAAGTCTTTCAGGATCCGGGTTCTGTTCAAGTCCTGAATCTGCAAAAATAAATGTTCCATTTGCACCATATTCGCAATCTGGCACAACCATAACGAAGAATGCTGAAACAAGTTTTGTTCCTGGTTTTGTTTTAAGGATCTGCAAGCATGGTCTAAGTGTATCTGCTGTAGAATGGCATGCACCTGATACCATACCATCTGCATCACCCATTTTAACCATCATTACACCGTAGTATGTATAGCTTGAAAGAAGGAGTTCTTTTGCCTGTTCTTCTGTCATGCCTTTTTTCTGGCGAAGTTCTACTAATTTGGCGATGTAACCAGCTGTCTTTTCACTTGTTGCAGGATCAACGATTGTTGCTCCAGTGATATCAAAAGATCCTTTGTTCTTTTCGATCTCTTCTTCGCTTCCGATAAGTACAAGATTTGCTGTGCCTTCTTTCAAAACTTTCTCAGCAGCCTCATAAGTTCTGATATCTTCTGTTTCCGGAAGAACAATTGTTTTTACGTTTAATTTTGCTTTTGCTTTGATTTCATCAATAAATCCCATGTTTCAAAGACTCCTTTCGTTTTTTCACATATATCGATATTATAATACAAAGATTAGTTGTTCACAAGGTATCTTTCTACCACAAAATTGTATTTATTTCTGTGCATTTTGACAAATCCATCACACACATTTATGTTTGTAAGATTCCAATATTTAGATTTGCTTTCAAATATTCACTATAGTATAATGAAGTGAATAACTTAAAAGAGGACTTTTTCATGAAAACAGTCGGACTGATTACAGAATATAATCCATTTCACAACGGACATCAATATCATATTTCAAAGGCAAAAGAAATAACCGGAGCAGATTCGGTTATTGTTGTTATGAGCGGCAATTTTGTACAGAGAGGAACTCCTGCCATCATGCCAAAATCAGTTCGTACAGAATGCGCTCTCCTGTCAGGTGCAGACCTCGTAATAGAACTTCCAGTCTGCTATTCTACCGGCAGTGCAGAATATTTCGCCACTGGCGCAGTATCGCTTTTGGATCATCTTGGCTGCGTAGATTTTATCTGTTTCGGAAGTGAGTGTGGCGAGTTGCCCCCATTGAAATATGCTGCAGATATTCTTTCTCATGAACCGCCCGAATACAAAGAACTCTTACAAAAGTATTTAAAGGCTGGTGACTCTTTCCCAAGAGCAAGGCAAAAAGCATTGTATCAGTATTTGTGTGATCATTCGAGTAGGTACCCTGCTTTTTCCATTTATGACTTTGAAGAGATCTTATCAAATCCGAACAACATTCTGGGAATTGAATATATAAAGGCTCTGAACGAGCTGCAGTCAACCATATCACCTTACACAATTCAAAGAACAGGTTCCGGATATCATGATACACATTTGGGTCATATATTCAGCTCAGCCTCTGCGATCAGACAAGAAATCAATTCCATAGATTTGATAAAAAAATATATTCCGCAAAATGCCTTTTCTGTTATTGAAAAGGAACAGAATAAAACATTTCCTGTTTACAGCAACGATCTATCCTTACTTTTAAAAACTATTTTATTATATGAGTCCTCTGAAGCTCTGACGAAGTATGTGGATGTCAACCCGGAGCTCGCAAATCGAATTTATAATCATCTCAATGATTATAAGAATTTCGAACAATTCTGCGACTTGCTCAAAACAAAAGAATTGACTCGTTCAAGGATCAGCCGAGCTCTTCTACACATTATTCTTCGCATCAGAAAAGAAGATTTTTCAGATTATTATACCAATGGAATTGTCTTTTATATTAATATTTTAGGTTTTAGAAAAGATAAAACAGAGCTTCTTTCCATGATCAAACGTACTTGTGATATTCCACTGCTAACGACATCAGCTGAAAAAAGATCAATAATTGGATATGGAAAAAACATGTTGACATCTGATATAATTGCTTCAAACCTCTATTATTCAGTTGTTGCAGAAAAATTTTCGACTCTGTATAAAAACGAACTGAACAGACAGATCACAATTGTTTAATAGGCATTAAAGAATCATAAATACTAATCTTAGAAAGGACCCGAGAGAAATGACAGAAACAATGCAAATGAGATTTAACCGAAAATTACCAATTCCAATGGAAATCAAAAAGCAATTCCCGATTTCCGAAAAAGGCATACGTTGTAAAACAGAGCGCGACAATGAGATTAAAAAGATTTTTACCGGCGAATCCGATAAATTTCTTTTAATTATCGGCCCTTGCTCTGCCGATAGCGAAGAACCTGTTATGGAATATGTTTATCGTCTGGCAAGAGTTCAGGAAGAAGTTGCTGATAAAATCATGATCATTCCTCGTATTTATACAAATAAACCAAGAACAACAGGAAAAGGTTACAAAGGAATGCTTCATCAGCCTGATCCGGAGAAAAAACCGGACTTACTGGAAGGAATCATCTCTATCAGGCGTCTTCACACACGCGTAGTTGAAGAAACCGGATTAACAAGTGCAGATGAAATGCTCTATCCTGAGAATCACAGATACATTTCAGACCTTTTAAGTTATGTCGCTGTCGGAGCTCGTTCTTCGGAAGATCAGATTCATCGTATCACAGGCAGTGGTGTTGGAATTCCATGCGGAATGAAGAATCCAACAAGCGGGGATCTCTCTGTAATGATGAATTCAGTCATTGCGGCACAGAGCCCACAGATGTTTCTGTACCGTGGTTGGGAAGTTGAAACAGATGGTAATCCACTTGCCCACGCAATCCTCCGCGGCTCTGTAGATCGTCATGGGGTCAATCATCCAAATTATCATTATGAAGATTTGAATCTGGTTTATGATATGTATGTTAAGAACGGACTGAAAAACATGGCCTGCATTATTGATACGAACCACTCAAATTCCGGAAAACAGTATTTAGAACAGATTCGAATTGCCAAAGAAGTAATGCATAGCAGACGCCAAAACGATCATATCAAACAATTAGTGAAAGGCTTTATCATCGAAAGCTACCTGGAAGATGGCTGTCAGAAAATCGGGGAAGGTGTATTTGGTAAATCTATCACAGACCCATGCCTTGGGTGGGAAAAATCAAGAGACTTGATTTACTCAATCGCTGATCAGCTATAATATTATAAAAAATGTCAGATCTCAACGGATCTGACATTTTTTATTATCTTACTCTTTCCGGAAATCCCACTTTTTTCTGAACTTTTCTCAAAGTCTTCATTGAGTAGTAATTTGCCTTTTCTGCATTTTCTTTGATAATCCCATCGATATAAGCTTTATCTTTATTGAGTCTTTCAACTTCATCCTGAAGTGGTTTAAGAACAGAAACTACAGATTCTCCTACTGCCATCTTAAACTCTCCGTAACCTTTTCCATCAAATTCTTTTACAACTTCTTCAGGTGTTTTTCCTGTACATGAGCTATAAATATCAATCAGATTCTTCACTCCCGGCTGTTCATCACGGTATAATATCTGTGCCTCAGAATCAGTAACTGCACGTTTGCATTTGCGGATAATTGTATCCGGATCATCCATCAAATAAATGCTTGCATTGACATTTTCATCTGATTTTGACATTTTCTTTGAAGGATCCTGAAGACTCATGATCTTGGCACCAACTTTACCTATATATGCTTCCGGAACTGTAAATACATCACCATAAATATTATTAAATCTCTGCGCAATATCTCTGGTTAGTTCAAGATGCTGCATCTGGTCGATACCCACAGGAACAACATCTGCCTGATATAATAAAATATCCGCAGCCATCAGTACAGGATAGGTAAATAAGCCTGCATTGATATTTTCGGCATGCTTTGCTGATTTGTCTTTAAACTGTGTCATACGATTCAACTCGCCCATATATGTGAAACAGTTCAAGATCCAGGCAAGCTCTGCATGACCTGAAACATGTGACTGATAATATATGCAATTTTTCTTCGGATCAAGTCCCGCAGCAATATAAAGTGTCAACAATGCTCTCGCACGTTTTCTTAGTTCAGCCGGATTCTGTCTTACAGTAATTGAATGCATATCTACTACACTGTAAAAGCACTCATATTCATCACTCAATGTAACCCAGTTTTTTAATGCCCCAAGATAATTTCCTAATGTAAGATTACCAGTTGCCTGCATACCACTAAATAGAACTTTTTTGTCTCCTATCATCTATAAAACCTCCATAAAATAACCTTTAGCATATGAATGATCAATAATATATCCTGTTTTCAGAAACGATTCTTGGAATTCCATCCTCTACAACCACTTCTGATACCGCACAATTCTTATGAACGCCTTCTCCCCAGAAGTCCTTCAAAGGAACTGGTCTGATATTATTTAAAATAGCCATCAATGCAGCTCCATGAGTAGAAATCAAAATTGTTTTATCCTGATCCTTTTCGTTCCTGCACAATTCACTTAAGAACTCTCCCGTTCTCACAATCAATGATTCAAAGCTCTCTCCATTTGGCGGAGTAACATATTTTTCCGGAGCATCAAAGAAATTCAAAAAATCTTTAGGAACTCTCGGATCCCAATCTTCTTCAAGCCACGAAACGCCCTCATAATCGCCAAATGATATCTCTATCAGACGATCATCTTCCAAAATCGGAATATTTTTTTCCTTCAGGATCAGCATCGCAGTCTCTTTTGCTCTTTTTAATGGACTTGTAATACAATAGTCAAAACAAATCTTTTCCAGGCCTTTTCCTGTCAAGACTGCAAGTTCTCGTCCATATTCATTCAACGGGATGTCACTTCTCCCCTGATTTCTGTGAATTTTATTCCACGGAGTCTGTCCATGTCTAACAAGGTATAACTTCATCACAAGCTCCCATAACAATAATATCTCAATATCGCCAATTATATCACAACTTCTCATATTTTACATAGTATTTTTTCAGAAAACATGTTATGATTCAGAAAAAAGAAAATGATAAGGAGAATCTTAATGGAAAAAATAACAAGCTTTACTGTTGATCATATTAAATTAGTACCTGGCGTATACGTTTCCAGAATAGATTATGTCGAGAATTATCCACTCACAACATTCGATCTTCGAATGACATCACCAAACGATGAGCCCGTTATGAATACAGCCGAGATTCATACCATTGAGCATCTTGCTGCAACTTTTCTCAGAAATCATCACGATTTCAAAGATAAAACAATCTATTTCGGCCCTATGGGATGCCGTACAGGATTTTATTTGATTTTGTCGGGAAAATATGAATCAAAAGATATTATTGATCTGATGATTGAAATGTTTTCATTTATTCGCGATTTTGAAGATGATATTCCGGGGGCCTGTGCAAAGGATTGTGGAAATTACCTCGATATGAACTTGCCAATGGCAAGATATCTTGCAGGAAAATACCTTGATGAAGTATTGCTTCATATCACTGAGAATCAGCTGATTTATCCTGAATAACAGATCCTCTTGGACCAGTACAATAACGATCATATATTTGTAATACATGAAAGAACTCAGTTCAATGAGCTGAGTTCTTTTCATTTCTTGCTTTATGATACCAGTTTCGAATCTTTTTTCCAATTATCACAGACAGATTACTGTCATTTTTCAATATCTCACGCCTTATGTAACGACACGTCTCTTCTTCTCCTTTCTCCGAAAGCATGATTAAGAGCTTCTTCAACAGATCTGCCGTATCCTTGTGCAGCATATTACCAAGTTTTTCAGCTCCTCTTTCATAATACATCAAAGGAAGTTTCTCATTATAGTACTCTTTGTTATATGTTTTTGAAGCAGAAATTCTATCAATAAACATTTCAACGATATACTTTTCAGGCATTTTCACTCCGACAAAGCCTTCATCCCGATTCAGACTGTAATCGATCCAATATTCATAATGATGTTTGTTTCTCCCCTTGTGATGCAGCCACGCAGACGATACACCGGTCGCCTCCCTTTCAGCATTGTTGG
This sequence comes from Eubacteriales bacterium, assembly GCA_030526265.1. GTDB lineage: Bacteria > Bacillota > Clostridia > Lachnospirales > Lachnospiraceae > Claveliimonas. The sequence goes on along the minus strand of JAUNDE010000013.1, from coordinate 22,491 downwards.
GACTTCTCGTCCCCTGAAAATATTTGCATCCAACAAGAAACTCTGACGGCATGTATTTCGACATATCATGCATGATGCCCTGTCGATATAAACCAACTTTAAAACAACCCTTCATCACAAGCAATTTATGATGGTTGATTGTGCGAAAATGTCCGAGTGCTTTCATTTGATCACTCACTCCTTCATAGATATTATATGTTACATTTAATCAGATATAGCATAATCAAGTGCACTGGATAAAATACATAAAAGAAATATTTCATACGGTTTCCTCTCTCTCCATTGTACAGTGCAATAATAGGAATAGATAGTAATCCTGCATATTGGATCGTACTTTTCCACAGAAAATTCCACAGTCCACATACAATCATCCAAATTTTGTTTCTTTGACGAATAATCTGGAACATGATAATCAGAAGGACTCCATATCCATGATAATCTGTACGAAGAATCTCTGCCAGCCATATTGCAATAACCAGCAGCCCTGCTTTAAAAACCGGCTCTCTCTCTCGATCCCAGAACCACAAAAAGCCCAGACCGATTGCCAGTGTAAAAAAAACATTCTGCTTTGCCGGATACCAGACTGTATGATAAAAAGCCAGATCATAAGGGATTTCTGAAATCAGTGCAAACAGTAATAATCTGAACAAATACCGCTTCACATTACGTGTATGATAAAATCCTTCTACCAGCAGAAAGCAAAACACCGGAAATGCAATCCGTCCCACATATCTCATCCAAAGCATACCCGGAAACAATACTGCTCCGATATGATCGATCAGCATCGAGATAATCGCAATCCATTTCAAATCCGATCCTGTAATTCCTTTTTTTAACATATCTTACGCATTACCTTTTACTGCCAGCCGTCTACTCCGTACATCTCAACATTCTTACTGTTGATCATAAAAACATCCATGTACGTTTCTTTCTCATATTCTTTATCCTTTATCATTGCTATTGCTATTCTTGCAGCTTCTTTTCCCATATTGATTGGAGACTGTGCTGCTGTTCCGGCAATTAAAGTATCTGCTTTCACAAGTTCTTTTTTGATATCAGGTGAACCATCCACGCCATAGATGATGATATCCTTTCTTTCAGCCAGATTTGCAGCCGTAGTAGCTCCGACCGCAATCTGATCATTACCGCACATAATCACATTTATTTCCGGATGATTTTCCAGCATATTTCTCGTAATATCAAGAGCCTTATCAAATTCACCATTTGTATCTGCACGATCTACCACTTCAAATCCAACATCTGCCGACGAAAGTGCTTTTTCAAATCCCATGATACGATCATTGATGGAATTCTGTGTAGGACACTCTAAGATAAGTACATTCCCTCCATCCGGTCTTTGCTGTATCAAATCTTCTCCACAAATATAACCTGCTCTCTCATTATCAGAACCAATATAAGCATCCACATATTCTATATCTTTTACCTGAGTATCAACATTAATTATCTTGACATCAGCTTCTTTAAGTTTAACCAATGATTCCGAAATCGTTTCCCAGTTAACAGGACATAAAAAGATTACTTCGATTCCTTCTTCAATCATTTCCTCAATCTGCTCATTCTGAAGCTCCGGATCGCTTCCCGGATCCTTTGTGATCAATGCATATTTCTCTTCATCAAGAATTTCCAAAACTGCATTTTTCAATGTGATAAAATATGGGTTCTCCATATCAATCGCACTGAATCCTATTTTATGTCTCGTATCAATTTCCTCTTCTGTATCTTCATCGGACAGGTTACTGTTCTCAGACTTTGTATCTGATTTCTTGCATCCACAAAAAGCCAATACGCAAATCAACAAAAGAGCAACTATTTGCATAATTCTTTTTTTCATTTCATCATCCTCCGAAAGTAAACAAATAAATATATATTTTATTTATTTTACAACATTTTATGTTATTTTTCCAGTAATAACTCGTGAATAAAACGTGAAGCGTTCATATCTTTTCCATATTTTGATCTGACGTAACTTAATATTAATCTGTTTTTTGCTCTTGTCATTGCAACATAAAACAATCGTCTTTCTTCTTCCAATTCCGAATCCAAACTTGCTTTCTTATGTGGAATAACACCTTCGTTACATTGAATAACAAAGACAGTATCAAATTCCAATCCTTTTGAACCGTGTATTGTCATAAGACAAACGCCATTTGCTGTTGACTTTCTGTTTCTGCTTTTATTCTTCAAAGCTTCACCATAAGATTCAATGTACCTAATCCATTCAGCAACAGAAGAAAATTCTTTTGACTTTTCTTCAATCTCAGAAATAATTGCAAATAGATCTTCCTTACGAATTCGATGTTCCTTTGCATATTCTCGCAGGTAATCATCATAACCAATATGTTTTCGGATATATTGAATTATCGCATATGGTGTCTGCCCATGCATCATCCTGACATCCCATTCAAACTGATCGATTCGGTCCAACATCCATTCTTTGTCAACATAGAATCTTCTTAGATCTTCAAAATCAAGCACGGAATCATCCAGACATTCTCTGCTGAGATAGCGGTTCGGTACATTCATAACATCAAGGAACAGCTTTCGATTTCGCTCTCCATATGCCAGCTTCGCATAACTGAGCAAACATCTTCCCACAAAATGTTCGTAAATATTTTGCATTTTTTCTTTCGTATAAAACGGAACCTGATACTTCATTAACTCCTCTACAATCGATCTTGCATCAAGACCAGTCCGATATAGAATCGCGATCTGTTCAAATGGAACTCCATCTTTCTTTAATTTTTCAATATTTGACAGGATATACTTACTTTCATCTAACGAATTTTCCGCTTCCTGTACATGAACACAGCATCCTTTTTCATTTTTTGTATATATTTTTTTCTTATAACGCATATGATTATTAGAAATCACACGCATCGCGCCATTTATAATATTTTTTGTAGAACGATAATTTTGATCTAAAATGTATTTTTTTGTCTCTGGATAATCTTTTTCAAAACCAAGCATAATTTCTGGATTTGCTCCTCGAAACATATAGATCGATTGATCATCATCTCCTACAACAAACAAATTGTTCTCTGGTTCCGAAAGCATCTTTATCACTTCATACTGAATCTTATTGATATCCTGAAATTCATCTATCATGATATATCGGAATCTTTTCTGCCACTTTCCCAATATATCCGGATATTTGTTTAACAAATCATAGCAAAGAAGAAGCATGTCATCAAAATCAATCTTTCTCATCCTTTTTCTTTGAATTTCATATGCAGCATAGATCTCTTCAAACTTAGATCCATATTTTTGTGAATGATACATGGAAATTTGAAGTCCATTATTTTTAACGTTTCCGATTTCTGTGATCAGATCTCTTATTTCTTCCTGTTCATCAGTTGAAACCGGTTCTAAATCCAGCTCCGGAGAATTTATAATCTGTCTAAGTAACTGATACTTTTCTGTTTCTGTCAAAATATTGCCGGAATTCAATCCATATGCCCAGCTTAGTATATGATAATAGATCCCGTGAAATGTGCCAAATGTCACAGGATAATGCTGCCCTTTTATTTCTTGCATAAAACGACTCTGCATTTCAAGAGATGCTGCCTTAGTAAAAGTAATGACCAGAATTTCTTCTGGTCTTACTTTATAATTCTCTATTAAATATTGAATTCGCCTCGTAATGGTATATGTTTTTCCGGAACCCGGTCCTGCAAGCACCATGCAAGGTCCTTCGAAATGAAGCACAGCCTCTTTTTGCGCTTTGTTTAATTGCATTGTTATCTTGCCTCTAATTTCTCGATTGCTTTTTTAATCCTTGAAACAGACTCCTCTTTACCCAGGACATCCATGAGTTCTGTTGCTCCACCCGGTGTGTTCTGCTTTCCGGATACAGCTGTACGGATTGGCCACATTACATATCCGATCTTCTTCTCAATTTCTCCCGAATAGGCTTTGAGCATTTCAAACAAAGCATCATTGCTGTAATCTTCCTGCGCTTCCAGCCGTGGAAGAACATCCTTTAACAATTCCAGTGATGTTTCTTCATTTGTTTTCATCTTTTTGTGACAGTACATTGAGCAGTCATACTCGGGAACTTCTTCAAAGAAGTCCACCTGATCCTTAATATCTGTCAATACTTCAATTCTTGTCTTGATCAAAGATGCAATTTTATGAAGATCATAATCTTTTGTAATCGCTTCCTTTAAATATGGTTCCGCAAGCTCATAGAACTGTGCATCATCCATTGCTTTCAGATATTCACTGTTCATCCATCGAAGCTTTACGATATCAAATACTGCCGGTGATTTACTCATATGCTTATAATCGAATGCTTCAACCAGTTCTTCCAAAGAGAAAATCTCTCTATTATCCGTTGGACACCATCCAAGAAGTGCTACATAGTTCACGATTGCTTCTGAAACAAATCCCTGATCAAGCAGATCCTCATATGAAGAATGTCCACAGCGTTTGCTTAATTTTTTATGATTTTCGTCTGTTATCAAAGGACAATGAACATATGTTGGAACTTCCCATCCAAACGCCTCGTATAAACGATTATATTTTGGAGCAGATGAGAGATACTCATTACCACGTACAACGTGTGTAATTCCCATCAAATGGTCATCTACCACATTGGCAAAGTTATATGTTGGAAATCCGTCGGATTTAATCAGGATCATATCATCCAGCTCTTCATTCGGAACTGTGATTTCTCCGTAAATATCATCATGAAATGTTGTCGTACCTTCTGTTGGCATATTGATGCGTATTACATATGGCTTGCCGGACGCAAGATTTGCTTCAACTTCTTCTTTACTGAGATGAAGACAGTGTTTGTCATATGTCACGATCTCTGTTCCACTTTCAGATACCTTGCTTCTCAGTGATTCCAATCTCTCCTTGTCACAGAAACAGTAATACGCATCACCCTGCTCAATCAACTGTTTCGCATATTTAAGATATAATCCTGATGCATTCCTCTCACTCTGTACATATGGACCGACTCCACCATCTTTATCTGGTCCTTCGTCATGGACAAGTCCTGTTTTCTCAAGAGTCCTGTAAATAATTTCAAGTGCACCTTCAACGAATCTTTCCTGATCTGTATCTTCGATACGAAGCATGAAATCTCCATTTTCATGCTTTGCAATAAGGTATGCATACAAAGCAGTTCTCAAATTTCCAACATGCATTCTTCCTGTTGGACTCGGTGCAAATCTGGTTCTAACTTTACTCATGTCCTATATCTCCATTTCTAAATATATTAACAATAATCATAAAATCAATTTTAACAGACACACAGTACACAATCAAGACTTTTAAAACTTTGTTCCGTTCAAATAATACAATTCTCCTTCAATACTCATATATACAGGATTTCCTGACTGAACCTCAACATACCACAAATCAGTCAGACAATTAAATGCACCCTGTTCGATTTCAACAATATTTGAAGGAATATATACTTCGAATATTTCTCCAGGAATGTCTGCGATTGCAGCTGCTGTAATACCTCTGCAGGCAATATCGGACGGAAGTACCAAAACTCCATCGAAATTCATATATCCCGCACACGATACAATCATACCGTTTTCATTATATTCAAAACCAGTTTCTGTTACATATGTGACCGGCTCTTCCGGAGCAAGATCGTTTATTTCTTCATCTGTTTCCTCCGGAATAATCGCCGGCTCCTCTGTTTGATCAGGAACAATCGTTGACTCCACTGGTTCTGCAATAGTCCCTTCTTGAGATACAATTGGTAATTCAAGCGAGACATCTGTGTTTGCAGCTTTATTAACATCAGCTAAAGAAGCACTATCTATCAAATGCTCTGATTTCAGGTCACTATTTTCATCAATCATGATCGGGTAAATCAATTCTGGCAATAACTTCTCATGATCAACAACTGTATTTTTTGAGATCACATCTGAGACGCTCAGATTCAAACTACTTAGATAATCATTCATTCCAGATTCCGATAAAGAAGACCCCGCCTTTATGTTGCATTCTGTTTTTGGTTCAAATTGCTCATACTTTGATGAAACAGCAAGTGAGATCAACAGAAGAATCACACCGATCAATTGGCCTGCTGTCTTTCGAAACATTTCTGTATCCATCATCTTATAATTACAAATCAAAATACTCATTTTTTCATTCCTTTTACTTATAAACATTTGACAATTGTGATTTATATGAATTTTTCAGATACATGCACCGCTGCAATCGCCCCATCTGCAGCGGCTGTGATCACCTGTCTGACACTTTTTTGTCTTACATCGCCAGCCGCAAATACACCTTCGATATTCGTATGCATTTCCTCATCAGTTTTTATATATCCACGCTCATCAAGTTCCAAAATCCCCTGGAACATCACAGTATTGGGCTGATTTCCAACAAATCCAAACAGGCCGATCATACCATCTGCAGGATCTGCTTCAATCTCCGTTCGTTGACCTGTTTTCACATTTTTAATTGTAAGTCCCTGCAAGATTCCTTTACCATTTGCACTTTCAATTATGCTGTCCCAGATAAAATCAATCTTCGGGTTGGCAAACGCTCTTTCCTGAATGATTTTTGCAGCTCTCAACTGATCACGTCTGTGTATGATCGTTACTTTCTTTGCAAATCTTGTCAGATAAATTGCCTCTTCCACAGCCGCATCTCCACCACCCGCAACATATACATCAAGTCCGGTAAAAAAGTTTGCATCACACGTTGCACAATATGAAATTCCCTGGCCCCTGTACGTTTCTTCATTCTCACATCCAATCGGCCTTGGATGTGCCCCGGTTGCAATAATTGCATACCGGGCCCTATACACTGCCTTATCTCCTTCAAATACTTTAATATCCTGTTCCAGTTCAACCTTATGAATAGAATCTCTTACTCTTTCAACACCAAATTTATCTGCCTGCAGCCCCATTCTGGATGATAAAGAAACCCCTGTTTCATCCTCTATCATCTGTCCTGGATAGTTTTCTATGGAATCAGTTGCAGAAATCTGTCCACCATCTACTCCCTTTTCTATTAAAAGAACAGATAATTTACTTCTTCCTGCATAAATTGCTGCGGCAAGACCTGCTGGTCCAGCTCCCAGAATGATAACATCATATAATTTTTCCATCCCAAAATCTCCTTTCCAAAAACTGAAGATATAAAAAACAGGAAATAAAGATATTATGATCAACATCAATATTTCCTGAATTTCATCTTGTCGAAGTACTTTTCTAAACGTTAATTTCTGCTTTTACTCCAAGAATATCTTTGTTCTTATCAAGCATTGGACGAATCACTTTTGAAAGATAATTGTCAACCTGGACAGCTGCACGTCCTGTATATTTTGACGGATCCATTGTTTCTTTTAATTCCTCAATCGTCAAATTAAATGCAGGATCGTTTGCAATCAGTTCAAGAAGATTATTATCCAGACCTTCTACCTTCACATTCTTCCCGGCTTCCATAGAAAGCTCTCTGATTCTTTCATGAAGTTCCTGTCTGTCTCCGCCTGCTTTCACTGCATCCATCATAATATTCTCTGTTGCCATAAATGGTAATTCTGACATCAATCTCTTCTCAATTACTTTTGGATATACAACAAGTCCATCTACAACATTCAGACAAAGATCAAGAATTCCATCAATTGCGAGGAAACCTTCCGGAATACTTAGTCTCTTGTTTGCAGAGTCATCAAGTGTTCTCTCAAACCACTGTGTTGCTGAAGTGATTGCAGGATTAAGCGCATCAATCATTACATATCTGGAAAGTGATGCGATACGTTCACTTCTCATTGGATTTCTCTTATATGCCATTGCAGATGATCCAATCTGTGTTTTCTCGAATGGCTCTTCAACCTCTTTCAAATGCTGAAGTAATCTGATATCATTCGAGAATTTGTGTGCACTTGCTGCAATTCCTGCAAGAACATTCAACACTCTGGTATCAACTTTACGTGAATATGTCTGTCCTGAAACCGGATAACATTCTTTGAATCCCATTTTTTCCGCGATCATTGGATCGATCTTATCAATTGTCTCCTGATCTCCGTCGAAAAGTTCAAGGAAGCTTGCCTGTGTTCCTGTCGTCCCCTTAGATCCGAGCAATTTCAATGTACTGATCACATAATCAAGATCCTCGAGATCCATCGAAAATTCCTGAATCCAAAGAGTTGCCCGTTTGCCAACGGTTGTTGGCTGTGCAGGCTGAAAGTGTGTAAATGCAAGAGTAGGCTGAGCCTTATATTTCTCCGCAAAATCAGCAAGTTCAGCAATTACATTCACAAGTTTTGTTCTGACAAGCTTTAATGCTTCAGACATTACAATAATGTCTGTATTATCACCCACATAACATGAAGTTGCTCCTAAGTGAATAATTCCTTTTGCTTTAGGGCACTGTATTCCGTATGCATATACATGCGACATAACATCATGGCGAACTATTTTTTCTCTTTCCTTAGCCACATCGTAATTAATATCATCTGCATGCTCTTTTAATTCAGCGATCTGTTCTTCTGTTATATCAAGGCCAAGCTCTCTCTCAGTCTCAGCAAGTGCAATCCACAGTTTTCTCCATGTGCGGAACTTCATATCAGGTGAGAAAACATACTGCATTTCCCTGCTTGCATAACGCTCTGATAACGGGCTCTGGTATTTGTCATATTTCATTGTTTCTTCCTCCTTTGTTGTAAAAAACATTTTTATTTTTAATCAATCTTTCGATATTCTTTTTTCCACTGTTCAAAACACTCGTCAGAAATGTTGAAATCAGCTTTTTCATTTGCCAGGTTGATTTCCTCTTTCAATTCTGTGTTCAATGCAAGGTATATTGGATCCTTTGACAACATTTTTGTATATTCTGTCTCTGTCATATAACGATAGCAACAGTAATGAAATGCTTTCATATATTTTTCTTCTTTACATATTTCAACTGCTTTTTCATACATTCTGGCAGCTTCTTCATACAAAAACATTCTTCCGTATGCCGCACCCAAACATCCATATACTCTTCCGTAGAATTCTTTTCCTATTGATTCATCCCACTCTTTATTTACAATGGACTGGTAGACCAAAATAGCAGATGAGTACTCATCTGAATTCAGCAAATTATCAGCCTTGTATTTCTCACGTTCTACTTCATTTTGATTTTTTAATCTCTCCAGCACATTATGAATCTTTGTGATCTCTGCCGCTGAATAAATCGAATCATAACTCAAGACAGTCAAAATAAACTGTTCATTCGAAGCGTTTTGTTCTAAAAGATTGCGAAGCTCTGCTGCTAGTTCATAAAGATCCAGCTCTTCATCAATCCAATCACACAGCTGATGATTAATGATCGTACAATCCACAAGATAAAGATTATTACAGAAATAATAGCATAGCTCTTCAATTGTATAAATATGCATATGAATTCTTGAGATTTCATATGGATGTTTTGCCTTTTTTTTATGACAGAGAATTAAACTGCCCATTGCTTCCTCCTAAATGAATTGTTTTCTCCACCTCGAAACCAGATGAAGGGAAGAATTCTCCGAACCCTATATCTCTAAAAGAAATCTTGCAGGTTCTATCATCTAAAAACATTGTCTCAATCGCAAGACGTAATGCATAATCTTTTCGATTTGGAAGTCCTTCCAAAGAAACTGTTTCTGCCTGCAATTCTCCTGTTGCAAGCGACTCAATATGAATCTCTATATCAGATTTGTCTTCTAACAGTACTTCCCACTGTCCATCGGATTCATACCAGTGACTTCCCCATTCAACGATCGGGTACCATCCTTCTTTTCCATGCACACGCATTCTCAGACAAATCTGCTCCATCATTTTTGTCCCGTCCAGATAGATCGGCATATCTTCTTCACCTTTTGCTTTGTGATACGATGTATAGCAAGCCCCTTTACTATAGAGATTATTTCCTATAAATGCACGACGTCCATTACAAAGTACTTTTAAAGAAGCCGGATACCAGTTGTTTTCAAATCCCTCTCCTGTCAAAAAAACAGACGAAACGACTTTTTTGTCAAATACTCCCTGAATAAATGTTTTAAAACGCTCATCAGCATCTTTTACTTTATCAACATTCAAAACAGGATAAACTGCAGCAAGTTCCTTCATTTTCGCACTGGCTACTTCATCTACCGTAACAAACATATCTGCACCTCTGCCACTGATCGTTTTCAGTCTGCGAAGCATGTAAGCACGAATTTCATTTCGGTCACAATAGAACAAAGCTGATTCATACTGCCACAATTCCTTTGGTTGATAGAACATATAATAGCAAAAGCTTTCTTTAAAATCCTGAACAAAAACACACTCTTTTGCAACACCAATATAATTTCCGATTCTTTTTAATATATTACTTACGTCAATATTACTTTCAGGAACCGAAAATGTCAAAAAAGAAATATTTTTAAATTTATGAAGTGCCAGCTGGAAATACTTCGCGAGCAGCCAGACAGCATCTTTCACCTGACCACATATCTCAACCTTTTCCTGATGCAGAGCTTTCGAGTACAAGTCCGTCACCACATTTTCCGCACTTACTTCCTGTAATCTCTTTGCTTCTTTTCCATAGATCCATTTGTCTTGAAAATAACCAAGAAGAAGTGGAATCTGAAAATTATCAACGGAAACTTCCAATGTTTTTGGCTCGTGTTTTTCTCGGTCATAATAACTTATCTGACAAAAATCATTATTCAGTTCAAGTCCAAGTATATTACCGCTTTTCACCCGGTACTTCCTCCTTCGCCTTAAGCTTTAAAAATCTGCTCTGCAAATTGTAATTCCTGCTCATATTTCATCATCTCAAGCTTGCGTTCCGCACTTCCCATTTTTGACATTGCAAACAGTTTTCCATACTTTCCGATTTTCGGAACGATTCTATCCTGCTTCAATACTTTTTCGTCCTGTATGTAGGAAGTCTGATCCTTGTCACACACTTCCTGGAATGAATATTTTACAGAATCATCTCCAAAAAGCACAAAATCTTTTACATAAATATTAGCGTACATCGGAGTCAATCCTTCTGACTGATATCCCAATTCTTCATACTCACCATGTTTCATTTTATAAACAATTTTCACTTTACCGCCATGTTCTGCCTGATAAGAGATCATTGTTTTATCAAACAGCTGCATTTCTCTTAACCATTCTTCTTTGAATTTTAAATAAAACGGAAAAACAATCTGTTTCTCACACAATGCCATCATATATCTGTGCAAAACAGGTTCCGCTTTTTCAGTAATTTCTTTATCAGAAAAATATTTCAAAAGCGCGATTTTACAAATATCTGCCAATTCTTCTTCATGATACTCTTCATTAAGAATAATCTGGAAAATTGCATCATCTGTATCTCGATTATATACAAAGTATTCTTTACAGACATATGCAAGATATGCTTGTTTCAAACGAAAATACGGGTTGCCGTTCAGATAATAATCTACAAAAATTGCTTCCTCTCCAATCATCTGCTCCGAGAAAAGCATTTGAGTAATGATTTTTTCGCCAAGCTTTGAAACAGGAATCTCATGTTCTTTTGCAGCTCTCCATAACAGTTTCATATTTCTTGTAGATCCGCAATAATAATTCGAAAGATAATTCAGTGTTACTTTATCGAATTGTTTCCTCTTAAACAGTTCAAAACTAAGATAAAGCATAAATTCATCTTCATCATAATTATCTTCACGGATTTTTTTACTGCAAAACTGGAATACGTCCTTAATATCAAATACACGTATTCCGAACTGTTTAATATTCTCCACATTTACTTCTGGTTTATTTCCTTCACTTGTCCAGTTCGAAAGTCTTGACATATATTTTTTACACATATCAAGATAACGTGGTTCATAAAACAAACGTTTTGTTTCAAAAGCAATAGAGTCAGTGTAATGTAATCCATTTATACCTTCCCATATGATCCTCGCTTCTTTGTCATACAGATAAACAACTGCCCGTCCTTTTTTGATAGGAACACGCTGGATAATTGAACCATCTTTTTCAATCACAAGGACACATTTGAGGTTCTGTACTTTTGTTTTCACTTCATATGCATGACAGATATCTCTCATTGCCTCCAATCGTTCACCTGTCATTTCTTCTTCCGTACAGAATTTTTTATACAATATTTTTAATGATTCGGTGATGTGTCTCTTCAAAAGCTGATCCCATGCAAATGCAACCATCTGCTCACGGTAACTGATAGATAGATCACTCGCATATTCTTCATATGTTACAAGGTTCGCATATAACAGTGCGGCCTTTTTATAATTCAAATTATTACCATGCATAAAATACAAGAATATCGACCTTGGCAGCGCCTCTCTGACATTCTCTTCTTCTATTGTAGACATATAATACTCATATAACTGAGCAATTTTTAATTCAGCATCAACTGCTTTCTGATACCATTCAAAATACTTATGTTCTAATTTATTTCCTTTGATCAACAATGTACAGATTGTATTTAAAATCATTGTCTCCGGATACATTTGGTATGTTTTTTTCAAAATCTGGAACAAGAGCGGATTATAGACCTTCTGCTGGCTGGCAAGATTTTCAAAATATAACGCAAATTCTTTTGAAAGCATCCGATATTTTACAGCAAAATTTAAAATGGCAAATTCAAATTTCCCCAATTTTTTTAACAGGATATTTTTTTCACTCATGCACATATATGCTTCGAGTAAAAACAAAATCTCATTCGGTTCATATGAATAATAATGTTGTTCTAATGCCCTGAATCTTCGGTTCACATCCTTATATTGTGGATCCAGATTAAGAAGAATCAACAATAATATAACAGAATCCTGGTGTCTGAGGTATATCTTTCCGATTTCATCAATTGCCCGCTCAACATGACTCCCTGCCCCTCTGATTTTCGCTGTCAGGTACAGATAATAGGCATTACTGACAGGATCCTGTCCAATAGCAAAACGATTATAATTGTAGTTTTCCAAAATCCATTTCGCATCATCGATTCTATTCCCGCGATAATATACATGTGCCTGTAATAATTGCAGGAACTCGTCCATCGGTGCATATTGACACATTTTCTTTGTCTTTTCACTCGCACTGTCTACCCAATTGTCAAGTTCTGTTCTTCCGGCTGTCATGGAAATATATTCCTTTAAGAGCTGGGCCATTAAAAACTCGATTTCTCTATGATTTTCTGTAAACTCAATATTCTGAATCACCTCAACATCATACGCAAGAGTCTCATAAGGTGTCTCAAAATAGATTTTTCCAAAATTTCTTCCTGCATGCATTTTCTCAGGATTGATCAAAAATTCCATCTGATAGACATTGCCGATGAAATCATCCGTTGTGATCTTTGATCTGCCAACAAACAGAAAATCACCTTCAGTGCTAATCTGAATTGGCATGTATCCCCATGTATTTTTTTGTATTGACATCATTCCTTTTGTGACTTCATTTAAGTCTTCGAAATACATTCCTTCTCCAGGAAGTGTCAGAAAAATACATTCCTTTTGTTTAATTCCAACAAGAAATTCCTCCATCGCCTGTTCACCAAGCGACCATTTTCTCATATTATCATACAGATAAAATACGCGTTTATCTTCATACTTAAGTACTTCGTAAAATTCACGTGATCTGAACAGCTTTTGAGCCTCTGCATAATCCTTGATCGCTAATTTACGAAAATCATCTGTATTTTGAACCTTTCCATAATTTGTCATTACATAAGGCTTTTCAATGATTGCAGTAAATGGAAGATGATATTCTCCTCCTGTACAGACAACCGTAAAATCACCATGTTCAACGAATCCCGGTCGAAGCCCACGACCATCATACTCGAAAGAAACCTTGACAGGATTCCCTTCAAATCCCTGTTCTATACAGCGCATACGAAAAGATGAAGGATAGACAATTCCCCTTATCTTTCCTTCAGCATTGTTCTTGATCATGAAATATCCTTTATATATTTCTCCCTCGCCAATTGTAAGTATCAGGCTTGTCTCAGGAAATACAATTTCTGGTCTTGTGAACTGAAAATCTCCTTTTGAGAATTTTTTTATTTTATTTTTCAAGCCATTCACCTCTTCTCGCATTGCTTTTTTTAGTAAACATACTATAATAAATTATACCATTACCTTTATAAATATGGCAATGGCGAAAGTATAAAATATAGGAGATATTTTTATGTCAGAAAAAAATAAAACAAGATCAATTCCAGCTTTTCATGGAAGCGATATAGAAAAAATTTCCGAGTATTTTCGTATTCCAAAAGAAAAGATTGTAAAATTCGGTGCAAATGTAAACCCTCTCGGCTTATCAGATTCGCTTAAAAAAAGACTCGCAGATAATCTCGATATCATCACAGAATACCCTGACAGAGACTATGTCTCTCTTCGGAAGGTGATCGCAGATTATTGTAAAGTTGATATGGATCATGTTGTCACAGGCAATGGATCAACAGAATTAATATCCTTACTTATCAGCCACAGAAATGCAAAACACGCTCTTCTGATTGGACCAACTTATTCCGAATATGAGCGAGAACTCTCGCTAAATGGCGGAGTGATCTCAGAATATCAATTAAATGAAACAGATAATTTTCAACTCAATATTGATCACCTGTTTCAATCTATATCTGAAGATATCGATTTTATTATTCTCTGTAATCCGAACAATCCGACTTCATCTGCAATTCACAAAAAAGAGCTGACTACACTGCTTCATATTGCAAAGGAAAAAAATATATTTGTCATGATTGATGAAACATACGTTGAATTCGCACCAGATATCAATGAAATTTCAGCAATGTCATTAGTAAAACAATTTGATAATGTTATGATTATTCGCGGTGTTTCTAAATTTTATTCTGCTCCAGGTCTGAGACTGGGCTATGGAGTCACAAGCAACGAATCTTTTTTAAAAACATTAAAAACATATCAGAATCCATGGAGTTTAAACAGCATTGCATCTTTAGCAGGGGAGATCATGCTTCAGGATCATGAGTTTTTCCAGAAAACAAGATCTCTGATCTTATCCGAAAGAGAACGCATGATAAATGAATTAAAATTATTAAAATATGCCAAAACATATCCTGCATATGCAAACTTCATCCTAATAAGAATTTTAAAAGAAAACCTGACGTCTTATGATGTTTTCGAGGCAGCAGTCAAACAAGGCATGATGATCCGGGACTGTTCCTCATTCAAAGGCCTCGATGGTGAATACATACGCTTCTGTATCATGAATCCGGAAGATAACACAAGACTCTTGAATTGCTTACAAGAACTTTTGAATGATTAATAACCTGAGAAAAGCGAAGAAAATGCTGAAGTATTTTAACTTCAGCATTTTCTAAATTAAGAATCTATTTACTTTTTAAGAATCAAAGCGATCATCTCAAGATCTTCGTCACTGACATTTTTCAGTCCGTGTGCATGACCATCTTCGCAGAATGTAACGTCTCCTGCTTCTACTTCAATGGTCTTCTTATCTTCCTCATAGATTCCTTTTCCAGCAAGAATATAATATGCCTCTCCTTCTTCATGGTGCTCATGATATCCGATCTCACACCCCTTTTTGAGCGTGATATGAGAGAACATTCTGCAATGTGCTCCCAGCTGTTCAGCTGTAATGAGCGATTCTTTCATGATAAATCCTGCTGCTCCCGGTGCTTTTACAACTTCTCTTTCGGCTGCTGTTGTTTTAATCATAACAATATCCTCCTGCATAAAAAATAATCCGTTTTAATTTATATTTTTGCAATGTCAATTAGAGTCAGCTTCTTAATATCTGTGTTTTCCAGACTGGTGATCAGCGCCTCTGCCGTATCGATCGCAGTCAGAACATTGACTCCTGTCTCGATCGCGCTTCTTCGGATTACAAATCCGTCTTTTGCTCTCTCTGCACCCTGCGGTGGTGTATCAATGACAAGATCGATCTTATGTCCAAGAATCAGGTCCATCAGGTTTGGAGATACCTGTTCGATCTTATTTACCGCGATCGCTCTCACACCCGCTTCTTTTAATGCATTTGCCGTTCCCTCTGTAGCAAAGATCTTGTATCCGATATCCGAAAATCTTCTTCCGATCTCAACCGCTTCCGGTTTGTCTTCATCACGCACTGTGATGATCATATTCTTATGTTTTGGAAGCTTGATTCCTGCACCAAGGAACGCTTTGTAGAGAGCCTCATCAAATGTCTTTGCGATACCGAGGCATTCTCCGGTCGATTTCATCTCAGGTCCAAGACTGATATCTGCATCGCGGATCTTTTCAAACGAGAATACCGGCATCTTAACAGCAAAATAATCTGCTTCCGGCTGAAGTCCAGGTGTGTAACCAAGTTCTTTGATTTTGCTTCCGATGATCACTTTTGATGCGAGCGGAACAATTGGAATACCGGTTACTTTACTGATGTATGGAACCGTACGGCTGGAACGAGGATTTACCTCGATAACATATACGTCCTCACCACATACGATAAACTGGATATTGATCAGACCGATTACGTGAAGCGACTGTGCAAGCTTCTTCGTGTAATCCTCGATCGTGCGCTTCGTCTTCTCAGAAATACTCTGTGCCGGGTATACGGAAATACTGTCTCCGGAGTGGATTCCTGCTCTCTCAATATGCTCCATAATACCAGGAATGAGAATATCCTCTCCGTCGCACACAGCATCTACTTCGATTTCCTTACCCTGAAGGTATTTGTCTACAAGGATCGGATGATCCTGCGCAATTCGGTTAATAATACCGATAAATTCGTCGATATCATGATCATTGATCGCAATCTGCATTCCCTGTCCGCCAAGCACATAGGAAGGTCTGACAAGCACAGGATAACCTAGTCTGTTAGCAACTTTCTTCGCTTCTTCCGCTGTATATACAGTGCCTCCTGTCGGTCTTGGGATACCACATTTCTCAAGGATTGCATCAAACAGCTCTCTGTCTTCTGCAGCATCAACATTCTCTGCGGATGTGCCAAGGATCGGCACGCCCATCTTCATGAGAGCCTCTGTAAGTTTGATCGCTGTCTGTCCTCCAAACTGAACTACTGCTCCGTCTGGCTTCTCCAGATCAACAATGCCCTCCACATCTTCCGGTGTGAGCGGTTCAAAATAAAGCTTATCCGCAATATCAAAGTCTGTACTTACTGTTTCAGGGTTATTATTAACAATGATCGTCTCATAGCCTTCTTTTGCAAACGCCCATGTACAGTGTACAGAACAGAAGTCAAACTCAATACCCTGTCCGATACGGATCGGACCGGATCCAAGCACAAGCACTTTCTTTCGGTCATGTGTCTGCTCCACTTCATTCTCACTTCCGAAAACAGAATAATAATAAGGTGTCTCCGCTGCAAATTCTGCCGCACACGTATCTACCATCTTATAAGATGCCGTAATTCCATACTGATGACGCATATCATGGATCTCACGCTCTGTATGACCTGTAATCTTTGCGATCACACTGTCAGGAAATTCCATTCTCTTTGCCTCTCTCAGAGTCTCCTCATCAAGAGCACTGCGCTTCATCTTTAATTCCATCTCAACGAGGCATGCAATCTTGTCGATAAACCATTTATCAATCTTTGTTACTCTGTGAATCTCATCATAACTGATACCCTGTCTGATCGCTTCCGCAATTTTCCAGATTCTTCTGTCATCGACAACTTTCAGGACTTCAAGAAGCTCTTCTCCTGTCAGATACGAATAATCGTAAGACATCAGACTGTCCACATGCTGTTCCAGCGAGCGGATCGCTTTCATCAATGCTCCTTCAAAGTTATCACAGATACTCATAACCTCTCCGGTTGCTTTCATCTGTGTTGTAAGCGTTCTCTTCGCACTGATGAATTTATCAAATGGAAGTCTTGGAATCTTAACAACACAATAGTCAAGCATCGGTTCAAAACTTGCATATGTCTTTTTTGTTACCGCATTTTTTATCTCATCCAGTGTATATCCGAGTGCGATCTTTGCTGCAACTTTTGCGATCGGATATCCGGTTGCCTTTGAAGCAAGCGCTGAAGAACGGCTAACACGAGGATTTACTTCAATAACACAATATTCAAATGTCTCCGGATGAAGTGCATACTGTACGTTACATCCTCCTGTGATATTAAGCTCGCTGATAATATTTAACGCAGAAGAACGAAGCATCTGATATTCTTTATCTCCAAGTGTCTGTGATGGAGCGACTACGATACTGTCTCCGGTATGTACTCCGACCGGATCAATATTTTCCATATTACATACAGTAATACAGTTTCCATTGCTGTCACGCATTACTTCGTATTCAATTTCTTTCCAACCGGCAATACAGCGCTCAACAAGAACCTGTCCAACTCTGGAAAGTCTGAGTCCGTTTTCAAGAATTTCGATCAGCTGTCCGCGGTTATTTGCAATTCCGCCGCCGCTGCCGCCCAGTGTATATGCAGGTCGAAGAACGACCGGATAACCGATGCTTTCTGCAAACTGGATACCATCTTCTACACTTTCTACAACAAGTGAAGCTGCACATGGTTCTCCGATTTTTTCCATTGTAGTTTTAAATTCCAAACGGTCTTCTGCCTTTTTGATCGTTTCGGAAGTTGTACCGATAAGTCGGACATTATGTTCCTTCAAAAATCCATTCTCTTCAAGTTCCATTGCAAGGTTTAATGCAGCCTGTCCACCAAGCGTCGGAAGTACACTGTCCGGATTCTCTTTTATGATAAGCTGCTCTACTACCTCGACTGTAAGCGGTTCAATGTACACTCTGTCAGCAATATCCTTATCTGTCATAATCGTAGCCGGATTAGAATTCAAAAGAACAACTTCAACGCCCTCTTCTTTCAGTGAACGACATGCCTGCGTTCCTGCATAGTCAAACTCTGCAGCCTGACCGATAATGATCGGTCCCGAACCAATAACAAGTACTTTTTTAATATCTTTAATTCTAGGCATTCTTCTTCTCCTTTCTCTCTTCCATCATTTTCATAAACCGATCAAACAGATAACCTGAATCCTGCGGTCCCGGACAAGCCTCCGGATGAAACTGAACAGTAAAAATATCTTTTCCTGCATATTTCATTCCTTCATTTGTTCCATCATTTACATTGATAAATGCCTCTTCGGCAATACTCTTGTCAACCGTTTTCGAGTCAACGGCGTAACCATGATTCTGGGATGAAATATACACTCGATTTGTCTCAAGATCTTTTACAGGGTGATTCCCGCCACGATGTCCATATTTCAATTTATATGTTCTGGCACCATATGCAAGCGCCATTAGCTGATGGCCAAGACAAATAGCAAAGATCGGAATACCTGATTCGGATAACTTTTTTACTTCCTTAATAATAGATGTGTTTGTTTCCGGATCACCAGGTCCATTTGAAAGCATGATACCATCCGGATTAGATGCGATGATTTCTTCCGCAGTTGTGTATGCCGGATAGATTGTAACCTCACAACCTCTGGAATTTAAAGATTTAGCAATATTATTTTTTGCTCCAAAGTCCATAAGAGCGACCTTCGGACCGTCACCTGGAAGGACAGATTTTTCAGAACATGTCACTTTCGATACAACATCTCCGACAACGTATTCTTTCAGCTTAGGAATAATCTCATTAAGATCATAATTTTCATTTGTTGTGATCATTCCGTTCATTGTTCCTTTTTCGCGAAGAATCTTGGTAAGTGCTCTTGTATCAACACCCTCGATCCCAGGAACGTCCTGCTTCTTCAGGAATTCCTGTATTGTTCCTTCACAACGGAAATTACTTGGCATTCTCGATAACTCCCTCACAATAAATCCATCTGGCCAAGCTCTCTTAGATTCCATATCAGGGGTAATTCCGTAATTACCG
Source organism: Eubacteriales bacterium (assembly GCA_030526265.1). Taxonomy (GTDB): domain Bacteria; phylum Bacillota; class Clostridia; order Lachnospirales; family Lachnospiraceae; genus Claveliimonas. The sequence continues at coordinate 2,689 of JAUNDE010000013.1, read as the reverse complement.
ATAAGTGGATACGTCATAACAACTGCCTGTCCAGCATAAGAAGGGTCTGTTAAAACCTCAAGATATCCCGTCATAGAAGTATTAAATACGATCTCACTGATCATCTCTCTCTCTGATCCAATACTCTTCCCCTGAAAAACAGTTCCGTCCTCTAAGATAAGAAATGCTTTCATACACTCACCTTTCCTTCCTCGAATTTATTTTCATATTCATTCAATAAGTTTTCTAATTGAACTTTAAAGTTGCCCAAATTGTAGTGATTATACTATATGTTTTTACATTTTTCAACCTGTATTATTTGTTTTTTTACAATATTCTCCAGGCAATTATTACGGATATTCCCAATATAACGTAAATTTGTTTAATTCATCTTCATCCTGATAAAAAAATCTGGCTTCTGATATACCATAAAACAAGCAAAAATTTTGTGCAGTAATCTGATATAGCTCATGAATGATCGCATCTCTTGCCTGCACATATGCCTCTCTGTTTGAAAATTTGAAAACAGTCGGATTTTTTCTTTCATACATTGTATTGTTCATAACTGTAAGAACAGTACTTCGATCGTAATAATCGTAATACATTCCCTGCACCACATAGTAGTTGTATTCCATCGAATCACACTCAGGATATGGATACTCCCGATCCGGCTGATGTGTTTTCATAATATTTTCATCATCACAGCACATATAGTCATACGTGATATTATCAAACTCTGTCGGCTTCAATTCTTCCGTCTGCTGATAAACGGGATCTCCCCATGTAGCATCCAGATGGTAGAATCTGTCATTGCATTTTACAATATTCCACGCATGAAGGCTTCCGTCCTTTGTTGTTCCTGTAACATAGACAGCGTATACGCCAACTTTCTGCAGCAGATATTGTACAGATTTGGTATAACCCGCACAAACGGATGCGTGTCGGACAAATACACTGTAAATATTCTGATTATCCGCGGCATCTTTATCATAATCGGTATTATTTATCACATATTCATATATAAACAGTATTTTATCATATTCAGATTGTCCTGATGGCAGATTGCGCAATATTTCTGAAACCGAATCATCAATCTCCTTCTGTTTTACCAGACGTTCTTCCTTCGAACAGTTGTATTCAGGTGTGATCACACTGTATGTCTCTTCCCCAAATAATTTTTCGTATGAAGTTGTGCTTGAACTCCCATCACACCAGAAATACTGTGGATTATCTCTAAGAACATATCTCAAAAGACGGTTTGCTGTTTCCGGTTCCTCACAATGAATGTAAATATTATCCTTTTGTTCTTCCAACCCGGTCGATATTTCCCGGTATGCCATTTTTTCCTCATCTGACAGCAACTCATAATAAAACAAAGACTTGATTTCTCCTGTCTCTGAACTATCTTCTATATCTTCTTTTGTCTCCTGATATGGCACTTTCTCAAAAATTGAAATTCCAGTCTGATCCAGATACTTTAACATATCCATTTTCAAAAATATAATAATAATCGACGCCAGAATTATACATAGCACCACACTGGCAACAAATATACCTTTCAAACAGCCATGTTTTTTTCTTCTCATGATCTATCTCTCTTTTTAACACACAGTCTCTATATGCATACCATAATTGTAACAGAATCTTTGAGGTTAAACAATGAGTCCTTTTACTACATCAAATACCACCCGTACAAATGCACAGTTATTTCAGATTCCTTCGCCCGCTATGCCGGATACCGGTAAACTAAATATCAGCATAACTTCTGAGATTACATCTTTTCCAATTGAAGGAGCGACAATAAACATATCCTTTACCGGCGTTCCTGAAAGCACGCTGGAACAGGTCACTACAGATTCCTCAGGCATGAGTGAAACACTGGAACTTGCTGCGCCTCCAATCGAATATAGTCTAGATCCTGAAAATGAGATTCAGCCATATTCAGAATACACATTACAGATTGATGCACCAGGCTATGAATCCGTCACAATCGCGGGAACAGAAATTCTTGCTGACACAACCGCAATACAGAATGTTCGCCTGCGTCCAACTGATTCACCACAGGAAGAAAACGAAATCTTCGTAATCCCTGCACATACTCTGTATGGAAATTATCCTCCAAAAATCGAAGAAGCTGAAATCAAGCCGACAAGCGAGACAGGCGAAATTGTTTTAAGCCGGGTCGTTGTTCCGGAATATGTAGTCGTTCATGATGGAAGTCCGAGAGATAATACCGCAGCGAATTATTATGTAAAATACAAAGATTACATCAAAAATGTTGCATCAAGCGAAATTTATGCAACCTGGCCTGCTGACACGATCCGTGCAAATGTTCTCGCGATCATGTCATTTACACTGAACCGCGTATACACGGAATGGTATCGAAATCAGGGATATGATTTTACGATCACTTCTTCTACCGCATATGACCACAAATGGATTCCGGAACGCAATTATTATGATTCTATTTCCGTCATTGTTGATGAACTGTTTGCTGATTATTTATCTAGACCAAATGTCAGGCAGCCAATTCTTACGCAGTATTGCGACGGAAGACGCGTCCAATGTCCGGGACGTATGACACAGTGGGGCAGCAAGGAACTCGGCGACCAGAACTATACTCCAATCGAAATTCTTCGCTACTATTATGGTGAAGTGTAAATGTCAATATAAAAATGCTCAAAAAGTGGAAAATAAAAATGTACGTTTT
>JAUNDE010000055.1 GCA_030526265.1 Eubacteriales bacterium | reverse complement strand
CCACATCCAGATAGCCCGCATTTTCATGAGAAACAGTCGTTGCATTTCCATTATCATCTGTATGAAACAAAAAGAACTCACAAGCAGGATTTACAATGAATGTATATCCTTCTTTTTTCGCCTCTTCTACAACATTTTTCAAAATTGTTCTCGGACTGCATTCAAACATCGTGCCGTCTTCATAGCAAACATCACAAATGATTTTACCGACTTTTCCATGCTGCGGTCTCCATGGAAGAATCACAAATGTATCAAGATCCGGATGCAGAAACAGCTCTTCTTCATAATCCGTCAGATTATCAAACATGACAGAGCCGGTAACCGCATACTGATTTTCTACCACTCGCTGCAGCTGTCCCGGTGTGACTGCAATATTTTTCAAATTTCCGAAGACATCTGCAAACTGAAGTCTGATGAATTCCACATCCTCATCTTCGATCATCATTAAGATATCGTCCATTGTTTTCATAACTATATTCCATCCTTTCAAAATAGTGATTCATGCGTTTTTTCCTTTTTCTCTATTTTATACCTTAATGCGGCATTTACAAGCCCTTTAAATAAAGGATGTGGTACATCTGGTCTTGATTTAAACTCCGGATGAGCCTGTGTCGCTATGAAATAAGGATGATCTTTGATTTCAACCATCTCAACAATTCTTCCATCCGGTGAAATTCCTGCCAGCACCATGCCATTCTGGACAAGTGCTTCTCTGTATTCATTATTTACTTCATATCTGTGTCTGTGACGCTCCTCGATATTTTTACATCCATAAACTTCCAGCGACTTTGTGTTATCCGCAAGCACACAAGGGTATGCTCCAAGTCTTAACGTTCCGCCAAGATCGACTACATTTTCCTGATCCGGAAGCAATGTGATAACCGGATGTGTTGTGTCAGGATCAAATTCGCTGCTTGTCGCATCGGAATATCCAAGTACATGTCTGGCAAATTCAACAATTGCAAGCTGCATACCAAGACAAAGTCCAAGAAATGGTATTTTTTTCGTTCTTGCATATTTGATTGCAACGATCTTACCCTCTGTACCACGGATACCGAATCCTCCAGGGACAATGATTCCGTCCAGATCATGAAGATAGGAATCCACGTTTTCAGGTGTCAGTTCTTCCGCACTGATCCATCTGATATTCACTTCTGCCTGGTTCGCGATTCCTCCATGGCGAAGTGCTTCTACCACGCTCAAATACGCATCGTGAAGAGCAACATATTTTCCGACAAGACCGATCGTCACGCTGTTTTTCGGATGATGGAAATCATCCACGAGTTTTTTCCATTTTGTCAGATCCGGTTCCGGACACGGAATATGAAGACAATCACAGACCGCTGTGGCCAGATTTTCCTTCTCTAACATGATCGGAACTTCATAGAGTGATTTTGCATCCAGATTCTGCAGTACATGTTCTTTTTTCACATTACAGAAACGGGCGATCTTGCCTCTCATCTCATCATCAACCGGATAGTCAGATCTGCATACAAGAATGTCCGGCCAGATTCCCATACTCTGCAGTGTTTTTACACTCATTTGCGTCGGTTTTGTCTTCAATTCACCGGATGCCTTCAAATATGGTATTAAAGTAACATGGATCATGATGGCATTTTCTCTTCCGACTTCAAACTGGAACTGACGGATTGCCTCAAGAAATGGTTGACTTTCGATATCCCCGGCCGTACCTCCGATCTCGATAATGGAAATCGTTTCTTCGTCTTCTGTCTGAGCACGGTAAAACCGGTCCTTGATCTCATTTGTAATATGTGGAATGACCTGCACAGTTCCTCCGCCGTAATCTCCATGGCGTTCTTTATTCAGAACACTCCAGTAGATCTTTCCTGTCGTAACATTGGAATTATAATTTAAGTTTTCATTGATAAATCTCTCATAATGACCGAGATCAAGATCTGTTTCTGTTCCATCGTCAGTAACAAATACTTCACCGTGCTGGATCGGATTCATTGTTCCAGGGTCCATATTGATATACGGATCAAATTTTTGCATTGTCACATGGTAACCTCTCGCCTTCAGCAGTCTTCCAAGCGACGCAGCAGTAATACCTTTTCCGAGTCCGGATACAACTCCTCCGGTAACAAATACGTATTTTACCATTTCTTTTCCTCCATCCTATAGACTTTTTTTACTGCAGTATTCAAGACTCTCCCGCGAGTCTTGGCGCGGAATTCGGGTCTGCACAGCAGTCATCCCTCATCTGATATATAACCCCAAAAGGCACCAAACAACCATAATACGTTCAGTGCCATTTATATCTCTATTCTATTATTTCCCTTTATTATTCTCCGGATGCACCATAGTTTGATAATACTCTGGCAGAAGGATCATTAACATTGCATCCTTCCCATGATTTATTTGGCATCCAGAAATCAACGATCATTTTTGCCTGACCTGGGTAATACTTTTCAAAAATCTCTCTGTAAAGAAGCGATTCCTTTGTAAAAGGACGCGCAAAATCGTATTTCTGAATCAGCTTCTCATAGTCTTCGTCACTGTAAGTTTCCTCGGCGTATTCCTTCAGGTAATCCACCATAGAATGACCTACTGCGTCTGAGAATGCTGCCTTTTCTCTCATCAGAATACTTTCCGGAAGATAGTCTCCCTCAAATGCATGCCTTAACAGATATTTTCCTTTGTTGTATTTATTGAGCTTTTTCTCTGGATCAATACTCATAACGTATTCGACAAAATCAAGGTCTCCAAACGGAACTCTTGCCTCGATCGAGTTACTTGAAATACATCTGTCTGCTCTCAGAACATCATACATAAATAATTCGCTGATTCGTTTTTCTGCTTCTTTCTGAAATTCTTCTGCATTCGGCGCAAAATCAGTATATTTGTATCCAAACAGCTCATCTGAGATCTCTCCGGTAAGAAGCACTCTGATATCCGTCTGTTCGTGAATTGCCTTACAGATCAGGTACATTCCCATGCTCGCTCTGATTGTCGTAATGTCATATGTACCAAGGATTGAAATCACTTCCGGCAATGCTGCAAGGACATCCTCTTTTGTGATGATGATCTCCGAATGTTCGCTTCCGATATAGTCCGCAACTTCTTTCGCATATTTCAGATCGATCGCATCTGTATTCATACCGATTGCAAAGGTCTTGATCGGTTTGTCAAGAATTTTGGCAGAAACCGCACATACAAGGGAAGAATCCAGACCTCCACTCAGAAGAAATCCTACCGGAGCATCTGAGTCAAGACGCTTTTCAATGCCAGAAACTAATTTGTCATGGATCGATTTGCAGATGACATCCAGATCATCTGTAACTACTTCCTTCACTTCTCTCATATCACGGTAGCAGACAAATTCTCCATCTGAATAATAGTGTCCAGGCGGGAACGGTTTTACCTCGTCCACAAGACCAACCAGATTCTTTGCCTCACTCGCAAATACGATCTCTCCGTCATTCAGATATCCATAAAACAAAGGCCTGATACCAATCGGGTCTCTCGCTGCAACAAATGATTTCTTCGTATCGTCATAAATGATGCAGGCGAATTCCGCATCAAGAATACGGAACATTTCTGTTCCGTATTCCTTATAAAGCGGAAGGAGAATCTCACAGTCAGATTCACTTTCGAATGTATATTTTTTGCTGAGTTCCTCTTTTATCTTACGAAATCCATAGACCTCACCATTACAAACAACCAGATTGTTCTCAAATTCAAATGGCTGCATACCGGATTCATCAAGTCCCATGATCGCAAGTCTTTCAAATCCCATGATCATTCCGGGCCTCTCAATAATACGCTGCATATCCGGCCCTCTGGTAATTGTTTTATCAAAATGTTCTTTAAATTCCTCTACTGTCAGAGTGCTGCCCATATATCCCATGATCGAACACATAAGCTCTTCCTCCTGTTATCTGTTTATTATTTTTTTATACATAGAACAGCATATCTTCATATCTTGGATATGGAAGAACGTCACGTGGGAGCAATGCTTCCATCTCGTCCGCTACTGTTCTGAGTTCTTCCATGTCTTTGATTACAACATCATGATATGCCTTTGCATTTTCAAGTGAATCGCTGATCTGTTCGGTCGCTTCTGTGTCGGCTTTCAGTTTATCACATAAATCAAATACGCTTTCATATCCTTCTGACAATTTGCCGAGCATTTTCATTTCTGCCTTAACCGGCAACACTTCTGAAAGTTCTTTTCTCTTCAGAACAGAAGTTGAAACAGTGTCGATATATTTCATCAAGGCAGGTAAAAATTCGTGTTTTACCATATCCTGAAGTGTCAGTGATTCAATATGAATGGTCTTTGAATAATTCTCCAGAAGAATCTCGTATCTTGAGAAAACTTCAGTCTCTGTAAATACGCCATGTTTTGTAAACAGAGATACGTTTTTATCCTGAATAAATACTGGCAATGCATCCGGTGTAGATTTCAGATTATAGAGACCTCTCTTCTCTGCCTCTTCTACCCATTCATCAGAATAGCCGTTTCCGTTGAAAATAACTCTCTTATGTTCTGAGATTGTCCTGCGGATAAGCTTCAGTACTGCTTTATCCATCTTTTCTTCCGGTACATCTTTCAACTCTTCATAGAGCTGATCGAGAGCTTCAGCAACAGCTGTGTTAAGTACGATATTTGGACCTGAAACGGAAAGTGAAGATCCAAGACTTCTGAATTCAAATTTATTTCCTGTAAACGCAAATGGAGAAGTTCTGTTTCTGTCTGTTGTGTCTCTGTAAAAATGTGGAAGCACTTTAGCGCCGATATCCATAGTCTCTGCCTTCACATCTGTGACATCTTCTTTCATTATAATCGATTCAAGAATCTCTGTCAGATCATCTCCAAGGAAGATCGAAATGATTGCCGGAGGAGCCTCATTTGCTCCAAGTCTGTGATCATTTCCGGCACTTGCTACAGAGAGACGAAGCAGATCTGCATACTCATCGACTGCTTTGATCACTGCTGATAAGAACACAAGAAATACCGTATTCTCAGAAGGTGTTTTTCCAGGATTCAGAAGGTTTACTCCTGTATTTGTGCTCATTGACCAGTTGTTATGCTTACCGGAACCATTGATGCCATCAAATGGTTTCTCATGGAGCAGGCAGACAAATCCATGTCTGTCAGCAACTTTTTTCATCATTTCCATTGTAAGCTGATTGTGGTCTGCAGCAACATTGGTTGTATCAAATACTGGTGCAAGCTCATGCTGTGCAGGAGCAACTTCATTATGCTTTGTCTTTGCAGGAATACCCAATTTCCAGAGTTCTTCATCAAGGTCATGCATATAAGCTGCTACTCTTGGCTTCAACGCGCCGAAATAGTGATCTTCCATTTCCTGTCCCTTTGGAGGCATTGCTCCAAGAAGTGTTCTTCCGGTAAAGATCAGGTCTTTTCTCTTCTTATAATCTTCTTTATCGATCAGGAAATATTCCTGCTCTGGTCCAACGGTTGTTGAAACACTTGTGACATCTGTCTCTCCAAGCACATGTAACACTCTTGTTGCTGACTTGGAAAGTGTTTCCATAGATCTGAGAAGTGGTGTTTTCTTATCAAGCGCCTCTCCTGAGTAAGAACAGAAAGCTGTTGGAATATAAAGTGTTCCGTCTTTGATAAATGCAGGTGATGTAGGATCCCATGCTGTATAACCTCTTGCTTCAAATGTAGCTCTCAGTCCACCAGATGGAAAACTTGATGCATCCGGCTCGCCTTTTACAAGTTCTTTACCGGAAAACTCCATAATGACCTCTCCGTCACCGACCGGTGAAATGAAGCTGTCGTGTTTCTCTGCTGTATAACCGGTCATTGGCTGGAACCAGTGGGTGAAATGTGTTGCACCGTTTTCCACAGCCCATTCTTTCATTGCAATAGCAACTGCATTTGCCACATCCAGTTCAAGATGTGTATTCTTGTCAATCGTTTTTCTCAGCGCTTTGTATATGTCTTTTGGAAGCTTATCTCTCATAATCTTATCATTGAAAACAAGGCTTCCATATAATTCCGGGACTAATTTACTCATTGTAGTATTCTCCTTTCACTGCAAATAATAGTGCGTTTTATGTAGCATAGGAATTCCAAAGGATTTCCTGTCACATAGAAAAAGGCACTTTGACCTGAGTCAAAGCGCCTTTGCTTTTTTATAGTAAGAATCATATATCATGTTATTTTTAATGTCAACAGTTATTTTATAAAACTTTTACAATTCCACAATTCGTGGTCTGTGATACGTAGCAGGCAGGAATTTCTTCAAAAGATCCTGCGTCTTTATCTTCAGATGTGTTGTATTGATTCCTGTATTGCACACAAAGTACTCTGCATCTGCAACTTCTTTATCAATGATCACCTGAACGTAATCATCCACATCATTCAGAAGTCCGACCACACTCGCGGATCCCGGTGTCGTGCCAAGATATTTCATCATATGTTCCGGTGATGCAAATGACATATGGGACACTCCCAGTTTCTTGCTGAATCCCGAAGTATCAAATGCCTTATCCGCCGGCAGAACAACGAGATAAAAACTCGTCTTTTTCTGATTACATAAGAAAATATTCTTGCGGACCTGAGCTCCGAATACTTGATCAATCGCAGCACACTCTTCCATTGTATGCGCAGGATCATTATCCACGCGTTCAAACGGAATTCCTTTTTTCTTGAATACTTTATACACTTCCTGTTCCAGCGGCATTCTATCCTTTACATTTTCCGGAACAGTCGTTGTTATCTCACTGATGTACACAGGTATTTCCTCCTACTCATTTTTGTTATATAATCGATGTATGGATTTATTATAATCCTATTACACCAAAAATAAAAGTACAAACAATGACAGATTATGAAAGGAAACCGTTATGAAATACATTCTTGCGTCTGCATCACCCAGAAGAAAAGAACTGCTTGAACGAACAGGAATTGAATTCACCGTCATTCCTTCGAATATCGAAGAGAAAATCACCAGATCAACTCCTGCTGAAATTGTCATGGAACTTGCCTCACAAAAAGCAATGGATGTATGGAAAAAGCATGCCGGGGATCGCGATGTTGTCATTGGTGCCGATACAATAGTTGTCTATCGCGATGAAATATTAGGGAAACCATCTTCAGAATCAGAAGCCCTCGACATGCTCGCTATGCTTGCTGACAGGACACATCAGGTATTCACCGGAGTATCGATCATTCATGGTTCTCAAATCAACACTTTTTTTGAAAAAACCAATGTTACACTATACCCGATTGACCGTGAGGACCTGCAGCGATATATATCATCCGGAGATTCCATGGACAAAGCAGGTGCTTATGGAATCCAGGGTGATTTTTCCATACACATAAAAAGTATAGAAGGTGATTATAGCAACGTCGTCGGGCTTCCCCTCGGACGTGTCTACCAGGAATTAAAAAAATTATAACTGTTCAACCGCTGCAGGGATTGCTTCTCTCATGATGTCCATAAGCATATCAACATCTTTCTTTGTAGCGATCAATGGCGGGATCATACGGTTTGTATTACTTCCGATTGCTGTGATCAGAGCGTGACGTTTCATACATTCCCACTTCACATTTACGGCAATCGGGAGATCGTATTCACATCCAACTAACAGACCGCGTCCTCTTGCCTCTTTTACATGAGGAAGTTTTGCCATCTGTTCCACCATGTATTCTCCTACGACCTTTGCATTTTCGCTCAGGTTCATATCAATAATCTCTGAGATGGACGCAAGAGCTGCGGCACAAGATACCGGATGTCCTCCATATGTAGATCCGTGTGTTCCTGCGCTGAATGCTTTTGCAACTTTTTCAGATGCACAGCATGCTGCGATCGGCATTCCGCCTCCCATTGCTTTTGCCATAGATACACAGTCTGGTTTAACACCATATCCCATAAATGCCATCAGAGATCCTGTACGCCCCCATCCTGTCTGAACCTCGTCAAAAAGCAGCAACAGGTCGTTATCATCACACAGCTTCCTGAGTCCTTCAATAAACTCCTGCGTAGCCGGGTGTACACCGCCTTCACCCTGTACAGGCTCGATCATGATCGCAATTGTATTTGGTGTGATTTTTGACGCAAAATCTTCAAGGTTATTAAATTCTGCATAAGAAAATCCAGGAAGCATCGGTCCGAAATCACGCTGGATCGCTGAATCCGGCTGTCCTGTTGCAGCAACTGCTCCCATTGTTCTTCCATGGAAACCATGCTTTGCAGTAATGATTTCATATTTATTTGGTCCAAATGTTTCAATACCGTATTTACGGGCCATCTTGATCATACATTCATTCGCTTCTGTTCCTGAATTCTGATAGAAGATCTTATCCATTCCGATCGAATCACAGATTTTCTTTGCAAGAAGTGCCTGCGGGATCGTGTATGGATAATTGAATGTATGAACGATATCATCCATCTGATTCTTTACTGCTGCGACAACCTTCGGATTTCTGTTTCCGGGGCTGTTAACAGCAACACCGCCATAGAAATCCAGATAAGCAGTTCCCTCTTCATCATACAGATACATTCCATCTGCACGTTCTGCGATAAAATCATATCTCGCATATGTTTCGATCATATATTTGTTTACAATATCTTTCAATTCCTGTGCTGTAAGTCCAGTTTCCTGAAGTTTCATTTTTCTCTCTCCTTTTTCTCATTGATAATTTGTTATATAATCGAGTTAACTCGCTCTTGCATTATGCATATCAGAGACGAGATACGCTTTGCGAATCTCGCTCTGATTAGCGGTCGTCAAATATCCATTCGTGCAAGCACGATGTCTATTTTCCTCGTCGCCATAACAAAAAAATGGAGTCGTACTCTAAAGTACGGCTCCATTGCCTTTGCACATATTAGTTATATTTACGTTTTCTAGCAGCTTCAGATTTCTTTTTACGTCT
>JAUNDE010000012.1:27883-49161 GCA_030526265.1 Eubacteriales bacterium | reverse complement strand
TATATTTTCTTATTTCTCCTGTACTAATGACAAGAAAATGGTTTTTATCCAAGCGTTTAATATCTTGAAAGCCTTTCACACACTCCTTTCTACTTGACGTCACTTCAATAATGTGATTAGTAATACATACTGTAATTGTGTCATCTGGTGTCAAATTCACTTTTGAGAGTTTCTTTACATAGGTGTTATTGCTATAGTTTTTATCGTTGGTCATAGCTACCCCTCCTTGAATAAAGATACAGAAAATATTTTTCTGTTCCCCTTTAGCTCGAAATTGGAATAGCTACGCATCCTCAAAAATGAAATGTTTACAAAATGTTCATATTTGAATTTACATTTCAATATTCTCCCCATATAAATAAAAGCGAATTTGGTTTTCAAAAACATCCTCTCATTTTAAAGAGGATAAAATATATCAATTTTCGCCTGTTGTTTTCCTAAACAATCAAGTTATATTAATATGAGAAAAGAGAGACCTCTTTTCAGAAATCTCCCTTTGCAAATTATCTTTATTTTCTTATTATAGATTCGTATTCGTCCTCTTATGCCCTTTTATTCTTCCAAGCAAAGACGTCTTCAACAATTGTTTCTTTAAACGTATACAATCAAAATACAGTGTCTCTCACATTTATCTAAGAGTAATTCTTCCTCCATGCGCAATAATATAATGTTCATTATTATTGCTAACATATACATATGTCTGCGAGCTGTAATATGATAAAGATTCTTCAATTAGCGAAGCAATATTATTACGCATTTCCGTCGTAATACCAAAATCACCATAAAACACCTGCATACATTTAATCATTGCGTCAAGATAATAATTTGCCAACTCCTCATCTGGTCTTCTTATCTGTGGAGATTGTGGAGAATATATGCGCCCTAAAACAAATAAAAGACTGGATGAAAATGGAAACAAAACATTTTCCTATCTTTGTGAGACAAAAGAAAAATCTCGAAGAGAACTTTGTCAAATGAAGAATCCACAAGGCAATCTTCTTGATCAAATGGTTTGTGATGAAATAAAAAAGATAGTCCAAAATGAAGATAGAAAAATACTATTTAAGCAGCTCAATCAAGCAAAAAGACAACTACTTTCTAAAGAAACTTCATATTCAACCGAATTAGACCATCTTGAAAAAGCACTTTCTGATACAGAAAAGAAAATAGAAAACCTTGTTCTTGCTCTGTCTCAATCGTCAGATAGTCCTGCTTTTGCTTACATTAATAATCAAATATCGGTTCTACACGAACAAAAATTAGAAATTGAAAAACAAATAGAATATCATAATAAACTTTTACAAGATCAAAACTCACTTCTTGCCAACTTTAATATATTAATTAAAAAATTATCTTCTTTCCCAGATTCTTTCGATATGATGTCTATTGAAGAAAAGCGAACTGTCCTTAGAGCATTAGTTGATAAAGTAGTTTGGGATGGAACTCATGCACACTTATATTTTACAGGTTCAATAGACGAAAATACGAAGCCACAAAGAGGGGATTGCAAATGAAGTATTAATGCATCTTCGGGCCAAAAAAAAACTATCAAAAAACATTTCTTTATATGAACCGATCGGCACTGACCGCGAAGGGAACGAAATACAGCTTTTTGATATCATTGAATCCAATATTGATTCAGCATACGATGAAGTCATGTTGAAAGAAAACATAAAAATATTATATTCAAAGATGGAGTCTGTGCTTTCCAAAAGAGAACGCCTCGTGTTAAAAATGCGTTACGGACTGTATAATGAAGAAGAATATACACAACGGGAAATTGCCAAAATTCTGGGTATTTCCCGGTCTTATGTTTCCAGAATCGAAAAAAGTGCAATAGAAAAGCTGCGGCCTTTTTTTTAGGGCCGCAGCTGATATTAAGATTCCTCTTTTTTTCTGAGAATGTCATACTCATCTGCTTTTCCATCCAGATCCACATACAACACCTGTTTTGGATGTGGCGCGCTCTCCTGCTCATTTCCATCCTCATCCACGATTCGCTTTACAACAACTTCTATATTATCTCCGTTAGGCTTCATGATTTCAATCGTCTCACCTGCAGAGAATTTATTTCTCTGTTCGATACGGTACATTCCATCACGTTCTCCACCAATAATTCCAAGATATGTGTATTCTCGCACATAGGTGTTGCTGTCATAAATCTGTGTATTTTCATCCGGTTTTCCGAAATAAAATCCCGTCGTAAACTGTCTGTAAGTACAGTTACTGATCTGATCAAGATACCATGGCATATTTTTGAGATAAAGCTCCGGGTCTTTTTTATAATCATCCAATGCCTTACGGTACGTGCGGGCTACTGTTGCAACATACAGAGCAGTTTTCATTCTTCCTTCGATTTTCAGACTGTCGATTCCCGCATCGATCAATTCAGGGATATGTTCGATCATACACAAGTCTTTCGAATTAAAGATATATGTTCCTCGCTCATTTTCATATACCGGCATGTACTCACCCGGTCTGGTCTCCTCCACAACAGCATATTTCCATCTGCAGGGATGTGTGCACGCTCCCTGATTAGCATCTCTGCCCGTGAAATAATTACTGAGAAGACATCTACCCGAGTATGATATACACATTGCGCCATGGATAAAGCTCTCAATTTCCATTTCATCCGGAATGTTCTGCCTGATCTCTTTAATTTCTTTCAGAGAAAGTTCTCTGGCCGATACAACTCTCTTTGCACCCTGTTTCCACCAGAACTGATACGTTCCATAATTCGTATTATTTGCCTGTGTACTGATATGCCTTTCAATCTCGGGACAAATCTCTTTTGCGAGCTCAAAAATTGCCGGATCAGCAATGATAAATGCATCCGGTCCAATATGCTTCAGTTCTTCCAGATATTCACGCACACCAGGCAGATCATCGTTATGTGCAAGTATATTCACTGTAACATATACTTTCACATCATGCTCATGAGCAAAGTGAATTCCTTCCCTCATCTCTTCCATGGAAAAGTTCTTTGCTTTTGCACGAAGCCCAAATGCTTCTCCGCCAATATATACTGCATCTGCCCCAAATATTACTGCAGTTTTCAGAACTTCCAGACTGCTTGCCGGAATCAGTAATTCAGGATGTCTCGCCATTCTATCTTTATCCTTTCTTAACACTAAGTGCGACCCCGTCCCCTACAGGAAGGATCGTTGTTTCAAATTCATTATTATGTTTCAATTCAAACAGATACTCTCTCATTCGACTATGGATCGTACGATTGCGACGTTCCACAGCAAATCGTGATTCAATGACGTCGCCGTCCTGAAGTACATTGTCTGAAACAAGTAATCCTCCGGGCGAAAGAAGACGTTTTGCTTCCGGCAGATAATGAATATACTGCCCCTTTGCCGCATCCATAAAAACAAAGTCATAGGGGCCCTCAAGCCCCTTCATAACTTCCAGCGCATCTCCCTCAATGAGCGTAATGTCTGACTCTTTCCCTGCTCTCTTGAAATTTTCAAGTGCAATCGGAATTCTTTTTTCATATTTTTCAATCGTTGTGATCTTACATCCCTCTGGTGCATATGTGCTCATGACGATTGCTGAGAAGCCAACTGCAGTTCCGACTTCCAGTATTCTCATTGGCTTTGCCATTGCAAGAAGAACTTTTAACAGGCTCTTTGTCTCCTTGCGGATAATCGGAACAAATGTATCCAATGCTTCTTTTTCAATCTCTTCCAGAATATCATTCTCAGGAAGTTCCAGAGAATTCAGATAAGTCACCATTCGTTCGTCTACAATCATATTTACACATCCATAATAATCGGAAGAATCATCGGTCTTCTCTTTGTACGTCTCCAGATAAACTCATTCATCGTATCGCGCACGATAAGCTTGATCTTGCTCCAGTCTGCGTTTTTCTGGCGGCTTAAGCATCTTTCAATGGCATCTTCCAACAATTGTTTTGCCTCATCCAGAAATTCTTCAGACTCTCTCACATAAACAAATCCTCTGGATACAATATCCGGTCCGGAAAGCAATTGATTCGTTCCCTTTTCAAGTGTCATTACTACGATCAGGATTCCATCTTCTGCAAGATGCTGTCTGTCACGAAGTACGATATTGCCAACATCACCGACACCAAGACCATCTACAAGCACTTCTCCTGTGTGTACTTTATCTACTACGCTGGCTTCCTCATTACTGATCTCCAGAACATCTCCGGAATGGAGCATAAAAATATTATCTTTTGGAATGCCAAGACTATTTGCAAGAAGTGCATTTGCTTTTCTGTGTCTGTATTCACCGTGAATCGGAATAGCATATTTCGGTTTCACCAATGAATAGATCAGTTTTAATTCTTCCTGACAAGCATGCCCTGAAACATGCGCATCCTGAAAGATCACATGTGCACCCTTCTCGGATAATTCATTAATAACTCTTGATACTGACTTTTCATTTCCCGGAATCGGAGATGAACTGAAAATAACCGTATCATTTGGCATAATTGTCACTTTACGATGAATATCAGCTGCCATTCTGGAAAGTGCAGCCATTGATTCTCCCTGGCTTCCGGTTGTGATCAACACGGTCTTTTCCGGTGGATAATTCTTCAGCTGATCGATCTCTACCAGAGTTTTCTCCGGAACATTCAGATATCCCAGTTCCTGTGCTGTAGAGATAATATTGATCATACTGCGTCCCTCTACAACAACTTTTCTGTCATATTTATAAGCAGAATTAATGATCTGCTGTACACGGTCCACATTTGATGCAAATGTTGCAATAATGATCCTTGAGTTTTTGTGTTCAGCAAATAAGTGATCAAATGTATGTCCCACGGTACGCTCTGACTGTGTAAATCCAGGTCTTTCTGCATTTGTACTGTCCGACATAAGTGCCAGAACACCCTTTTTCCCAATCTCTGCAAATCTCTGAAGATCGATCGCATCTCCGAATACCGGTGTATAATCCACTTTAAAGTCTCCGGTGTGGATCACGGTTCCTGCGGGTGAATAGATCGCAAGTGCAGAAGCATCCTGAATACTATGATTTGTTTTAATAAATTCAATCCGGAACTGTCCAAGATTAATAGACTGTCCAAATTTCACAACCTTCCTTCTCGTAGAACGAAGCAGATTATGCTCTGTCAGTTTCTTTTCAATAATACCCATTGTGAGTTTTGTCGCATAAATCGGAAGATTCATTTCCCGAAGCACATAGGACAAAGCTCCTATATGATCCTCGTGTCCATGAGTGATCACGAATCCTTTTACCTTCTGAATATTATCTTTCAGGTAAGTGATATCAGGAATTACGAGGTCAATTCCCAGCATATCATCTTCCGGAAACGCCAAACCACAATCTACCACAATAATACTGTCTTCATACTCAAAAGCTGTGATGTTCATTCCAATCTTTTCAAGACCTCCGAGCGGAATGATACGTAGTTTCTTATTATTTCCTTTCTTCAAATTATACCTCCATGTGCAAAAGACTATTTCTCGATATCAATATCCTCTAATAGTTCTTCAAACACTTTTAAGACGGCGTCCAGTTCCACATCATCCTCGACAAATTCAAAGATGCTGTCTTTCTCTTCCGCTCCTGCTACGTCCTTTAAAATCATACAGTCAGCATCTTCGTATTCCGAATCTGTCACAAGAATATATGTCACACCATTTAATTTCGTCTGTTCCAACACAAACAGCTCCAGTGCTTCTCCTGTTTCTTCAGACATCATCTTAATTTTTTCCATGTTCTAACTCCTCTCAGTGCTTTGAGTCCAAATATCCCTGCAAAATAAAAACCGCTGCAATCTTATCAATATACTGCTTACGGTCTTCACGCCTCACTTTGTTCTCTATTAACGTTCTTTCTGCCTCTACCGTTGTAAGTCTCTCGTCCCACATTACAACTTCAAGCCCTGTTCGGCGCTCGAGCATCTTACCGAATTCGAGCGCCTTTTCAGCTCTTTCTCCTATATCGTTATTCATATGCTTCGGAAGTCCGAGCACAATAAGCTCAACGTCATTCTCACGTATCAGTTCCTCGATACGCGCACAGGATTTACGAAGCTTATTCTCTTCCTTTCGCCATATTGTCTCTACTGCCTGGGCTGTAATACAAAGGGGATCACTTAAAGCAACCCCTATTGTCTTAGAGCCATAATCGAGCCCCATAATTCTCATATACAATTATTCCCATCCGTTATGCTGAATATACGTCTTAAGCATTTCCTCAACCAGCTCGTCTCTCTCCATCTTCATGATCAAACTTCTGGCGCCATTGTAACTAGTAATATAAGTTGGATCTCCTGACATGATATAGCCGACAATCTGATTCACCGGATTATATCCTTTCTCACTGAGAGCTTTGTACACAATTTCAAGAATATCTTTTGCTTGAATCTGTGGACCGCTTTCTACCTGAAAAAATTGAGTGTTGGTTAAATTTTTCATATAGTCACGTCCTCCCAAAATACTTCTTCTTTATTCTACATGAAACCTTTTTAAAATTCAACGTAATATTTGTTCCGTATTTTCAATTTTTATGTTTATTAATTGATTTGTAATAATTTCTTCATTTTTTTGTCTAACTTTCACATATTCTCTTGTATGCCCAATTTGATAACGTTCTCCATCAATTTCGACAGTTTCTTCCATTAATACTTCAACTGTCCGTCCAACAAAAGACTCCTCATAATTCTTCTGTTTTTCACGTCCCATCTCAAGCATAATATTGCTTCGCTCTGTTTTCACCTTCTTCGGAACCTGATCAGGCATAGAAGCAGCCTTTGTTCCCTGTCTTCTTGAATATTTGAAAATATGTGTCTCATAAAAGTTCACTTTTTCAACAAATGCTCTTGATTCCTCAAATTCCTCATCCGTTTCCCCCGGAAATCCCACGATCACATCCGTTGTAAGCGCCGGATTATCGAAAACTTCCCTCAGCAATTCACATTTTTCATAATATTCTTCGGCAGAATATCTTCGATTCATACGCTTTAATGTCGCGTCACATCCACTCTGCAAAGACAGATGAAAATGCGGGCAGATCTTCGGAAGCGCAGCAATTCCTTCTGCAAATTCTCTCGTAATGATTCTTGGTTCGAGCGATCCAAGCCTGATTCTTAAAATCCCGTCCACGTCATGCACGGCGCGAATCAGATCCAGAAGATTTCCTCCAAAGTCAATTCCATAGGAACTGAGATGAATTCCGGTAAGAACAACTTCCTTATATCCATTCTGCGCAAGTGTCCGGACCTCCGCAACAACATCCTCCATTCTGCGACTTCTCACGCGTCCTCTTGCATACGGAATAATGCAATATGAACAGAACTGATTACATCCATCCTGCACTTTTACATTTGCTCTGGTATGCTCTGCCTGACGCGAAAGGTGAAGTCCCTCATATTCATGTGTATGTCCAATATCAATGAGCTCCACTTTACAAGACAGTTTCTCATTTTTTTCTCTCCAGTATTCATCTAAGATCGTGATCAAATCCTTTTTTCGGTTATTTCCGATCAGAATATCAATACAGTCATCTGCTTTTTCACCCTGCGCCTGTACATAACATCCAGCTGCAACCACAACGGCATTCGGATTCATTTTTTTTGCTCTGTGAAGCATTTGTCTCGACTTGCGGTCAGCCATATTCGTCACTGTACATGTATTGATCACATATACATCCGCACCTTCCGCAAAAGGCACGATCTCATACCCGTTCTGCTCAAGCATTTCCTGCATCGCTTCTGTTTCATATGCATTTACTTTGCATCCAAGATTATGTAATGCAACTTTTTTCATTTTTCTTTTCTCCTACCTGCTACATGATTAATGTATTCATTTTCGAACATAAGACATCTTTCCCTGCATTTTCTTGACATTCTTCATATCGACCGATAATATGTTTATAGAATTCATATTGAAGGAGGTTATGATATGAAGACAGTACAGATTACTCTGAATTCAATTGAAAAAGTCAAATCATTTGTTAACGTGATTGCAAATTATGACTATGATTTTGATCTGGTATCTGGTCGATATGTAGTTGACGCCAAATCAATCATGGGAATATTCAGTTTAGATCTTTCAAAGCCAATTACTCTCAATATTCATTCCAACACTGATATTGACAAAATCCTGGAAGATCTGACACCTTACCTTATCTAGTACTCTTCAGCATTATTATGAAGAAACGCGCTAACGTTCCTCCCGGACGTTAGCGCACATTTATTACTTCTACTGTATCTATTGCAGTCTGCATCAGTTCATCAATCTTTTCTGCAAGATTTTCCTCTGATCGTTTGATTACATTAATATTTGGCTTTGTAACAGGATGTTTAGCCACGAAAATAGTACAACAGTCCTCAAATGGCTGAATCGATGTCTCAAATGTTCCGATTTTCTCAGACACTTCAACGATCTCCTGTTTATCAAAACCTATCAATGGTCGATATACCGGAAGTGTACACACCTCATTTGTTGCAGCAAGGCTGTGCATTGTCTGGCTTGCAACCTGACCTATACTTTCACCGGTAATCAGGCCAAGACATCCGCTTTCTTCTGCGAAATGCTGTGCAATCTTCATCATATAACGACGCATGATGATCGTTAATTCATCATGTGGACACTGATCATAAATATATAACTGAATATCTGTGAAGTTAACAACATTCAATTTAATAGGTCCTGCATATCTTGATACGATCTTTGCAAGATCTATAACTTTCTGCTTTGCGCGCTCACTTGTGTACGGAGGTGCGTGGAAATAAGTTGCCTCAAGTCCAACACCGCGTTTTGCGATCATATATCCTGCAACCGGGCTGTCAATTCCTCCGGAAAGCAGAAGCATTGCCTTTCCGTTTGTTCCTACCGGCATTCCTCCAGGTCCCGGAATGATCTCAGAATATATATAGATTTCATTTCTGACTTCCACACGGAGCATAACATCGGGCTTGTGTACATCTACCCGAATCTCCGGGAATGCCTCCAAAACTGCTTCTCCAAGTGAGTAATTGATCTCCATGGAGTTGAACGGATAACTTTTTCTGCTTCTTCTTGACTCAACTTTAAATGTGATATTTTTATCCGGATACATTTCATCCATAAATTCGATCACATCTTTTTTGAGCTGTTCAAATCCCTCATCTGCTTTGCGAACAACCGGACAGATTCCAACAAGTCCAAATACTGTCTGCAGCCTGGCGATCACCTCATCGCTGTCATAATTCCCTTCACAATCAACATAAATTCTTGCCTGTGATTTCTTCACTTTAAAATCTCCGTCGATATCTTTAAGTGCATATCGCACCTGCCTCACAAGTGCATCTTCAAAGATATGTCTGTTTTTCCCTTTGATTCCAATCTCACCGTATTTTAATAAAAATGTCTGAAATGTCATTTGTTTTTCCTTTCCTTAATGTCTTCTGTAACGACGCAGCATTGGCACCAGTTCATTCAGCACCTGAAGTGTATAATCAATCTCTTCCAGTGTTGTGAACTCAGACATGCTGAATCGAAGTGTTGCATCCAGAAATTCCTTTTTTGCTCCAATTCCTTTTAATACTCCACTTATTGCAGGATGGTTTGATGCACAGGCTGATCCAGAAGAAACACAGATTCCTCTTTCCTCCAAAGCATGAAGCAGCACCTCGCTTCGAATGCCGGCAAATCCAACACTGATAATGTGCGGAGCACTCGTCTCATCATACAATCCATGAATTGTTGTCTCCGGAATTTTCATTATTTCCTCAATGAAATGAGCTTTAAGTTTTCTCATATTATCAACTTTGTTTTCAAGATCCTGATAGATCATCTTTGCGGCAAGAGCAAGACCTGCAATCCCAGGTACATTCTCTGTTCCGGAACGAATATTCTTCTGATGTTCCCCGCCAAAAATGATTGGTTTGATCTTAACATGCTCATCTATATAGAGAAGACCAATTCCTTTTGGTCCATGAATCTTGTGTCCACTGACAGAGAGCATATCGATCTTCTGTTTCTTAGGATAAATTCTGTATTTCCCGAATCCCTGCACAGCATCTACATGAAATAATATATTTTTATTGTAAGCCTTTACAATACTTGCAGCTTCTTCAATCGGCTGTACTGATCCAACCTCATTATTCACATACATGATTGACACTAAAATTGTCTCATCGCACAATGCTTCTTTTAATGCATTGAGCTGAATTCTTCCATATTGATCAACCGGAAGATAAGTTACACGGTATCCTTCTTCTTCCTCCAAGAAACGCATGGTATTTAAAATTGCAGGATGTTCAATCGACGAAGTAATCAAATGCTTACCTGCTCTTTTGTTCGCTCTGGCTGCTCCGATCAGCGCAAGATTATCGCTTTCTGTTCCCCCGGAAGTGAAAAACAGTTCTTTCGCCTGCACTTTTAGGATTTTCGATAAAACTTCTTTTGCATCTTTCATATATTTCTCTGCTTCTACACCTTTAAAATGCATTGAAGATGGATTCCCGTAATCTTCACAGAGCACTTCTTTTACGACGTCTCCCACTTCTTTGAAAGCTTTCGTCGTAGCAGAGTTATCCAAATAAACTTCCATGATAAACCCCTTTTCATTCATTATTATATAAATTATGCAGTGTTACTGTTCCAGGTGATACATTAAGATTGACAGGATCGTAAGCCCTGCTGTCTCTGTTCTTAATATTCTCTTTCCCAGTGTGATCTCTCTTGCTCCTATCTCCACTGCTCTCTCAACTTCATCCTTCTCAAATCCGCCCTCCGGTCCAATAAACACACCGATTGACTGACCCGGAGCGATGGATCCGATCACTTGTTTTGTTTTTTCCATTCCTTCCGCAAGTTCATAGGGAACTAAAATAACATCCAATCCACCTGCATAAGATAACGCATCCTGATAACTCATAACATTTGTAATCTCAGGAATCATACCTCTTCCGGATTGTTTCGCAGCTCCTCTGGCTATTTCCTGCCATCTACACACTTTTTTTGCCGCCTTTTTTTCATCTAATTTAACAACGCAGCGCTTCATCACAACCGGAATAACCTGAAATATACCAAGCTCAACTGCCTTCTGCACGATCAGTTCCATTTTGTCACTCTTTGGAAGTCCCTGAAATAAATATATTTTTGATTGTAACTCTGTGTCGTTTTTCTCTTCTGCGCATATTCTTAATATTGCTTCATCCTGCCGGTAAGAATCGATCTCACACAGATATTTCTGATTATCTCCATCACTAACATATAGCTGTTCACCGATTTTCATTCGAAGTACATTCCTGAGATGATTCACATCAGATCCCAATATTGAAATATATTCTTCCTTAACCTGATCAGTTGTCACAAAAAAATGCTGCATATCTTCTTCCTCATATCAAAAAATCATCCGTTCTTTCTAGCGGTGACAGATACCCATTCTCCCTGGTGGTTTACTTCCAAAACTTCCAATCCTGCTTCTTTTACTGCTTTTAAAACAACAGACTCTTTTTCCTCAATAATACCACTTGTAATATAGATTCCACCCTTTTTCAGCTGATTCACAATAACCGGGGTAAGCGGAACAAGTACTTCTGCCAAAATATTAGCAGCTACAATATCATATTTTTCATATCCCACTTTATCCTGAACTTCTTTATCATCAATAATATTACCGATCATTACTTCATATCGATCTCTGCCAAGCCCATTCACTTCCATATTCTCATGTGTCGCATCAATCGCACATGGATCAAGATCTGTACCAACTGAGTACGCTGCTCCAAATTTAAGAGCGATCATTCCGAGAATACCACTTCCACACCCAACATCCAAAACCACATCTCCATCTGAGACATATTTCTTAATTTGTCTGATGCAAAGCTGTGTTGTCTCATGAGAACCTGTTCCAAACGCTGTTCCAGGATCTATATGTATGATCATTTTATCTTCATCTTCCGGTTTTACATCTTCCCATGACGGAATAATCAGGACATCATCTATTGTGAACTGGTGAAAAAACTGTTTCCAGTTATTTACCCAGTCAACATCCTCTGTCTGAGACTCTTCAATCAGTTTTTCTCCAACATTCACAAAAGAACCGATCTCGTCCAATTCTTCTTTGACAGATATTAGTATTGCTTCCTTATCTTCATCCTCTTCAAGATAAAAACTAATATATGCAACGCCATCATCTGCCCCGAAATCCGGGAGAATATCTACAAACATCTGCTCTTTGTCCTGTTTGGTGAGAGGCACCTTATCTTCCACTTCAACACCCTGGATCCCAAGTTCCATCAAGCTGCTGCACACGATGTCTTCTGCTTCTGTTGTTGTCTTAATTCGGAATTTATTCCATTTCATCTATTTCACCTCATTCAACTCGTGTTATCTATATCATAATTCCATTTCTGTCACTATTTTCGCTCATTGTATCATAAGAATTTCAGATACTCAATGCACATTTTTTTCTAACTTTTACTGCGCCAGCCGCCAACCACTTCACTGACAGTGCTTACAGTTACAAATGCTGTAACATCTGTATCCTGTATATATTTTATTAATTTACCATACTCATTTTTGTTCAAAATCGTAATCAGCTCGATCTTCGGTTCTCCGCCGTACCCGCCTTTTGCCTCATACATTGTAATGCCTCGTTTAATGTCATTCAAAATAAATTCGCGTATCTTATAGTTTTCTTCTGAAAGAATACACACTCTTTTCCTTCTGATAAATCCACTGATAAAATAGTCAACAACAATTCCGTTTGCATACGTACCAAGCAGACCAAGTATCACGGATTTAGCATCATATACATATGCACTGAGCAGAACGATTACCATTCCCATGACTGCAATGGCCGTTCCCACATCAACATGCCAGAATTTGTTTGCTATTTTTGCCAAAATATCAATGCCTCCGGAAGAAGCATTTACATGGAACAAAAGTGCCTGTCCCAGACTTAGTACCATAATCACGCAGATCGTGTCAAGCAGCTGATCATCCGTCAATGACTGAAAATCCGGAAACAGTCTCTCAAAAAGATATAAATAACCAGATAGAATACATGTTGTATAAATCGTCTTGAATCCAAACTCTCTTCCCACGACCAGGACACCAAGCGCAAGGAGCAGCACATTAATGATCAGTGTCATTGCAGAAAGAGGAAGAGGTATAAAGTTCGCCAGTACCATACAGAAACCGGAGACACTTCCCATTACTACTCCTCCCGGAAACATAAAGAAATAGAGTGCTGCTGCACAGATTCCCTGAAATATTGTAATCAACAGATATTCTTTGATCATAATTTTCTTTTCCATATTTAAAACCTCTCGTATGTTTGATTTTCACTTCTGATCAGTGTTGTTTTTATTATGAAATACTTTTCTGGATAAGGGTGTCAAAATTAATCGGTTTATAGAACAATTTTTTCATTTCCTCATATGAACTTACGTCCTGTCCCATGATCCACATCAGTTTTGTGATCGTAGCCTCCAGCGTCATATCGTAAGACTCAATCAGACCAAGCTCCTGCTTGATTCGTTTGCCGACCTCATAAACAGTCATATCGCTTCCTTCATTGGCAACCTGTGTCGTTACAACAGCAAACTTACCCTGTTCCTTACCATTTTCAATTTCTTCTCTCAAAGTGTCCACCAGATAACCCGGCACTCCGCCAACACCAAAGCTTTCAATGATCAGGCATCTGTGATGTTCAAACAAAAACTTCATGATTTCCGGCTTGATTCCCGGTGTTAATTTCAACACACATACACTTTCTACCATATTATAGCTGAATTTCACAGCATCATCTGAAGGCTTTGGCTGATAAATATAACGAATCAAACGTCCATCCTGTATGATCGCACGATATGGGTAATTGATACTCGCAAACGCATTATAACTCTTCGCACGCTCTTTCTTTGCCCTTGTTCCGGCAATAACCTTTCCACCAAAAACAATATTCACATTCCAGGCATCATCATCTGATGCATAGATAAAGCTATCTAACAAATTTGTTTTTCCATCTGTCACATCCAGATTGATCGGTTTCTGTGCACCTGTTACGACAATCGGTTTGGCAGAATCCTGTACCATATAAGAAAGTGCCGCCGCTGTATAAGCAAGTGTATCTGTTCCATGACAAACAACAAAACCATCAAATCTGTGATAATTATCTTCAATTGTTTTCACGATCAATTTCCAGTGGTCTGAAGTAACATTAGTACTGTCAAGATTGCAAACCTGTGTTGTCTCAACTTCACATATGTGTTCAACCGCCGGTATGTAAGATAAAATATCCTGCGTAGTAAGCCCGGGAGTTAGGCCATTTTCTGTTTTCAGCGAGGCAATCGTACCTCCTGTTCCTATCATAAGTATCTTTTTCAAATCCAAAAATCCTCTTAATCACATATTTTTCTGAGTATCTCAGAACCTTTCTGACCCTGGTGCACTCAATATTGTATTATACAATGTTTGCATAACAAAATGAAGCTCTTTACCGAACATTTTCCGAAAAAAGCTTCATTAATTATAATATTATAAAAATACTCTTAATTGCTTCATGAATTCTTCTTCTGACCGAATCAGTTTTTCCGCAAGATCCAATGCCGATTTTTCAGCATTGTCATACTCGTTTCGGCTCTCACTGATAGACTGGATACCCATATTACATCCATCCATAAGAATTTTTGCGATCTGACAGTTCGCTCCATTCATCAAAAGTTTCATGTCTGTTGTTAATTTAGAGAATACCGATGCAGCTACATTTGGATCTTTTTCCCCTGTTCCAAATTTCCTCAAAAGTTCACCACATTTTATTTCCAGCTTTTCATGTTCTGCTCTCGCTTCCAGTATCTTATGCTTCAGCATGTCATCATCTGCATATTCAAGCACCTGATTGATACTGTTGAGTGCCATTTTGATGCCTGAGCTGCATTCTTTCAAAAGAGATATTGTATGTTCTTCATTCATTGCAGATCCTTCTTTCATTTTTTTCATAGTATTTGTTTTACACTTCTTTTTATTCATAATTATCTTATCTTTATTCTTACGAAATATCATTCATTGTTTTTTTATTTAAATTTTGTTATTATTAATATACATATAGAGAAGAATTCACTTGTTATTTATGCTCTAAAGGAGGTCAGCTATATGAAACACAGAATCATCACTATCAGTCGTGAATTTGGGAGTGGAGGAAGAACGATTGGAAAAAAAGCAGCCGAACAGCTTGGAATTCCTTGTTATGACGAAGAGCTTATCACCCGACTGGTAGAAGAAAGCGGATATTCAGAAGAATTTATAAAAAATGCCGGTGAGTATTCCATGCAGAAGAACTGGTTCGCCAGTGCTCTCTCAATCAATCCATATCATCCTTTAAGCCCACAGGATCAGATTTGGATCGCTGAGAAAAAGATCATTGAAGAAATCGGTTCCAACGAAGATTGTGTTATACTTGGACGATGTGCTGATTACATACTTGAGGATATCGCAAATTGTCTGAATGTATTCATCCATTCTGACTTTGATAAGCGCGCTGACCGTGTCATTCACTCATACGGTGAGACAGATATCAAGATTGAACAGCGCTTAAAAGATAAAGATAAAAGACGTGCTACTTTCTATCAATTCTACACAGACCGCAAATGGGGTGATATCGAGAATTATGATATTGTCCTGAACAGCGGAACTCTCGGTATTGATAAATGCGTCGAAATCATAAAAAGTCTATACTAGGTATATATTATTCCGAAAAAGATCCAGAAATGGATCTTTTTTGTTTATTTATACAAAAACATCATTGGGGATTCATGCATATTTACCGAATTTATTATTTCACCTTGCTAACGTGATGCTCTTCCAGTATAATAAAATGTACTATTTTTTAGCATATATATTTCTTCCAGATCAATTACCGGAAGATAATTATATCATGCAATAATATGGAATGAGAGGAAAAAAATGAGTAACAATGCTACAAACAAACGAAGCAGCTTCTCCGGCTCGATCGGATTCGTTATGGCTGCTGCAGGAAGTGCTGTAGGACTTGGTAATATCTGGCGCTTTCCTTATCTTGCGGCTAAAAATGGTGGAGGAACATTTATCTTTGTATACATCATTTTAGCTCTTACATTTGGTTTTGCACTTTTAACAACAGAGATCGCTCTTGGCCGAAAAACAAAACAGGGACCACTTACCGCTTACGGAATCATCAACAAGAAATTTGCAGCAACCGGATTTCTTGCATGGCTGGTTCCGATCATCATCCTTCCTTACTACTGTACGATCGGTGGATGGGTATTGAAATATCTCTTCGCCTTCATCACCGGAGATGGTGCAAAAGCAGCTGAAGACGGATATTTTGTCGGACATATCACAAGCCAGTGGTCACCAATCATCTGGCTGATCATTTTCCTTGGAATGACTGCTTTCGTTGTATTAAGCGGTGTTAACAAAGGAATTGAAAAATACAGCAAGATCATCATGCCAATCCTTGTTTTACTTGTTATTGGTATTTCACTTTTCTCACTCACATTAACTCATACTGATGCAGAAGGTGTTACAAGAACAGGTCTTGAAGGATTAAAGATCTATGTTGTTCCTGATTTCAGCGGAATGACGCTCAAAGGATTTATCCTGCTTCTTCTTGATGCAGTTGGACAGTTGTTCTTCTCAATCAGTGTTGCCATGGGTATCATGGTTGCCTATGGATCTTATGTTAAAGATGATACAAACCTTATGAAATCTATCAACCAGATCGAATTCTTTGATACACTTGTTGCATTCCTTGCAGGTCTTATGATCATTCCTGCTGTATTCACATTTATGGGAATTGAAGGTATGTCTGCAGGCCCAGGCCTTATGTTCGTATCACTTCCAAAGGTATTCGATGCAATGGGCGGAATTGGTATTATCATTGGTATCCTGTTCTTTATTATGGTTACTTTTGCCGCTGTCACATCTTCTGTATCCGTTATGGAAGCAATTGTGACAGGCCTTATGGACAAATGGCATTTAAGCCGTAAGGTGAGCGGAATCATCACAACAATATATGCAATTGTATTTGGTGTGATCGTTTGTCTCGGATACAATGTTATGTACTTTGAATACGAACTTCCAAATGGCGGTATCGCACAGATTCTTGATATCATGGATTACATCAGCAACAGCATCTTTATGCCGCTTGTTGCACTCCTTACTTGTATCCTGATCGGATGGGTTGCAAAACCAGATACAATCATTGACGAAGTAGAAAAAGGCGGATTTAAATTCGGGCGTAAAACATTGTATATTTTAATGATCAAATTCATCGCTCCTGTCTTCCTTGCAATCTTACTTCTTCAGGCACTTGGAGTTGTTTAATATTTTTAAAAGGAGATCGAATAAATCGATCTCCTTTGTTATTTTTTCTCTTTGATCTGGCCTGTTCTGTATGCTTCAACCAACTCTTTTAGTTCGTCGATCCGTTCCAAAATCCTTTTTCCATTGTCCGTATCCCCAACAAGCAGACGTCTCGAATACTGTTGAACAGGAATCCTTCTCGACACAATATCTTCCTCATCTAAAATTGCAGCTTTCGCAGACTCTAATGGTTCATGCGATGTAAGCGTAAGTCCATAAGAGTTACTGATCAAAGTGTATCCGGCAATTCCTGTTGTTTTCTGATATGCCTTAGAGAATCCACCATCAATGGTAAGAATTTTTCCTCCACACTTCACAGGGTTCTCGCCATCTCCATGATGTACCGGAACATGTCCGTTGATAATATGTGCATACTCTCCTTCCAGGCCGAACTCCTTCAGAATATTATCCGCCAGTTCATGATTCTCCAGCATATTGAAAAACGGATCTTTTATCTCTTTTCTGGCTGCTTTATCTTCTATAAAATAAGCTTCAAATGTAGCCATCTTACTCTTTCCAAAAAGCGGAGATCCCGGTGAACACCACATAAACCACATGATATCCCGACCTTTTCTTCGCTCTTCCTTATCCATATCAAAGAATGCTCTTCTGACATGCTTTTCCAGCACATCATAAAGCTCTTTTCCTTTATACCGTTTGCCAAAGACTTTGACACTTTTAAATCTTGCATCTTCATGCACCGGAATACATGCATGGAACAAAAGATTCCCATTACATATTTTATACAGGCTTCCTTCTTTCAGCATAAATAAAATATGTCTCTGAAGCTTCTCACTGTTTTTGAATGACCAGGTAAGCTGATCGATCACTTCTTTCTCTTTTTCTGTGAGTTCATAAGGATTTGCAGGATCAACTGTTGGAAAGTTGCATTCCACCATTGGGTAAATTACTCCATCAACTTCGATCTGCTTATTTTCATAATCTATTTTGTGCAAAAGCTTACGATCATCCATGTCAAATTCCGGATATTCATCGCTGAGCTGTCCCTCTAATTTGAACTGGATCACGGCGATCGCCTTATGCATCTTTCTCTCCAGAAGAACAGCCGGACTCACTTCCGGTGCCGGCTTTGCTCTTGAATAAAATGACGGAGGAATCATATCATCTGTATATGTTTCCATCGCAAATGTTGCAAGCGGCATCATGTTGATACCATAGCCATCTTCGAGAACGTCCATATTACTGTAACGGAGACAGATTCTTGTAACAGTCGCAACACATGCCGGCTGACCTGCTGCTGCTGCCATCCATAAAATATCATGATTTCCCCATTGAATATCCAGGCAATGATAGTCCATTAATCGATCCATGATCAGATGTGGATATGGACCACGATCAAAGATATCTCCAACAATATGTAATCTGTCGACAACCAGTGTCTGGATCAACTGTGCCAGGGCAATGATAAAGCCTTCCGCAGCGCCAATCTCAATGATCGTCTGAATGATTGCTTCGTAGTATTGTCCCTTATCCAGCACTTCTGACTTCTCTGTGATCAATTCTTCGATCACATATTCATAATCTTTTGGAAGAAGTTTTCTTACTCTGGATCTCGTATATTTTGATGAGACCGTCTTACAGATTTCAATCAATCGATACAGTGTAACACGATACCAGTCATCTGTATCAAGCCCATCTTTTTTTATTTGCTCTAATTTCTCATGTGGATAATAGATCAGTGTCGCTACAGCTCTCTTATCAGCATTGTTCAACGTATGTCCGAACACATCGTCAATCTTCTTGCGCACCGCGCCTGAGCCATTTTTTAACACATGAGAAAATGCCTCATACTCGCCATGAATATCTGACATAAAATGTTCTGTACCCTTCGGAAGATTCACAATCGACTGTAGATTGATAATCTCAGTACTTGCTTTTGCAATCGATGGATAAATTTCCGAAAGATACTCCAGATAGTTTTTCTGTTTTCTGCCCATACAATTCCTCCTTATCGCATAATACGATTATTCATACAACTACTCTTTATGAGTTTCTCCTCTTAGCTCGATAATACCATTTCCTCATGTAGAAGTCTACATTTTCACTCATTACAATTTCTTTTCTCACTCATTACAATTTATTATTCTTTCATTGATATTCACATTATTCAATTCTGCATTTGAAATTTTCATTTCAATATGCTATATTTTTCCAGATATGTTTTTTAAAGGAGGTCAAACAGCATGGTAAAGAAAATGTATGTAACGATTCCATACCTTACCGGAAAAGAAAAAAGACGTGCTTATATTTATCTGCCGGCTTCTTATCGACATAAAACAGATATGCAATACCCCGTGTTATATATGTTTGACGGACACAATGTGTTCTATGACAAAGATGCAACCTATGGAAAAAGCTGGGGCATGAGAGAATACATGGACCGAACAAAAACGCAACTGATCATTGTCGCTGTTGAGTGCAATCACAGTCCTGATCATGGCCGTCTAAAAGAATACTCGCCATTTTGCTTTTCAGACCCGGATATCGGCAGTATCAAAGGAAAGGGGCACCTGACAATGAAATGGTTCACCCACGTACTCAAACCATATATTGACCGCATCTATCGTACACTTCCTGACAGAGAACATACTTTTATTGCTGGAAGCTCTATGGGTGGATTGATGAGTCTCTATGCACTGCTTAAGTATAACCACATTTTTTCAAGAGCAGCCGCACTCTCCCCTTCACTCTGGACGAATCCAGATGCAATTGAAAAGCTGATCAGAAAAGCAAAAATCAAGAATGACACCGTTCTATATATGGATTACGGATCAAACGAACTGAGAAACCATCCAGATATGCTGAATATTTATAATAATGTGTGTGGACAGCTGTCATGCAAAAACATACTGCTGACAAGCAGAATTGTTCCAAATGGTGAGCACTGCGAGGCCTGCTGGGAAATGCAGATTCCGTTTTTTATAAACACTCTTTTATATGAAATGTCATAAATACACTTTTATATGAAATGTAAGGTGCATAAATATACGTTTTATGATATAATAAAAAATAAAACATTTTTAGGATTATTTAGAAAGGAACCCGTCACAAACAAATGAGAACAGAATATATCAAAAATTACAGCTTCGAACTAGGCAGAGAGATGGAATGTAAAGTTTACGGACACGGTGGACGCCCGGTTCTCTTTATACCATGTCAGGATGGCCGTTTTTACGATTTTGAAAACTTTAAAATGACAGATACATGGGGGCCATGGATTGAAAGCGGTCAGTTAACCGTATTCTCTATTGACACGATCGACTTGCAGACATGGTCAGATAAAGGTGGCAATCCACGCTGGAGAATCGAGACATATGAAGCATGGATCCGCTACATCACAAATGAAGTAGCCCCAATGATCCAGTCTATCACAAACGAAAGAAACGGATGGACGGGATACCAGGGAATCATCGTTACCGGATTCAGCCTTGGTGCAACACATGCAGTAAACCTCTACTACCGTCGTCCGGATATTTTCAACGGACTTCTTGCTTTAAGTGGAATATATACAGCTGAATACGGATTTGGTTCTTACATGGATGATCTCGTATATAACAATTCACCAGTACACTATCTTGCAAATATGCCAAAAGATCATTTCTATATCGAAAAATACAACGATCCATTTCACCGGGCAGTTATCTGTGTTGGTCAGGGAGCATGGGAGCAGCCGGAGACAACCAGACAGTTAGATGCTATTTTCAAAGAGAAAGGAATCAACACCTGGGTTGACTACTGGGGATACGATGTAAATCATGACTGGCCATGGTGGCACAAACAGGTCAAATATTATTTACCATATATTCTTGGACAGGATTAATTGACAGCAGGTTTTCAAATAAACAGCATACAAATGACAGTTTTTAATTTAAAAGCAAAAAAAGAAGCATCTTCATAATCAAAATAACAAATAAAACAACA
>JAUNDE010000012.1:0-27873 GCA_030526265.1 Eubacteriales bacterium | reverse complement strand
TATCCCATATTTATTGAATGTATAATTTTTTTATCACGAAGGAGGAAGACATGAAGAATTTTGTCTTTATCTCACCGAACTTTCCTACAAACTACTGGATGTTCTGTAAAGAATTAAAAAACAACGGATTAAACGTTCTTGGAATCGGCGATCAGCCATATGACGATCTGAGCGATGAATTAAAAGGAAGCCTTAATGAATACTATAAAGTAGGCAGTCTTGAAAATTATGATGAAGTATACCGTGCCGTTGCCTTTTTCATCCACAAATACGGAAGAATCGACTGGCTTGAATCCAACAACGAATACTGGTTGGAGCAGAATGCAAATCTTCGTACAGATTTCCATATTACAAGCGGATTCCAGGCTGAAGATATTCCAAGAATCAAATACAAATCAAAAATGAAACAGTTCTACAGAAAAGCCGGTATTCCTGTTGCGCGTTATCACATTGCAGATACACTCAAAGGAGCTCTTAACTTCGCTAAAAAAGTAGGATACCCGATCATTGCAAAGCCAGATAACGGTGTAGGTGCTTCTGACACACACAAGATCAGCAGCAACAAAGAAATGGAAACCTTCTTTGAGACAAAGATTGCTGGAGTTACATATATTATGGAAGAGTTTATCGATGCAACCGTTAATTCATACGATGCGATCATCGATTCAAACGGAGAACCAATCTTTGAAACAGGTAACGTTACTCCAAACTCAATCATGGATATCGTAAACACAAACGACAATTCCATTTACTATATCGTGAAAGATCTTCCGGAAGACACAAGAAAAGCCGGTCGTGCTACAGTGAAGAGCTTCGGTGTAAAGAATCGTTTCGTACATTTCGAATTCTTCCGTCTCAATAAAGATCACAAAGAAATGGGCAAGAAAGGTGACATCGTCGCTTTGGAAGTAAACATGCGTCCATGCGGTGGATTCACTCCTGATATGATCAACTTCGGTCACAATACAAATGTATATAAGATCTGGGCTGATATGATCGCATTCGATAAATCAACAATGCCAGCCGGCAAAGATACTTTCTGTGCATATGCCGGACTCCGTGACGGAAAAGATTTCGTTATGAGCCACGATGATATCATGGCTAAATATGGCGCAAATATGAAAATGGTAGAGCGCATTCCTGAGGCACTTTCCGGTGCAATGGCGAACCAGATGTATGTAGCATGCTTCGATACAGAAGAAGAAATGAATGAATTCTATTCTTCTGTTCTTGCAACAAACTCATAAATCTCAATACAGAGTAAGAAATACTCTGCGATAACGTAGTTTTCAGACAATAAAAATACAGCAGCTGTTTCACATCAGCTGCTGTATTTTTATTTTACACCAAGTTTCTTTCTTAATTTTTCTTTCATCTCTTCTGAGCAGAAAGCAGCATCCACTGCATTCAAAGTGCACTGCATCAGATCTTCCTCAGAAACACCAAGTGATCTCATATAATTATACTCATTGACAAGATTTGTCTTCGAGAAATTCATATTGTCAGAGTTCAGCGTCACCTTCACTCCTGCCGCCATCAGCTTTCGAACCGGATGTGATGCATAATTCCTTTCTGTTCCACAATTGGAGGAAAGACATATCTCCAGTGTCACATCATGATCAATCACTTCCTGTAGCCACTCTTCATTTTGAATACAGTTGATTCCATGTCCGATTCGCTTCGTTCCCATCATGATGGCATCGTGAACATGTTCTCCCATCCCCATCTCGCCGGCATGGATCGTATATGGAAGGCCAAGCTCTTTTGCTTTTTCAAATAGCGGTGCATACAGTTTAAAGTCTCCGTTATTTTCAAATCCCGCAAGATCGACAGCGACCAGACCTTTTCCGAGATACTTCCTGCTGGCTTCCAGTGCCTCATAATTTGCTTCCATATTAAACAGTGCATTTTCACCTTTGTGCATCAGGCAGTTGATCAGTCCCACATCCACATTCGGGAAATCTTTTTTCGCCTTTTCCATGCCATCGATCAGAGCCTCTATCGTCTCTTCCTGCGTGAGGCCTTCCAGTGTATGCTGCTGAGATGCATATCGGATCTCCGCATAGATATGTCCCAGATCATTCAGATGTTTGATCAGATAATAGATGGATTCACTGAGATCCTGTCTCGTCTGCATGATCGCAATCGGAAAATCAAACTTTTTAAATACCTCCTCCAACGTACAGTCTTCCCGGAAACTCATCATGTCGTAGTATTCCTCAAAGGTACAGTCTGACTTCACAACTCCGCGTTCCACTGCCTTCTTCCATGCCCATGGCATATAGACAGATCCATCCAGATGCAGATGTAATTCCACTCTTCCAACATTCATATTTTTCCCTCCTGTCAATTATTTCAAATCGTCCTCCACGGAGACTTGACGTGCGTTTTTCTGTTCAACCATGCTTACATCATCCGATTACAATCTGGTATAAATCGTCTCCCAGATAATATCCAGAATCTGCTGTGAGCTGATATGTCTTGCCTGAACTGATATCACCGCTTCTTTCTCTGGCAAAACAAGGATTAACTGTCCCATTTTCCCATTTGCTCGATATCCTTCCTTTGTATTCTTCCAGAAATAATATCCATATCCCTGAAGTTCATCAGCCGCACCTCCATTTGGGCTGAGGCAAGAGCTTCGAATATGAATCGCAGTTGATTTTCTGATCCAGTCTTCGGAAACAAAACGCTTTCCGTTGTATGTTCCATTCCCGAGATAAACCTGTCCGAATTTTGTCATGGAATCAATGTCAAGGTAGAGATCACTTGCAGTAAATGTATGACCGGCATTGTCCGTTCCCCAATATGGTTTTTCGAGTCCCAAAGGCTGCCACAGCTTCTCATACAGGTAATCACACACGGTCATCCCTGTCACTTTTTCCAGCATACGTCCTGCAATATACGGGTTTTGATTTCCATACACAAACTTCTCTCCCGGTCTGTAACAGATCGGAGATGCAAATGCATATTTCAGCCATTCTTCCTTAAACTCTTCGCTGATTGTCTCATCGGTATCACTTTTCAGCCTGCTCCTGTCCTCCGCCATCAGACAGGCGCTGCCATTGCCAGAAGCCATTGTGAGAAGATGTTCAAGTGTCACATCTTTCCACGATTCATCGACATTCTTCGGAAGCAGGTCATAAAACATATCCCACGGCTTATCCTGCAGTGACAAAAGCCCCTCATCGATCGCCATACCAACCCCCGTAGACAGATAACTCTTGGCAATCGAATATACATTATGGCAAT
The DNA here is from genome assembly GCA_030526265.1 of Eubacteriales bacterium. Classification (GTDB taxonomy): domain Bacteria; phylum Bacillota; class Clostridia; order Lachnospirales; family Lachnospiraceae; genus Claveliimonas. The sequence goes on along the minus strand of JAUNDE010000012.1, from coordinate 24,621 downwards.
CTGTTTTCGAATATTTCTGCATTGCCAGAACTTTATCTCTCTGTACGATCATATACGCATGCAATCGGATATGATTCTCATTTATTTTTTCTTCAAATTCCCGAACTGAAAACAATTTAATACACCTTCTTACTCTACAATCCAACTTATCACTTCTGTTGCACCAGCATATGTTTCAAGATATTGTTTTCCATATTTCAATGCTCTTTCAAGATCCTGGTTATCCGAGAAAGAATAGATCAGGGTAAGAACCTCTGACGCATTTTCCGTGATCATGGCTCTCTCAGAATCACTCGTTGAGCTTCCGATTGCTCCTTTTGCATCTGCAAGAACAGGAAGACCATCAATTTTAATCTCGCTTTTACCAATTCCTTTATATATTTCTCCTTCTTTTCCCACACGAAAGACAAGCTCTTCCTCAATATTGGATGCATCGTAAGATCCAACCGAGAATCCAGATTCAATGGAAATCAGGTTATTCACATCAACTACCGTATTTACCTCATACAGACCCTTTCCCTGTCCAATACGTCGAATCAACGACTCTGATGAAACACGGTATCTGCTTGGATCCTTTCCAAAGGCCTTGTATGCCAAACGAGACTCCCTGATATTCGGAATATCATTGACACCATAGTCAAAAATTGCATCCTTTGTCTTTTTATAGATCTCTTTTTTCAGATACTTCCACATATCCTCATTTTTCTTTTCCACTTTCACTCTATACTGAAAACAACCAACCCTTGTTGCAGGCCAAATTGATTTCATCTCTGTATCAATGATCAAATGTTTCATAACTTATATTTCCTCCAAATTCTTTTCAAGACTCGCTCGGGAGTCATCTTTCATCTAATATATTATAAAAAACTATAATAAAACCACATATTCCGTTAACCAAGATATGCAATTGCTGCTTCACGATCCATCCAGATATGAATTCCTCCGCCGGATTCAGTAAATCGTTCTGTATCGTATTGATCAACCGAAACCCATTGATGCTTTCGATAGAAAAAATTCTCATCTACATAGGAATGTGCTTCCTCATACTCCGTCTTATAGTCTTCACTTCTTATAGATATCACAAATGCCTTATCCACACGGATTTCATATGTCGTTCCCTGCAGTCGTCTCGCATCTTTTGGAACCATCAGCTGAACGATCCTTCTTCCAAAACATACTTTCCAGCCGATAAAAGCACCTTCCATCGGGCATCTCGGATAATAAAATTTTGTATTTTTATCTGCCTTCAGACCCGTAAGCTCTGCACCGTGAAGTGCAGCTCCGAAAATATCCGAGCCACTGATATCTGCGTTTTTCATATTGCAAAAACGAAAATCTGCCGTCCGCAGATTACAGTCCTTTAAAATAGTTCCTTCAAGACTGGATGTCTGAAAAAAAGCATTCTCTGCAGAACATCCCGTCATATCTGCCCCATTTAAATTCATTTTTCTGAAATCACTTTTATCAAAATTGATGTTTCGAAGATCCCGGCCTGAAAGATCCATGTTGTAGAACAGGCAATTACTAAGATCTGTCTGTTCCCTGCACTTTCGATCCGATAACACTCTGTTCAGCTCTTCGAATTCCACTTTTCTCAGCATTTACATTCCTTCTTTCATCATTGCTTATGATATTCCGTTCCCGGTTCATTCCCCGGCTTGTCAATCACATACAGGCCTCCTGGCTCTCGTAAAATTATTATATCACATCCCACAATCTTGAGAATCGGGAATTCCTGTATTATAATAAAAAATAATTTGTAACTGTTCAGAGCCAGGCAGCGTTATGAAAAAGCAATATTCGCATTCAAGCGCACTTTTTTGTATAAATCTGTCTGGCAGATACGATTCACTAAGGAGGACTCACCATGAGCTTAAACAACACGCCATCCTCAGAACGCATTCACATTGGTATCTACGGCAAACGAAATGCCGGTAAATCCAGCATCATCAACGCATTGACCGGACAAAATCTTGCAATTGTATCGGATGTAATGGGTACGACCACAGATCCTGTCCTGAAAGCAATGGAGCTTCTTCCCCTTGGTCCTGTTGTCATGATCGATACTCCGGGACTTGACGATGATGGAGAACTCGGAACGCTCCGTATTCAGAAAGCATATCAGATGCTGAACAAAACAGATATCGCACTCCTTGTCGTTGATGCACACAGTGGCTTCACGAAAGAAGATGCAAACATTCTTCTCAAAATACAGGACAAACATATTCCTTTTGCCGTGATCATGAACAAATGTGATCTCATCGAAGCCGAAGCGGTATCTGCACTGACAGAACAGGTCATCCAGGAACTGAACATAGACTCGAAACACATTTTCTGCGTCAGTGCAGAAAAGAAAACCAATATATATGAATTAAAGGAGTTCATTACGACACTCGTTCCTTCCGATCAGACATCCAGACGCATTGTCGGTGATCTCATTCATCCGGGTGATTTCATCGTTCTTGTTGTCCCGATCGACAAAGCCGCTCCGAAAGGCAGACTCATTCTTCCGCAGCAGCAGACGATCCGGGATATTTTGGACTCTGATGCAACCTCTGTCGTTGTCAAAGAAACAGATTTAAAAAGTACATTAGATGCTCTTGGAAAAAAGCCTTCCCTTGTCATTACTGACAGTCAGGCATTTGGAAAAGTGTCAAAAGAAACTCCAAAAGATATTCCTCTGACTTCCTTTTCAATATTATTTGCAAGATACAAAGGAAATTTAAAGACACTTGTAGAAGGGGCGAAAGCGTTAGATACATTAGAAGACGGTGATACCATTCTCATCTCAGAAGGATGTACGCACCACCGTCAGTGTGATGATATCGGAACCGTCAAGCTTCCCCGTTGGATCAGAGAGTACAGCAAAAAGGATGTTCATTTTGCGTTCACAAGCGGAACCGAGTTCCCTTATGATCTGAGCAAATACAAGATGATCGTCCATTGCGGCGGATGCACATTAAATGAACGGGAAATGAAATACCGCATGAAATGCGCCAGCGATGCCGGTGTGCCGATGACAAATTACGGTACTGCCATTGCCCAGATACACGGTATCCTGGATCGAAGCCTTGAAGTATTTCAAGAGCTGTAAATCCCACTGAGATGAATTTCTTGTTACTCACCACTTATAGAAGTGGGAGCCTTCTTCGACTGAGATAAAAAAATATCTATACAGACAGATTACAAATGAATGCAAAGCATTAGCTCTTTTCATTTGAAACGGCTGTATAGATATTTTTATTTTCCATATTCGTATTCCATCTGTATTTACATCCAGAGCGATCGGTTTATTCCGGATACCCCTGAATATAGACAAATTCATCATTTACCCTGTTCATGACATAATCCTCAGTTAAGACTGCATCGATAAAGTCCTGACCTCCCGCCTCAATTGCAGTAATGCGCATACCAAGCAGCTTTTCAGCATCTTCGACGGTCATGTCATCAAGAAATACCTGCTCTCCCATTCTGAGCATATTGGACGGTATGATCAGCGTATCTCCGAGATCGATCCCCTGTTCTTTCTGCTCTGCGAGCTGTCTCGTCAGATCCTGACCCGTGATAAGTCCGGACACCGTGATCGTTTCTCCAAAGAAATCGTTGCGGACCTCGAAAACGTTTACTCTAAGCTTCGAAAATGCTTCCATCATGCGGTCGGCAAATGACCTTACGGTTGGATAAGCCAGTTTCCCTGTTGCGATCGTCACCGTGCGGTCAGCCATACTCTCTCTTTCTTCTTCTGAAAGCTCTTCCAGCATCCGGCCGTATGCATCATTGAATTCTTCAATGAAAAGCCGCATCATTCCGACACCGTTTTCCAGCTGAATATATCCATCATAACGCTCTTCTTCCGGAAATTCTCTCTCTGCTGTAATATAAAATTCATCACTCGCATGAATAAAATGGAGTCCGTATTCCTCGTAAAACTGCTTCTGGAAGCTTTCAATCATGTCAATGATCTCTTCTGCCTCTTTCTTTGTATACAGTTCAAGAGGATACAATCCGTCACGATATTTCGTAAGACCTGCCGGAACGACGGAAACACTTCTCATAAACGGCAGATATTTTGAGAGATCTTTGATAGATCTCTCAAGCTCCGCTCCGTCATTGACGCCTTTGCATGCAACGATCTGTCCGTTCATCTCAACATGCCCTTCATATAACCTGTCCAGAAACTTCAGTTTCTCGCCCGCAAAACGGTTATTCAGCATTTTGCATCGAAGCTCAGGATTCGTTGACTGCACAGAAATATTAATCGGTGCAAGCTGCATATGAATAATGCGTTCTACATCCTGCTCATTCATATTCGTCAGAGTGATATAGTTTCCCTGCAGAAAAGAAAGTCTGGAATCATCATCTTTAAAATACAGGGTATCTCTCATCCCCGGCGGCATCTGATCGATAAAACAGAACATACACTTGTTGCTGCAAGAGCGATATTCACTCATCAGCCCATTCTCAAATTCGATCCCCAGATCATCATCAAATTCTTTCTCGATCTCAAGCAGCCATTCCTCTCCGTCAGGCTTACGGATCAAGACCTCAATATATTCATCCTTTATATAATATCGATAATCAAACACGTCTCCGATCTTCTGCCCGTTAATCTCAAGCAGAACATCCCCCGCCTCTATCTCGAGCTCTTCAGCGATAGAACCCGGGTAGACTTCTCTGATCAAATGTTCCTGGTTTTTCAAGCTCTTCCTCCTGTCATATTACGTATCATATCCATGATCTTCGCAACAAGCTCCACTCTGTGAAACGGTGTCATGATATAATATCCGTCAGCGATATCTGCAAGCTTCCCTGCAATCTCTGCAGATATCCCGATTGCAACCTTCTCTGCGTCTTCTCTGCTCATATCCGGTTTATACTGTGCCACGATCGCGTCATCAATATGTATTCCAGGCATCTCATTCTGCATAAACAGTGCATTCCGATAGCTCACGATCGGCATGATGCCACAGATGATCTTCGCTCCTGTCTTCTCTTTCAATTCACGGATCCTGTCAATATCTCCGTCTGAAAAAAGCGGCTGTGTGAGGAAATAGGAGCATCCTGCTTCCATCTTTTTCTTCATTCTCGAAATGATGGCATTGATATTTGGTCCATCATAGTTCAGTGCTCCTCCGTAACAGACCGGTTCATTTCCAAACACTTCCTCGTTCATATGTTTCAGATAATCCATAAAGCGGATCGAATTCATATCAAACACACCGGTGATCTTTCCCCTGTCATCTCTTCCTACCGGATCTCCTGTAATAACAAGCAGATCTCTGATCCCATTTACATGTGCACCGAGTACTTCTGCACGGAGTCCGATCAGATTGCGGTCACGCATTGCCACATGAGGCATGATCTGTACATCGGCAATATTTTTTCCGTAAACAGCCAGAAGAGATGCATCTGCCCTTGCTCTGGCAAGTGGAGAATCAGACACTGTAATGATATCTGCCCCATGATCCTTTAACACATATAGACCTTTCTGGAACTTTTCTGTATTTACATCAAACGGAGCATCCAGTTCAACGACAAATACTTTCTCACCTGAATTTAATTTTTCCATAAACGGTGTCAGATTTTTATTTTCTGCTGCCTGATCCGGATCCATGTTCTCCGGGAAAACTCTTTTCTCACAGACCGTTTTCTCTTTGAGCATCTCATCCAGTATCCGAATATGATCCGGCGTAGTACCACAGCATCCGCCGATGATATTCGCCCCGAGAGATACGAGTTCTTCCATATGCTTCGCATAGTAGTCAGGCTTATCGCTGTAGCGCATCCTTCCTCTTAATTCCTGCTGATAACCGGCATTGGGCAAAACACTTAACAGTGTCTTCTCACCAAAAGACTCCTTCTGCAGCAATTTCTTCAGATGCGCTCCGCCAACACCACAGTTGAAACCATACGCATCCAGTGTCGAAAGCTTCTCCATACGGCGGATCAGTTCATGAACACTGTATCCATCGCCGGTATATCCCATCGGATTTACCGAAAACTGTGCGATCACAAAAGCATGATCACATTTTTCCTTACAATACCCGGATAATCTTCCGATCCATTTCGGGTCAGAAAATGTCTCAAATACGAAATTGTGAATTCCATTTGCAACACAGAGATCCATGATCGAGCAATACTCCTCCCAGATCACCTCATCTGCATCTTCTCTGCTTTCATGGATCGGACCGATCGATGCCGCGATCGCAACATCTTTACCGCTTTCCTTAACAGCATTCTTTGCAATGTCCAGTGCTGCACAGAATGCCTTTTCACAGACAGATCTGTCCGGAAATAATGTATGATTTACTGCAAATGTATTTGTTCGAATCAGCTTTGCTCCTGCTTCAATATACTCTTTGTGGATTGCAGCGATACGGTCCGGACAGTACAGATTCGCCTCTTCCGCTTCCATATCCTCTGCGTATTTATGGTTATAGTAAGTTCCCATCGCTCCATCTGTCAGCAGTATATTCTGTTTTAAGTATTCTTCAAGTCTCATCTTAACAGCTCCCTTATCGCATACGAAATGCAATGTATTGCTTTAGTATAGCACAACTGATTCATTTATACCAGTAAACACATCCATTGTAAATTCAGTAATCATGAATCCTTTTGCTACTGAATATCTGTCACTGTATAATCCTGATCCTCAACCGCTTTCTTTAACACTTCATCTGCAACATCCTCCGTAAGTGTTACAATTGCCTGATCTTTTTCATGGCTTACTTCTACTGATTCAACACCCTTGATACCTTCGAGCACTTTCTTTACTCTTGCCTCACAGTGCACACACATCATTCCTTCGATCTTCATTGTTTTTTTCATTGTCAATTCTCCTTTTATTTTCTTTTCTATCTCATCTACAGAAAAGTCTGCCAGCGAGACTCTCCTGTCTTTTGAGGCATCATATAATTTACAAAGATTCAGTCTCAGAGCATTCGAAACAACACAAAAACTTGACAGGCTCATGGCTGCTGCCCCAAACATTGGATTCAGTGTCAAGCCAAAGCGGACAAACACACCTGCTGCCAGTGGAATTCCGATCATGTTGTAGAAAAATGCCCAGAAGAGATTCTGGTGAATATTCCGAAGCGCGGCGCGGCTCAACCGGATTGCCGCCGGCACATCTCTCAGTGAACTCTTCATCAAAACGACATCCGCCGCATCAATTGCCACATCTGAGCCAGCTCCGATTGCAATTCCCATATCTGCTCTTGTAAGTGCCGGAGCGTCATTGATCCCGTCTCCGACCATCGCCACTTTCCCATATTGTTTCAGTGTGCTGATCACCCGTTCTTTTCCACCCGGGAGAACACCTGCAACGACCTGATCAACACCAGCCTGAGCACCGATCGCTTTTGCCGTACGCTCATTATCCCCGGTCAGCATGACTACATGGATTCCCATCCCCTGTAATTCTCTCACTGCATCGAGACTGTCTTCCTTGATCGTGTCAGCCACAGCGATCATTCCAAGAAACTGATCTGCCCTTGCAAACAATAGCGGCGTCTTTCCGTCCCCGGCAAGTTTTTCTGCCCTCCGCATCATTTCAGGAGAAACCTTTACGACGTTGCAAATAAAACCCATACTTCCACCGTAAATCACGTCTCCTTCACAAACAGCTGTAAGGCCACTTCCCGGCAATGCTTTAAAATCCGTCACCGTATTCTCACAGACAGACAATTCCTTTCCCTTCTCAACAATTGCCTTTGCCAGAGGATGTTCGCTCTTCATCTCCAGCGAGTAAGCCATCTTCAGAAGCTCCTGTTCAGATGTACCTTCTGCAGGAATCATATCCGTGACTTTTGGCGTTCCGTTTGTGATCGTCCCTGTCTTATCAAGGGCAACGATCTGAACCTTACCGGTCTCTTCCAGCGATACCGCTGTCTTAAATAATATTCCCTTTCTTGCTCCGAGACCATTTCCTACCATGATCGCAACCGGTGTCGCAAGTCCCAATGCACAGGGACAACTGATCACGAGAACCGAAATACCTCTCGCAAGTGCATAGGCGAATTCTTTACCGATCAACAGCCAAACAATCATCGTTATGATTGAGATTCCTATTACCACAGGTACAAATACACCGGATACTTTATCCGCAATCTTTGCGATCGGCGCTTTGGTCGCAGCCGCATCACTCACCATTTTTATAATCTGGGAAAGCGTTGTATCTTCCCCTACTCTGGACGCTTCACATTTCAGATATCCTGACTGATTGATCGTAGCTGCAGAGACCATATCTCCCACCGTCTTATCGACCGGTATACTTTCCCCGGTAAGCGCCGCCTCATTGACCGCACTTGTTCCGTCCAGAACATATCCGTCAACCGGAATGTTTTCTCCGGGCCTGACGACAAAGATATCGCCTTTCTTCACATGCTCAACAGAAACTTCCGTTTCTTTACCATTCTGGATCACAACAGCTTTTTTCGGTGCAAGCTTCATCAGGCTTTTTAACGCATCGGTTGTCTTCCCCTTTGACCTTGCCTCGAGCATTTTTCCGACCGTAATCAGCGTAAGGATCATAGCGGCAGATTCAAAATAAAATTCATCCATATACTGCATCACGGCTACATGATCGCCACTCATCTGTGCATCGGTCATCAGAAACAATGCAAACACACTCCACACAAACGAAGCCATGGAACCGAGCGCGACAAGGGTGTCCATGTTCGGGGAACGATGCCATAAACTCTTAAATCCATTGATAAAAAACTTCTGATTGATGATCATAATGATCGCGGACAAGATCATCTGCAGAAGCCCCATTGCCACATGGTTTCCTTCAAACCATGACGGAAGCGGAAATCCCCACATCATATGTCCCATCGAGAAATACATGAGAACGATCAGAAATCCGAGAGACAGAATCAGCCTCCTTTTCAAGACAGGGGTCTCACGGTCTTTCAACATCTCTTCATCTGAAAATCCTCGCGCATACTCATTGTGTTCCCCATTTGCTTTGCCTTTTTCGGATGCTCCATACCCTGCCTCTTGAACTGCTTTTATGACAATATCCGGCGATACGTCTCCTTCCACTCCCATGGAATTCGTAAGCAGGCTGACCGAGCACGAAGTCACTCCGGGTATTTTTGAAACCGCCTTTTCTACGCGTGCACTGCAGGCGGCACAGCTCATGCCTGTCACATTATATTGTTTCAATCGAAAACCTCCCCGTCTACTTCATCAGTTTACTCATCGTAGCAATCAATTCATCGATCACTTCATCTTTTCCTTCTCTGATATCTCTTGCCACACAAGAATGAATATGACTCGCCAGAAGTTCTCTGTTGAATCCATTCAGCGCCGCAATCACCGCAGATGACTGGATTAAGATATCGTTGCAATATACATCGTTTTCAATCATGGACTGAAGTCCTCTGATCTGCCCCTCCACACGGCGAAGACGATTGATCAGTTTCTTTTTCTGTTCCGCTGAGCGCACTGTAGTCTTTTCACTGCAACAGCATTTCTCGTTTTCCATATAGTAATCTCCAACTCCCTGTTCTATATTCAAAATCTAGTCGCACAAAATACCCCCTGTGGGTATATTAATATTATATATACCTACAGGGGGTATTCGTCAAGAAAAACTTTTATTTTTTTGCTGTGCTCATCGTTGCACCTTCGCCGTTTATCTTTTCAAAATCATTTACAAATACGTCAATGGCACCCGTGATTGCAATATTGTTTACAAAGCCATCTAAAACAGCCGGAGCAACCGTTGAAGCACCGATTCCATATTTGCAAAGTTCAAGAACCTGCTGTGAGTTCTTGAAACTTGCGGCAAGAATCTGGGTTTCCATACCATGCATTTCAAAGATATCCTGAATTTCCTTCGCCACACGGATTCCGTCATAACCCATATTATCAATACGATTTATATATGGCGCTGTATAAGAAGCCCCACTCTTTGCCGCCAGGTATGCCTGCATACTCGTATAGATTGTAGTACCTGTCGTGAGAATTCCCTCTTTCTTCAGGCTCTTCATTGCTTTAAATCCTTCCGGAACACATGGGATCTTAACGTATGTTCCCTCTCCCAGTTCCTTTACGATCGCATGCGCATCTTCGATCATACCTGCTGCGTCTTTTGCAATGACCTGCGCATGAAAATCTGCTTCTTTTCCAATAAAAGCACGGATCTCTCTCAAAACTTCAAAAGGATTTCTTCCAGTCTTTGAAAGAATCGATGGATTTGTTGTTACTCCATCAATTGGATACAGATCATACAATCTTCTGATCTCATCCAAGTTCGCATCATCAATTAATAATTTCATTATACATCTCTCCTTTTTCGTATGTGTTCTATTTATTTCGAATCTTCAAAGAACGAAGATAGTCTTTCTGTTCTTTTGTGATTCGATTGCTTTCAACTGCTTTCTGGATCGTCTTATTGTGAGTCCACACCTCCATACATGGCTGCTCGATATAACGAATTGCAGTCTCATACTGCTTTGCCAGTGCGGTTGCGAAATACCAGGCGATCATCATGTTTACATAATATTCTTCTGAACGAATTTCTGCAACTATCTGAAGATACTCTTCCTCAAATGCATCATCCAGATAGAATGACATCAGCATTTCGATTCCAAACCGGATCGTATATGTGAGATCCGATGCAATCCACTCTCTTATTTTCTCCAAAAGCTGTGGTAAATGCTTTTTGAATATTTTCGGACTCATAAGATCACACGTTGCCCAGTTATCTACGTACGGAAGAAAACGGTCAATTTCCTCGATACACTGATCATAATCTTTGATCAGCTCGATCAAAAATCCGTGAAGATTGTTTTCCTCATAGTAGTCGTGCGGCAATGTATGCAGAAATTCTGTCACATCCTGTTCTTTCGCAAGATGTTTCGCATAGTTACGAAGCACCGGCGTTCTCACTCCGATCACAGAATCCGGATCGATTCCGGGGATCAGTCTGCTTTGAAACGCTTTATATTCCAGATCCTGAAATTCAAATAACTGTTTTTGTATCTCTTTTATCATTGCTTTATTCTCCATGTAATCTCACTGACTCTGTGATTTTCAATAAACTCTTTCAGAGAAACATTTCTGCGCGTAACGACCGCATGAGGGAATGCCGCAAGGATTCTTCCATAGCCACAAAGCTTATTAGCATGAATTCTTGTCTGAATCTGCTCGATCTGTCTTCTTCTTTCATCAAATTCCTGCTCAATCTTTTCTCTTCTCTCTTCCAGCTGTTGCATAAGCTCAGCCTTACCCAGAGCAGCCTGCACTCTGCCCTCATCGAATTTCACATCTATCTCATGCGCTTTTCCGCCAATAACTTCTGTCATGGAATCACTGAATTCACGCATTTCCTTTGCAAGATGCTCCAACGTGAGAAGCTCTTTCTTCAGATTCAGGATCGTAGCAACTGTAGCGATAATATCAACTAAAAATAATATCATAAACGGAATCAATATGAACTTCAACGGTGTTCTGAGAACAAAACGACTGATATTATGTACGATCGGATGTATGATCCTTACGATCGCGACAACACCCATGCCCCATGCAAGGGAAAACTTCAGACAAATATATCCATGCAGGTTTAACGGCTCCTTTGAATAATCCCACCATCTCATATGAAATAATTTTTCCAGTATCCATCCGCCAAACAACTCAATTGCTGTTGTAAGCAGCATACCTCCCAAAAACAGGACAAGCAAATTGTCAGATATCGGCAGTAGTACATACAGGATCAGTAACATGCCAAAACCATAGATCGGGCACACCGGGCCATTCAGAAATCCCCTGTTTACTACAACACCCTGGCAGACTCCGTGATAAGCCACCTCTACGACCCATCCCAAAAACGAATAGATCAAAAAGAAATTCAGTATTTGTATCAATGCATTGATTGTCATGAATCATTCATCTCCTTCGAATCCGCTTTGAATTTATATTCGACTGTTTATTCTGTAAAATACTTCTCTTTGATAATATCTACAGGCATCTCTTTCCCCGTCCACAGTTCAAACGATGCAGCTCCCTGATACAAAAGCATATACATACCATTCGAAACCTGACATCCGGCCTCTTTCGCTTCCCGGAGAAGTCTTGTCTCACGTGGATTATATATGATATCAAATACAAAAAGCCTTTCATGGAACATCGTCGGATCCTGAATCGCGGTGTCTTCTGTATTCGGAGCCATGCCAAGTGAAGTTCCATTTACAAGAATCCGGCTGTCTGCAATCGATGCCCTGAGAACTTCCGGGTCAGAAAAATCATGCAGCAGCACTTTACATGATGTACTCTCATTCAGCTTTGCAGCGATCTTTTCCGCGCGATAATAAGATGGACTTTTCCTGTTAAAAACATGAATCTCTGAAACTCCATCTAACGCTGCCTGAACAAGAATCGTTGTCGCAGCCGCGCCCGTACCGAGAAGCGTCATCTTCTCCCCGATAATATCTACACCATTTTCCTGCACAGCTCTCATGAATCCTGTGCCATCCGTTGTATATGCAGTTAATACACCATCATCATTTACGATCGTATTACATGCTCCTGAAATTTCAGATGCAGGAGAAACCCTGTCTGCCAGCTTACACATAATATTTTTGCCAGGCATTGTAATATTCCATCCGCGAGCTCCCATTGTGCGGAGTCCTTCTACTGCTTCCGGCATCTTCTCTTCCGGCACATCAAACGCCAGATATGTATAATCCAATCCAAGCTGGTCACAGGCCTCATTGTGCATGGCCGGCGATATACTATGTGCAACCGGGCTGCCGAGCAAACACAGCAAACCCGTGTGCCCTGTAATATTCTTTGCCATAACGATCTCCCTCTTTCTATTTTCCATCGCTTTCTTTCGCTTTTTTTATGATCTCCTCACAGATATCATATGCACTCTTTCCATCCGTCTCTACTACAATATCTGCTGCCGCTTCATATTTCGGGCGTCTCTGTTCCATCAGATCAGCGATATACTCAACATTTTTATGATTCTCAAGCAACGGTCTGTCATGACTGTCTTTTACGCGCTCCAGAATCGTCTCCGGTTTTGCCTTTAAAAATACAATCTTTCCACTCTTTTTCATCAATTCCACATTGACATCACGCATCGGAACACCGCCGCCGCATGATACGATCATATTCTTCTTACTCTGAATATCTGCGAGAAGATTTGTTTCTTCATTTCGAAAATAAGCTTCTCCGTATGTCTCAAAGATTGCTGAAATGCTCATGTTGTTTTTCTTTGCTATGATCTGATCCATCTCAACTACTTCCATGGCATATTTATCGTGTAATGCCAGAGAAACCGTGCTCTTTCCAGAACCCATAAAACCGATCAGAAAAATATTATAATCAAACAGTACGTCAGACATTTCTGATTGTTTTCTCATCTCATAGAGCTGACTCATGACGTTCTCCTCCTCTAAAAAATCAATGAGTTCATTATACATAATATTATTTTTGAAATCAACAAACGATATTTGTTTCATCGGCAGATTTCATATATAATAAGTCTATGTATGGATTTTCCATATCCAGTAAAAAAGGAGCAATTATCATGAAAACGATTAAGATAAAAAACGTAGAAATCGGTGCCGGCATGCCCAAAATCTGTGTCCCGATCACAGGTGTAACGAAAGAAGACATTATATCCGAAGCCAACTCATTCGACTCCATTCCGGTGGATGTGGTTGAGTGGCGCGCAGACTGGTTTGAGAACGTATTTGACTTTGACAAAGTGCTGGATGTCCTGAAAGATCTGCGAGATGCTTTGGGAGACACTCCTCTTCTTCTGACATTCCGCACTTCAAATGAAGGCGGTAAAAAAGAAATCGACGATGATGCATATGCTGAGTTCAATATCAAAGCGGCACAGTCGGGATATGTTGATCTCATCGATGTAGAAGTGTTCAAAGGTGATGAGATTGCCGGACATATCATCCGCGAAGCTCATGAAGCAGGTGTAAAAGTCGTAGCTTCCAATCATGATTTCCTTGCGACGCCAGACAAGGATGCTATCATCGGACGCCTCAGAAAAATGCAGGATATGAATGCTGATATTCCGAAAATTGCTGTCATGCCACAGAACAAAAAAGATGTCCTTACTCTTCTCGCAGCTACCGAAGAAATGGTAAGTACCTATGCAGACAGGCCAATCATCACCATGTCTATGGCAGAAACCGGCGTGATCAGTCGTATCAGCGGGGAAGTCTTCGGCTCTGCACTTACCTTTGGGGCTTCCAGAAAAGCTTCTGCACCCGGACAGATGAATGTCAACGACCTGAACACAATCCTTGTATTGCTTCACAATGCTTTATCGTGAAACGTATTCCATTTCTCTTTCTGCCCTAGCAAAATCGGTATGGATATGTTAGTATAAAGTATCTTCAGATACTAAAATCGAAAACTACAGGAGGTATTTTTATGTATCGTATTCTTGAAAGAAATCCAGCATTAAAAGCATTCGAGGGTGATATAAACTTAAGAATGCACAATTACGATATTAAGCGCAAACAGCTGCTTCAGGATGGCGATAGCCTGTCTGCATTTGCAAACGCTCATCATTATTTCGGTCTTCATCAGTCAAAAGATGGATGGGTATACCGTGAATGGGCACCAGCTGCTGACGCTCTTTACATAACAGGTGATTTTAATGAATGGGATCAGACAAGTCACCCCCTCAAAAAAATTGACAATGTAACAGGTGTATGGGAGATAGAATTAAAAGGTGATACCATTCATCAGGGCTCACGATTAAAAACTATTGTTAAAAACGGAAAACGATTTTCCGAACATCTTCCAATCTACACAAAACGCGCTGTCCAGGATCCTGACACATATATCTGGTCCTGTGAGGCATGGGATCCGCTTGAGCCATATCCATGGACAGATCAGGACTTCAAATGCGATGAAAAGCCATTGATCTATGAAGCTCATGTAGGCATGTCCTGCGAGGAAGAACGTATTGCTTCCTACCGGGAATTCGCAGACAATATTTTACCAATTGTTAAAAAAGATGGATACAACACGATTCAGCTGATGGCGATCATGGAACATCCATATTATGGTTCTTTTGGATATCAGGTATCGAACTTCTTTGCACCTTCCAGCCGTTATGGTCTTCCGGAAGATCTGAAATATCTGATCAACAAAGCACACAGCATGGGAATTCGTGTACTCCTTGATGTTGTACATTCACATGCAGTAAAAAATACAACTGATGGAATCAATCTCTTCGACGGAACGACAGAACAGTTCTTCCACACAGGCGCAAGAGGCGAACACTCCGCATGGGGAACAAAATGCTTCAATTACAGCAAACCGGAAGTGCTTCATTTCTTACTGTCAAACTTAAAGTACTGGCTGGAAGAATTTCACTTTGACGGATTCCGATTCGACGGTGTAACTTCTATGCTTTATCAGGATCACGGACTCGGAACAAGCTTCGACAGCCTGAACAAATATTTTTCCTTGAATACGGATACTGACGCTGTTACATATCTTCAGCTCGCAAACGAACTGATTCATGAAGTTAACCCGGATGCGATCACAATCGCGGAGGACATGTCAGGTATGCCTGGAATGTGTGTTCCGATTGAAGACGGCGGAATCGGTTTTGACTATCGACTTGCAATGGGACTTCCGGATATGTGGATCAAGCTTGTCAAAGAGTCTTCGGATGAAAACTGGAACGTCGAAAAGATCTGGTCAGAACTCTGCCTCAGAAGTGAACCTACGATTGCATATGTTGAAAGCCATGACCAGGCTCTCGTCGGAGACAAGACAATGATGTTTAGACTTGCAGATGCTGCCATGTACACAGATATGGACAACGCCTGTCATACACTTGTCATTGACCGTGCAATGGCACTCCACAAAATGATACGTCTTGTCACAATCGCAGGCGGTGGAAACGGATATCTTAATTTCATGGGCAACGAATTCGGACATCCGGAATGGATCGATTTCCCTAGAGAAGGTAATGGAAACAGTTATAAATACTGCCGTCGTCAGTGGAGTCTTGTTGAAAATGGCTTCTTAAAATACAAATCACTCGGCGAATTCGATCAGGCAATGGTAAAAGCCATCAAAGAAAACCATGTTTTGGACGAGAACTTTGGAACTCTGCGCGGTGTACATGTTGATGACCATACATTATCGTTTGAGCGCGGCGACCTGTTATTTGTATTTAACTTCCATCCTACCAAATCGTTTACAGATTATGAAATTCCGGTTGGACATGGACAGGATTACGAAGTATTGTTCAGCACAGATGATAAAGAATTTGGCGGATACGGTCAGATTCCAAAAATGCGCTACAGTACAATGATTCCAGAAAGAAAAGGTTCGTTCCTGAAATTATATGTACCAAGCCGCACGGCTATCGTACTTCGTCCGTGCAAAAAATAATCATATATCGGAGGAAAAAATGACTTATCAATTACTGGCAACAGATATAGATGGAACACTGTTAAATGATAAAAAAGAAATACCTGTTGAAAATATAAACGCAATCAATCATGCGCTGGATATCGGAAAAACAGTCGTAATCTCCAGCGGAAGATGCGTGGACGAATGCCGTCACCTGTTTCGGGCTTTCCCAAAGATGCAATACGCGATCTGTGAAAGCGGTGCCTATATTTACGACATCCAAAATGATCAATGTATCTACTCGAAGCAGATCGATACTGCTACAGTAGAAACAATCCTGAATTACATTCGCACGAAAGATGTAATGATCCAGGCGATGGGGCACAAACATATGGTTGTATCCAAAAAAGATATGGATCAAGCAGAACATTTTCATATTGCACAATATCGATATCATTTTCAGGATAATGGATCTCTTGTCGAAGATACATTTGAATTCTGTAAAGAAAACAACTGGTATGCAGAAAAAATCTGTCTCTATCATACAGATGCCGCAGAACGTGAGATCACAAAAAAGCAATTCGAGTCACTTCCTGTCACTCTCGCCTATTCAGAGGAGACCTCACTTGAAGTATCTCCGCTCGGAATTGACAAGGGAAATGGTTTACGAATTCTATGCGAACATCTGGGGATTCCGCTTGAGCAGACGATTGCTGTCGGGGACAGCTATAATGATCTTCAGATTCTTAAGAACTGTGGTCTTTCTGTTGCCGTCTCAAATGCAAGAGATGAAATCAAAGAAATCTGCGATGTCATCGTAGCGGATAACAATCATGCAGGTGTCAAAGAGGCAATCGAAACATACTTACTTAAATGAAATCAAAAGTTGTATAAAATGATCAGGAGAGGCGCAAACCCGCCTCTCCTATTTTTCAACCCATTCAATTGCATCTACCGGACAACCGTCAACTGCTTCCCAAACCATTTCCTATAATATTTTGCTTCCGTTTGCCGTAAGCTTAAACCTTGCTCCAAGCAATTCTGCTGCCTTTCTGCACATCATCATTCTTCCAAGAAAAATTTCAAAATACTCATACATGGTACAGATTTCTTCATCGATTTGAAGATTTAACGTAATAAGATGTTTCTGTGCACTCACTTTGACCGTTGCATTTGTAACTGCATAATTCACACGGTCATGTTTATCAAAACTAGACTTTTCTTTGTTTCTCACACGATTTCTTCTGACATCAGTTTTATCTGCCAGAATAAGTGCAGCAGACACAGAATCTAACGCCCCTCCCGTAGATTCATCATGGTTTCCAATAGCAGACATGATAATTACTATGTCTTCCAACGGAATACCCATTTTTTCTAATATCAAATATGCCAGAATTGCGCCATATTCACCATGATTTTTACGATTAATTACATTTCCTATATCATGAAGTGCTCCGGCAATCTGTGCAAGCTCAATCTCATGCTCTGAATATCCAAACTTTGATAAGATCATACCTGCACGTTTTGCAACAATTGCGCAATGCTTTTCAGAATGATCCGTATATCCCAAAATACCAAGATTCTCATTTCCTTTCTTCAGGAACTGTATCACTTCTTCGTTCCGTAATATATCTTTATATTTCATTTTTTCCCTCATAAATATTTAAAATCAATAACCATGACCGTCGTCTCGCTACTTATTACACTCTTTCCTTCGCAGCTTTTTCCGCACTGCTGTAAGCCATTGCATAAAACATTTCCTGGGAATCTAGTTTTGCATGATTCAGGTTTCGATCGGTATAAACGCCCTTCGATGTAAGATACTTTCCTTTTTCATCATCGTTCATCATCGTTTCAAACATCCAGTCCAGACGTTTCTTCAACTCTTCATCCAAAACCGGAGCAGCCACCTCTACCCGTCGGATCGTGTTCCTTGTCATAAAATCAGCAGATGCGATATATACTTTTTCCCTTTCCTTTGTCCCAAATCGATAGATTCTGGAATGTTCGAGAAAACGTCCCACAATACTCACAACTTTAATGTTCTCTGTATAGCCTTTCACTTCTGGTATCAGACAACAGATTCCTCTGACAATCATTTCAATTTTCACTCCAGCCTGCGAGGCTTCTATCAGCTTGTCAATTATTACCTTGTCTGTCAGCGAATTGATTTTAATTCCGATATATCCATTTTCTCCATTCTTCGCATGATAAATTTCTTCATCTATCATATCCAGCACCTTGTTCTGCAAACATTTTGGTGCTACTAGAAGAAGACTTGTTTCCTCAACAGTCTCTCCTTTTAATAATGCTGCAAATATTTCTGCCGCTTCTTTTCCGATTTCCTGATTTGCTGTAATCAGCGACAAATCTGTGTAAAGAGCAGATGTTTTCTCATTGTAATTTCCAGTTCCAATCTGAGTGATATAAGATATCCCGTCTTCTGTTTTTCTTGAAATCAGACAAAGCTTGGAATGTACTTTATATCCGTTCAATCCATAAATCACCCTACACCCAGCCTCTTCCAGTTTTCTGGAATATTCAATATTGCTTTCTTCATCAAATCTTGCCCGAAGTTCCACGAGAACAACTACTTCTTTTCCATTTTCTGCCGCCTCAACCAGGGCATCCACAATCTGACTTTTATCTGCCAGACGATATAGTGTCATCTTTATGGATACGACACTTTCATCTTTTGCTGACTCATACAGCAGATTAATAAACGGTTTGATGCTCTCAAATGGATAGGATAACAGAACATCCCTATCCATAATCTGCGGAATCAACTTTCGCTTAGCATCTATCTGCGGCGTCATTCTCGGTGTACGTCTCTGATAGAAAAGATCCTCCTGATTCGTACTCTTCAGGTAACTCTGAATTGCGAACACAAAAGACATATCGAGTGGAACTCTGGACAAAAAAACCTGATCTTTTTCTATATGAACAACTTTACACAAAGAATTTAGCATTTTTTTATTCAGTTCTCTGGAAACCTCCATCCTGACAGGATTCATTCGTTTTCTTTGTTTGATCAGATTTTCCATTGCCTCTCTGTAATCCAGATCTTCGTCATAAATCGTCTCTGTATCAATATCCGCATTTCGCGTGACACGAAGCAATGATTTTTCTTTCACTTCATAGTTTTTAAACATTTTCGGAAGAAAATGAAGAATCAGTTCTTCCGAAAGCATAAAAGTTCCTTTTCTGGTAGGTATATCTATTAGCCTTTTGAAAACATTATTACTACATGGAATAATTGCGGTTCTTGTCTTTCCCCCTTTTGTTTCCAGCAAGGCAACCGCATAAATATCCTTATTCTTCAAGAATGGGAATGGCTGTTGTTTACTTATGATATTGGCAGAAAGATATGGTGATATTTCATGGTCAAAATATGTTTCCAGCATTTTACCCTCTTCAGAAGATAGTTTATTAAAATTGATCAGACGTATTCCTTTCGGTTCCAACTCTCCCATCAACTGTTCATAAATCACTTCTTTCTTTCGATCCAGTTCTCTGGCTGCTTTTAATATAGCCTTCACCTGCTCTTCACTGGTCATATTTGTTTTATTCTCACGAACAACCTCCGACGACTCCATCTGATCCATCAGCGTACCAACTCTTACCCTAAAGAATTCATCCAGATTTGACTGATAGATTGCCGCAAATGTCAAACGTTCTGCCAGGGGTACTCTTGGATTACCGGCTTCATTCAATACCCTTTCATTAAATTTCAGCCATGACAATTCTCTGTTCATCATATATGAAATATTTTCTTTGCTCTCTTTTTTCTTTTCCTGTTTTTTCATCAGTACAGTTCCTTTCCCTATGTGCTTTTTCTTTATTATTCAGACAAATGATCAGGTATTGTAAACAACGCTTTCTGATCATGTACGAGATAAACAGCATTTTATTCCATTTCAAAATACCTTATACGAACATAGAAAATCGTAGCACCATAATGTCAAGACACAGAGATAACCATGTAAAATATATGTAAGAAATCACATCAAACAGGGAAATGAGCACAAAAACAGCCCTGCCAACCGGCAGGGCTCAATATCAATTTTCTACCCATTCAATTGCAGCAACCGGACATCCATCGACTGCTTCCTGTACAATCTCCTGATTCTCCTCACTCACAGATTCGTATGATTCTGCCTGTCCGGAATCATTGATGCGAAACACTTCCGGACAAAGCCCTTCACACATCCCGCATCCGATACATACTTCTGTTGCATTGATGAAGTACACCCATCTATTACCTGATGTTTGGATTCCATAACCCCAAGGGAAAACACCTTGCTGTAATCCCTTACGAACCGTGTTGTGGTTCATATGTAAAAGTTTTGCTGCATCATCAACACTTAACTTTGGAATCTCACCATTCTTTGGTGATAAAGTAATTATTGATTCATCAGCTTTTGTAAAATAATCCGGTTCAAGTCCAAGTGATACTGCAATATCACACTGAACTTTTTCAGATGGAATCTGTTTCCCTGAAATATACTGACTAACCGAACCTTTACTTTTTCCAGTCAATCCAACAACTTGTGCCTGATTGATGTTTAAATCTTGCATAGCCTTTTTTAATTTTTCACTAAATGTCATTTCAACCCACCTTCCATTGCTGCCGGGAATGGACTGTTGTTATACTGTCTTTGAATCCTTACCCGGATTCTTCCACCCGGCAGTTCTTTATATTGCAGTACCTTGAATGTTTGTTTCTTTGCACTGATACCATCTGCATAACGATTACATTCATCTACAGAATCAAATTCCAGTGTCAGATCAATACACCCTGCAATTACCTTTTTCACTTTTAATCACCTCACTCATATACCTTATGTAATTATTCTTTTGACAAAAGATAATCAACAGTCACCCCAAAGTAATCTGCAACAGCTTTGACTTTATCAATGCTTGGGGCGTTCACACTCCATTTGCAAATTGAACCTCTGGAAAATCCAAGTTCTGTTTCAAGTTTACTAACTGATACCTTTTTTGCTTTACAAAGTGCTTTTATCTTTGAATACATCCATTCACCGCCTTTCTATTTTTTATTAGACGCTGAAAAAATCACGTATTTCTATTGACGTTTTACGTAAAATATTCTATAATTTGAATTACCACATACAAATATATAAAATGTTACGCTTCAAGTTTTTTATTACGTATTATTTTCAACTTCTATCTATGATTATACGTAATATTTTCAACTTGTCAATACTTTTGCGTAATTTTTTCAACTTTTTTTGAAAGGGGAACATTATGCTTATTTATGATCGAATTAGAATGTTATGTAAAGAAAAAGGGGTAACTGTTACCGGTACTGAAATGGAACTTGGTTTTGCACGTGGTTCACTATGTAAAATCGACAAAAACAAACCAAGTATGGAAAGACTACAAAAACTAGCCGACTACTTTAAAGTTGAAGCTGATTGGTTAGTTGGTGCATCTGAATATAGAACAAAACGTGAAATGTTGCAGCATTTTGATGATATTACTGACATCCCTGCATTACGTTCAGAAATATTTCGCCTTGAACGTGGTTCACAAATACCTGTTCTTGGTGAAGTTGCAGCAGGTCAACCAATCTTTGCAGAAGAAAAATATATTGGTTATGAAGATATTTCAGAAAAAATGGCAAAAAGTGGGACTTTCTTTGGATTAAAAATCAAAGGGGATTCTATGTCACCAAGAATATCAGAAGGTGATACGGTGATTGTTAGACAACAAGAAGATGCAGAATCAGGTGATGTAGTAATTGTTTTGATCAATGGTGAAACTGCTACTTGTAAAAGATTAATGAAATATGCGGAAGGTATTACATTATTATCTTTCAACCCTACTTATGAACCTATGACTTTTTCTAACAAAGAAATTTTAGAAAAACCTGTGAAAATTATTGGTAAAGTGGTTGAAAATAGACAGAAATATTAATTTAGAAAGAAGGGATTTAATATGGGATTATTTGGAAAAGGTAACACAATGAACATGATTCACCTTGAAGGTTTACCCGGATTCGGTAAAGGATATGCTACAGCCATGACTTTAGATGAAGAACATCAATGTTTGCAATTCAAAGCAAGAGCGTTTAAAGATACAAATGACGTTGAACTGCCATTAAACAAAATTACTAAAGCAGGTAATATTAACATTACTGAAATAGAACAACAATCCAAAGTAGGTAGGGCAGTTATTGGTGGTTTGTTATTTGGAAATGCAGGTGCAATTGTTGGTGCAATGACAGCAGGTGAAAAGCAAAAAATAAAAACACTATACATCATAAATTATTCATCAAATGATGAAAAGAAAGTCATTATTCTAAAGGGTAATGGTGGAAATCTAAATTATACCAGATTTCAGAAACGTTTGAATGAATTGTTACCTACATCTGAATCAAAAAGCGCTCATGGAAAAATTACATTATAGTTTACACTTAACTACGGTTACAGTTAAATTCTATATTCTTATATTTTTACTTTTTATAATTTTATTTGCAGATATGATTATAAAAATAATAAAGAAATTACATTTAACCGTAGTCAACCGTAAACCCTTTATAAAATAAGGATTTCAACCGTAGTTTTAACCGTAACTAATGTGTAACTAAAAAAAGAACCTTAGACTGTTGCAGCAATCTAAGGTTCACACCTCATCAAGAAATCAGGTTGAAATGATATTCACTGAAAACTTGAAAAAGGCTATGCAAAGTAATTATATCATTTCAGCCTTTGATTTACAATAAATGAAAGGACTGAATTTTTATGAATGGTGGAGTAAGAAAACGTGGGTCAACTTGGTCTTATTATTTTGACCTTGGCAAAGTTGACGGAAAAAGAAAGAAAAAAGAAAAAGGTGGTTTCCGAACCAAGAAAGAAGCAGAACAAGCACTTGCTGCTGCAATCAATGAATATAACAATGCCGGTATAGTGTTTGAACCCTCTGAAATTACTGTTTCAGATTATCTTGATCAATGGTTTGAACTATCCTGTAAACTGAATTTGAAGTACAATACACAAGTTGGGTATCTTCGTATTGTTGAAAGTCATTTAAAACCTAAGTTTGGAATGTACAAACTAAAAGCCATAAATCCAACTATATTACAGGAATATGCCAATAGTCTGAAACTAAACGGATATTCCAGAAGTCATATTATTGGAATACTGACGGTTTTCCAATCTGCTTTAGATTATGCCATTGAACCGCTACATTATATCAGTCAGAATCCAATGAAGTCCGTAAGGTTCCCAAAAGTTGAACGTAAACCAAGGGAAAGAATCATACTAACTTTGGATGAATGGCAACAGATCATTGATCGCTTCCGTGATACCAGATACTATATACCTTTGATGATTGGATTCTATACAGGCTTGCGTATCAGTGAAGCATTTGCTCTTACATGGGATGATATTGATTTTGACAAAAGAACTCTGACTGTCAATAAGCAGATTGTAAAGCGTAACTTTGGTGCTGATGTAAGAAAAGTAGTGGAAAAGAAAGGAAAAAAAGAACAACGTTCATCATGGTACTTTACTACACCTAAAACCTCGGCATCTGTCAGAACAATCCCTTTTGGTGAAACATTATTCAATGCACTAAAACAAGAAAAAGCCTTGCAGTTAAGAAATGAATTAAAATATGGGGAATTTTACACTATCCATGTTTTGAAAAAAGAACGTGATGAAAAAGGGAATGATATGTACCGGATTGTTCCCGTACAGAAATGTGTTGAAAGTCAATTGCAGCGTGTCCGTCTGATCTGTGTAACAGAAAATGGTCAATACACATCAACAGATTCTTTCAAATTCTGTTCAAGGGTTATTCACCGTGAATTACAGCTTGCATTTGATTATCATTCATTACGTCATACACACGCCACCTTATTAATTGAATCAGGGGCAAATGTAAAAAATGTTCAGGCAAGATTGGGGCACACCAATATTCAGACCACATTGCAGACTTATGTTCATGATACTGAAAAAATGGGTGAACAATCCGTTGAATTATTTGAAACAATCACCAATATGAAAACATCATAAAAAAAAGAGGATTGAAACACAAGTTCACTGTGTTCAATCCTCTTTTCTCGTTTTCTGCAATTTCTAAAAGTTATGGTGGCAAATCGGTGGCAACACCACCTTTTTTAACCCTTTAAAACCCTTACAAATCCTTATTTTATGCGACTTAATAAGCAAACAGTTTCCACATGCGTCGTGACGCTCTGATGAACACGTTTCCATCGCCACGTCACACGCTAATGAA
>JAUNDE010000054.1:8100-9329 GCA_030526265.1 Eubacteriales bacterium | reverse complement strand
CGGTCAGGCAAACAAGAAATACAACTTTGAGGACAAGTTTGCGGCACTGCTCAGCAATACCACCCGCAGTGTCACCCGGGAGATCAAGGATGGTTTCGTATCTGTCCCCAAGGGCTGCTACATTCGGCTGGAAAAGAAAGCGGCGCGATACATTCTCGACAACATCCGCGCCTCCTACGGAAATACGGCTGGTCTGGTGTCCCGGGTGGCCTCCTTTGCCGATGACACCGGTCTGGAACTGACTTTGGGCAATTTCCTGGACTACTACCATCTGGACCCCAGGGCGGTTTATAAGTTTACATCCTTCTCTCGGCTTTGTTCAAGAGCGGACGTTACGCCTGATTTCCAGGAACCGATGGAAGATATCCTGACGAAAGCCTTTGCACGGCTGGCTGTCATCGATTCCCGCCGCTGGATTTCTTTCCTTCTCGATCTGCTTCCAAGGCTGGACGATGTAGATTTCGCCGTGCTGCCGGAACTGCAAAAGCGAATGCTGCAGATGTTTTATATCACCATCTGGGGCAAGGCCGCAGAGGATTGGAGCAGCGACGAAGTGCTGGATAACCTCTATGCCCTTTCTGACAGCCCTGTTCTCCTGAGTGAACTGTTGGAACTGCTCCGATATCGGTATGAAAAGATTGACTTTATTGATGAACCGGTTGACCTGGGCTTCGATTGCCCGCTGGATCTGCACTGCACCTATACCCGCGATCAGCTGCTGGTTGCCTTGGATTTTCTGAAACCTGCTACCGTGCGTGAGGGCGTGAAGTGGCTGCCCGAGAAGCAACTGGATGTATTCTTTGTGACGCTCAATAAGGCTGACAAGGACTATTCGCCAACAACCATGTATAACGACTATTCCATCAACGAGAGCCTGTTCCACTGGCAGAGCCAGAGCACGACAGCAGAGAACTCGTCCACTGGACAGCGCTATATCCACCATAAGGAGCGCAGCAGTAAAGTACTGCTATTCGTCCGGGAGTTCAAATCGGATCGGATTACAAATGGTGCCGAAGCGTATACCTATCTGGGGACTGCCAGCTATGTGAGCCACACAGGCTCCCGCCCCATGAATGTCACCTGGAAACTAGATCGCCCAATTCCGGCGAAGTTCCTGAAGAAGACCAATAAACTGGTGGTGGGATAAAAGGGGTGTGAAACATGCAAAAAGTGGTCAAGAATGGTTTTAAGGTGGATTTGCGTATTCATACCTTTTTCATCACATTCTC
>JAUNDE010000054.1:0-8090 GCA_030526265.1 Eubacteriales bacterium | reverse complement strand
GTTTTTCCCAAAAACAAGTCCCTTATACTTACCCCCAATAACCCTGCAACATTTTGGATATTGCGTTAACGACGGCAGACTGCTTTTCTATCCCGGAATATTTGAATCTGACTGCGCTTCTTATGATTCCGTTATCCCCAGTTTCTTTAAGCGGGAACGAACAGCGCCGCTGCCGCGTTTTAACGTGACCGCAATTTCTTGAACGGGCACACCTTTATGATGTAGATCAAGCAAACATCTGTCGTGTTCCGGAGACCAAGGCTGTCCCTGATTTTCTGTTTTGGCACTACTATAGTCAATAATGGCATCCAGGTTATCCAGGATAAAATGTTGCGCTGCCAGATTGTACACAACAACATAATAGGGTCCGTTGGCCCCATTGCGTGCCTCTAGTGCAATGCCAATACTTTCTCCCTGTGGAGTTGGGTGAACAACGTTCTTGCCATTTCCGTCCAGTGCGTGTTCCAGCATACCCAGCGACATCAACCAATCCCGAATTGCGGCATAGCTCAATGTGGACATGTTCTCATTTGTAGATAGCATATTGATGCGCTTGGATATTTCCGAAATAGGAATTGGGACTGCAGAGAAGTCAAATGCTTCACGCTGCTCAACGGTCAACGAAAACGGCTCTTTTTTGATTTTCTTCTGAGGTGTGACCCCGCCATTCTCAATGACCTGGCGGAGGACATCGGACACATAGAAAAAGCAACGAGAAAGCCGGACATTATTGACAATATCCTCATCCGGGATGACGGAGCCATCAATGGGATTGATGCCGTTGGCCAGCTTTTCCATGTACATTCTTGCACGTTCCAGTGTTTCAAGTTCAGTCATACAAAACCTCCTAAACTGGGTCAGAGCTAAGTGAGATCATATATCCGCACTTCTTCTCGTCGTTATAGTAGTTTGTGCATCCGTAGAAAACATTCCCGTTTTTGGGATTCATTTTCACAATCAGGTATCCATCCTGGCATTTGGGGCATTTGCAGATGTCATGCTTATGAACTCTATCATTGGTCATAAAATCACAGATTTCCGATTCATTCGTACAAATCCAGAGATTCAAGCCATAGTTCTTATTGAACTCGTACTTCAAGGGAAACCCACAAATGGGACATCGGAGATTGAACAAATCAACGGTCTTCATGTTGATTTCTTCGGGTAGTGGAAGCTGGTAATCTTTAATCAATTCCACGAGGAATCGAGAGGGCTTTTGTTTCGGCGTTGCGATGTATACCCTGTTTTTCGTTCGGGTCATTGCTACATAGAAAAGGCGGCGTTCTTCAGCAAAAGGCATACTCTTATCTTCATATGTGACCAATTTGATGATTGGGTCATCCTCAATTTGGCACGGGAATCCAAATTTGCCCTCAAACATATTGATAAGAACAACATTGTCATAGCCTAATCCTTTGGAGCTATGGGCCGTCATAAAAGTAATATTCGCATTGGGATACTTCTCAGACTTCACTCGATTGCCGGGCAGCTCCGAAAACTTTCCTGTTCTGTAGAGCTTGTACATGTCATAGTTATATCGCCCAATCAGCAAAATCGAGGATTTGATACCGAACTCGTCGATAATCTTCCCAATTATTTCCTCGACCTTAGTAGCTAGAGAAACCATCATCTTTGCAGAGTCGTCAAAAGGCTCAATTACGATGGGATTCTCCAAATGCTTCGGGGACAGCAATTGCTTGCGAATCTGTGCACTGTTCTTCTGCACAAAACCGCCGGCAATATCGATCAGTTCCTGAGAGTTTCGATATGTATGGGTAATCTTCAGCTCAGTACCGGCCCCCATCAGCTGCAAGAACCGCGTGAACAATGTGATATCCGAACCAGAAAAAGCATAAATGGATTGCCAATCATCGCCCACAGCAACTACTTTTGCCTTTGTAATTTCGGAAAGCCGCTTTGTCAGATTGAAACGCTGTCGGGCAATATCCTGGAACTCATCAATGATGATGTATTTATATGGCAGAGTGATATTCTGAGCCTCAATTTCCTGCAAATAGAAATGCGCATCATTGATCATATCTGCAAAGTCGATTTGATTACGCTGCTTTAGAACCGATTGATAATGATGGTACACTTCTTCGGCAATATCCAGGAATAGGAGGGTTCTGGCGTTATCCGTTTTCTTACGAAGCAATTCAAATCCCTTTTCATCATATCCGGTGGTTTTATACTGCTCAATGAAGTTCATCATGAACTGAATCAGCTTGAAGATGTACTTATCCTTACCGGTTTCGACTATTTTTTTGTAAACTTCGGTTAGGTTTCGGGGCTTAAGGACAAAGCCTTCCTTTTCAAGGATTTCCCGCAGATGCACCAGCAGGGGCTGGCGGTCATTATACAACGACCAGGTTTCCAACAGTTTTGTTCCGCAGCGAGCATGGATATCCCGCTTGTCACGGATTGCTTTCTTGTATTTAGCGGTTTGCTGCGGTGTAAACAGAGAATTGTAACCACTTTCGCTGAGCGCATAGTGCTCCAACCAAACAGTATGCTCCCCCTGACGAATGTAGAAATCTGGCGTGTATTTCTTATTTCTGGTAGGCGACTCAAATGGATAAGGACGTTCGTATTCGTAGTCAATGCCGTTAAGGTAGAGAAAGTTGGCAATCTGCACTTCTTGAACAGACCGCAAGAACTCACCGGTCAAGGTTTTGACTCGCTTGGATCGCTGCTGCTCCACCTTCTTCACATACTCACCCAAGCTGCTTTTTAGGGTCTCGTAATCCTGAGCAGCCTTATAAAGATGGTATTGATTCATGTCCTTAAACTTGAAAACATCTTCCTCCAGATCAAAGTAATAGCCCAGGAACAGCACAAGATTGCGCATGAGATGTTTGTTGCTGAAAATAGTCTTTTCCAACATTTCGAAAATGATTTCGTAGGAAGAGAAGTTGATTTCCGGCGGCTCCACCGAGAATTTCTTGACAATGTCAAAGGCAAATGCATGGAAAGTGCAGATCTTTGCGGGAATCTTGAGGCCTTGATTGATACGCTCTTGCAGTTCGCCAATTGCTTTTCTGGTATAGGAAATGACGATAATCTCTTCCGGATGGATTCCCTGTTTCTCTACCAGATATTTTACCTTGGCTGCCATTGTGGTAGTCTTACCTGCACCGGCGCCAGCAACCAGCAAGCAGTGATCATCATCTGTAATGACTGCTCGCCGTTGTTCTTCGTCCAACTTAATAGCTGGGTCAATATCTTCGAGGATATGATCAAAATATTCCTTCTCCTGCTGTAATACGCGATCCACATAATTTGTGTTATGAGTGGTAATATCGCGATTCAAGGTATGCATCTTGGATAAAAAGGATTTAAGAGAATCAATATCCACACGGAAGGTCCGTGCATTGTTGCACACATATTGGAAGATCATTTTATTGCACAGGGTTTGATAGTATTCCCTGTACATTTCATTCATGTGATCTTCTTCTCGGTGGGTGATATAATGGGATGCACCAAACAATGTACAGTAATCCTTATCGAAAGACAGCAGAATATTGCCCAAATTAGAATAATCCAGCTTTTTATTTTCATAGGCAGAAATAGATGGCCTGGGTTCCCCAGTACGAAAATACTGTGCAGGAAGGCCACAGTGCGGACATCTTTCCGCACGATCAGATATCCGGCCTCTACAATCCGGGCAAATAATCAAGGCCATTACTGTCACATCCTTGCTTTTTTTAACATAGTATCACGGAAATGTATAAACTGCAAGATGACTTCATCAATACAGCTTTCTCTACACGTATCTTGAAGTAATCCGACACTTTTCGGAGAAAGACAACAACATCAGGCATGACATAACCCATTATAACCAATTGACGAATTGGTTATAATGGGTTATACTATAGTTGTACACGAATTGTAATTGTATTTATCAGTGAGTAAGCAACGCAGCAGGTTTGCGAGGTGCGAATATGAAGGAACAACTGGAACGCATTCAGGAATTGGAAAACTTAATATCAAAGCTCCCACAAGGCAGTATCACCTATAAAACCATTCATGGGAAAAAACAGCC
Source organism: Eubacteriales bacterium (assembly GCA_030526265.1). Taxonomy (GTDB): domain Bacteria; phylum Bacillota; class Clostridia; order Lachnospirales; family Lachnospiraceae; genus Claveliimonas. The sequence continues at coordinate 4,048 of JAUNDE010000054.1, read as the reverse complement.
ATATCTTCAGTGGACTGAAAACGGAAAAACAAGAAGCAAATATATAAAGATTACAGAACGGGATGCTGTGATGGAGCAGGTGTCTCTTCGCAGGTCCCTCCAGGAAGAGTTAAAAACCCTGAAATCATCTTCTTTTGTGCCAAGGGCTGCTCGTGTTTCTTTTGAAACGAACGTTGTTGTCGGACGTGGTCTTTACGCCATGACCGAGGGAGTCCGTGATTGGGAAAAGAGGAATTGCTTTGAACAACTGCAGAAATACATTAACGGTTCCGGGTATGACCGGGTTTGTTTGCTATACGGTCTTCGCCGCACCGGCAAAACCACCATGCTTCGCCAGGCATTGCTCGAAATGAGCGAAGATCAGCTCGGAAAGGCGGTATATATAAAAGCCAGAAGTGTGGATACCATGGCAGCCATGAATCGTGACTTAAAGAAGCTACAGGAGCTGGGTTACAAATACATTTTCATTGATGAAGTCACGCTGATGCCAGACTTCATTGACTCTGCGGCGTTATTCTCCGATATCTATGCAGCCATGGGAATGAAGATCGTATTGTCCGGAACAGACTCTTTGGGGTTTTGGTTTACCCTTCGTCAGGAGCTTTATGACCGTGCTGTCACCATTCATACAACCTTCATTCCCTTTAGGGAGTACAGCAGGCTTTTAGGCATTGACAGTATTGACGAGTATATTCGCTACGGTGGTACGCTTCGTGCAGGAGAGCTCGCCTTCGATGATGCCGATGTGAATGCTGAAGACGCATCTTTCCGCGATGACGAAACCACACGCCGCTATATCGATACTGCGATTTGCGAGAACATTCAGCATTCTTTGGACTGCTGTAAGGATGGTCGCTATTACCGCCATTTGCAGTCCCTCTATGATGCCGGTGAACTCACAAACGCAATTAACCGGGTCATCGAGGATATGACGCATCGGTTCGTTCTTCGCACATTTACCAAGCGCTTCAAGTCCCACGATCTCGGTTCTGCCGCGCAGCTGATGCGTAAGGAAACAGATCCGATGAGAAAATCTGATATTCTGGATCGGGTTAACACGGAAGATGTCACCAAGCGTTTGATGGAACTTCTGGATATCCGCAATCAAGAAAACTTGTCCATTGGTATCACAAAGGCGCATATTGCGGAAATCAAAGAGTATCTCATGGCTCTGGATCTCATTGTTGAGAGTCCGGTCGAAACCTCTGTTGCGGCAGAGCCTCTGGAAGGGATTCTGTTTGCGCAGCCCGGTATGCGGTATTGTCAGGCGCAAGCATTGGTGTACTCCTTGAGGAACGACCCTGTTTTTGCTGAGCTGAGCGAGGCGGAACGGAACATGGTGTGTGAACGCATTTTGGAAGAAGTGCGTGGTCGTATGATGGAAGAGATTGTACTGCTGGAAACGACAAAGGCACTTGATAAAAACCACCGCGTCTTTAAGATGACCTTTGCCGGAGCTGAGTTTGACATGGTGATCTTCAGCGACAAGACCAACTCCTGCGAATGTTACGAGATAAAACACAGTGATCAAATCGTAGAACACCAGACACGGTATCTGACCGATGCCGAATGCCTGAAGGCAACCGAACGGCGTTTCGGCCCGATTACCGGTAAATATGTAATCTACCGTGGCGAATCTTGCGATGTAAATGGCATCCACTATTGGAATGTGGAAGCGTATTTGAAGGGCTTGGCATAATCGTAAAGCGTGGCTATCTGGAACTTTCAGATTGCCACGCTTTATTATACGATTGCAGTTTTCCTGTCTCTCTGTCGCACTGCGGTTTTGGCTGGTTATAGCTTCTCTGTTTGGAAGGCTGTGTATCCCTCATAGTAATAACTGTGGTCAATGCCCTTCATAAACATTTCCCGGCTGTTTACCTGATCGGTCAAGGCAGCGCGGAGAACGTGCTTGATCTCAATATCCCGGATGGGGCTGCGCTCCATGGCGAGTAGATAGTCCTCCTTATCGACCTTGCTCCAGTCTACCACCATGCCGATTTCCTTTTTCAGCATACAGTCCAGCCAGATTCGGGTGGCGCGGCCATTGCCTTCCCGGAAAGGATGCGCGATATTCATTTCCACATATTTCTCGGCAATCTGGTCGAAGTTGCCCTGGGGCATCTTGTCGATGTCCTGCAGTGCAGCATCCAGATACATGAGCGGGGCGAAGCGGAAACTGCCCTTAGCCAAGTTGACAGTACGCATCTTGCTTGCAAAATAGTAGATGTCCTCAAAGAGAACACAGTGGATGGTTTGCAAAGACGCGAACTTCCCGGCTTCCAGGGTGTTCAATGTGCCGTCATCAAATAGCGCTACAGCCTTCTTTTTACTGATTCTCTCCCCTGTCTCGGCAGGTACTTGGATAGAAGAGATCTCGTATTCATTCTCCAGCATAGTGAAACCTCAATAAATAGTTGCCAATATTATACTACGAAATGTGGGTGCTTTCAATGCGAAAACACCCGCATTTCATTTTTCTATAGCATCGTTTTCTACGTCTGCAAGGTTGATCACAGTCTTCCCTTGACGTGCTGCCTTGGCAGCATACTGCGCGGCACCACCCCAAGAGTGAGTGATGTATGTAACCACATAGTCTGACTGGCGGAGCATCCAGTTGTTGCGCCAGGAAATCGCATAGCGCGGATGGACAGATTCTATTCCTTCCGGCAGCATCGTATCGGAGTAATCGTCATATTCATTTTGTTTCCCTGGGATATAGGCTAACACAACCGCGTAATTGATCTGAGGGTATTCTTTCTTCAGTTCTTGCAGAACGCCACGCACAATCGCATCCAATCGACCTTGGTTGCCAACATAAAACATGTCCACATGATGATTCACAATTAGTTCTTTCAGGGTTTCCCATGGCCTTTCTTTAATTGAGTCCGGACAGTCCTTATGCCCGAAGAATGTACATACACACATAACAAACCCTCATCCCTTAGCATTACCCAAATTCGGGTAATGCTATTGTAGTATGGGTTTATTATTCAAGTCAACCCGTATTCGGGTAATTCCTTCACTTTTCGTTGCTATCATCATATTAACCCGTGAATGGGTAATGATGTGTGTGAGGGATGCATTATGGACTACTCTGAGATCTATGTAAGAAGAATTCGTCAACTCTGTAAAGAGAGGGGGTTTGCCATCAATAAATTGGCTAATCGGGCCGGGGTCAATCAGTCCACCCTCGATAATATTGTTCGCGGTCTTACAAAGGATCCCAGAGCATCCACTCTGCACAAAGTTGCCCTGGCGTTCAATATGACGCTTGCTGAATTTTTGGATTTTGAGGAATTGAACAACTATTCTTTTGCAGATAATGAAGAAGACTAAACGAATCCATCTTCGTAATCAGTCCTCCATAACGCCTGACGACAGGAAATTGTACCGGTGCTCCGACAGGTTTTGCAGCTGAATCTGGGCATCAAAGCGGTTCTGGGCTTCCATCACCACTTCCGTCAGAATGCCGGGATCGTCGTCCCATTCCCGGAGACCTTCCAGATATCGGTTACGCCGTTTGTCGTCAATGATGAAGGGCATCACATCGTGGCGAAGGCACTCTTTGAATAGAATCAGCCGACCGATTCTGCCGTTGCAATCCTCAAAGGGGAAAATTCGTTCAAAGCGCACATGGAAGCTCAGAATGTCCCGGCGCTCCACCTCTGTCAGCGCTTCATATTCCGCAATCAGTTCCTTCAGCTTAGAGCTAACCTGATCTGCCGGCATCATGAAGGGAACTCTGCGGGATGATTTGGGGCTGCGGTACTGCCCCGGCGCAACCCGTTTCCGGCGGTCATCCACCGTACCAAAGACCAGCTGGTAATGGAGATCCTTAATGAATTTCGGCGTCAGCGGCTCCTGCGCATGGTCGAGGATGTAGTCTACGCAGACACAGTGGTTCAGAACCTCCACCAAATCGGACACCTTCATGGGCTCGAAGGACACCGACACCTTGCCTTTCATGAAGATGGTTTCCACCTGCTGCCGGGTCAGCCGGTTGCTTGCCATGCGGCAGGAGCTGTAGGTCAGATTGATCTGGACA
>JAUNDE010000011.1 GCA_030526265.1 Eubacteriales bacterium | reverse complement strand
GCATGTTCGGGACTTGCACCCGTTAGAGCGCGCCCATGGCGCGCAAACCGAAAAAGATCACCGCAGCAAAAAAGCTGCGATGACCTTCTTATTATTCATAGATTCAATTGTTTCCTGTTCCTATGCATTCTTTTTTCTAAGAACCAGAAGAACTCCAAGCATCAGCACTACTCCAACCGGAAGTGCGATAAATGCAGACTGAGCAAATCCTACTACGATATATGTCACGAATGACACTGCCGCTACTGTAAGGGCATATGGAAGCTGTGTAGATACGTGATTTACGTGATTACACTGTCCGCCGGCAGATGCCATGATCGTTGTATCTGAGATCGGTGAGCAGTGGTCTCCACAAACCGCGCCAGCCATACATGCAGAGATTGAAATGATCATCATTGTCTCATTTGTTCCTGCAAATACTGCAACTACGATCGGAATAAGAATACCAAATGTTCCCCATGATGTTCCTGTCGCAAAAGCGAGGAAGCATCCTACAAGGAAGATGATCGCCGGAAGAAGATTTACAAGTCCTCCTGCTACATTTTCCATTGCACCTGCTACGAAGACTGCTGCACCGAGGCTGTCTGTCATTGCCTTCAGTGTCCATGCAAGTGTAAGGATCAGGATCGCCGGTACCATTGCCTTAAATCCATCCGGTACACATTCCATACATTCGCTGAATTTCAACACTCTGCGGACAAGGTAGAATACGATTGTGATGATAAATGCAATAAAACTTCCCACTGCAAGACCAACCGATGCATCACTGTTAGAGAATGCTGTGACAAATCCTTCTCCACTGAAGAATCCGCCTGTCCAGATCATTCCGATCACACATGCGATGATCAGAGATGCGATTGGGAAAACCAGGTCGATAACTGTTCCCCTGCTGCTCGGTGCTTCATTCTCTGCATTTGCGTACGGTCTGTCAGGTGTCGTGTAAAGGTCACCTTTCTTCTCTGCATTGTCTTCATGCACTTTCATCGGGCCGTAATCCATCTTAAAGAATACAAGACCAAGCATCATCACGATCGTGAGGAGTGCATAGAAGTTAAATGGAATTGCGCGGATAAAGATAGAGAATCCGTCTTCTCCCTCAACGAAACCGGTCACTGCTGCTGCCCATGATGAAATCGGAGCAATGATGCAGACCGGAGCTGCTGTCGCGTCAATCAGATAAGACAGCTTTGCACGTGAGATATTGTGTTTGTCTGTTACCGGACGCATAACACTGCCGACTGTAAGACAGTTGAAATAATCATCGATGAAGATCAGGCATCCAAGAACGATCGTTGCAAGCTGTGCACCTGTACGCGTCTTGATATGTGTCTCTGCCCAACGTCCGAATGCAGCCGAACCGCCGGCTTTGTTCATCAGACACACCATAATACCAAGTACGACAAGGAATACAAGGATACCAACATTATATCCGTCGGAAAGCACTCCGATGATACCATCCTGGAATACGTGATTGATCGTTCCCTCAAATGAGAATCCCGAATAGAAAAGTCCTCCGATCAGAATTCCTACAAACAGTGAACTGTAAACTTCTTTTGTGATCAGCGCAAGAGCAATCGCCACGATCGGCGGAACAAGTGCCCAGAAACTTGCATACATCGCAGGCACATATTCTTCAGCCTCTTCTGCAGCAAACGCCAACACAGGACAGCACATAACTGCTAACAGTACTGTGGAAACTGCCCACATCCATTTGTGTTTTGCATTTCTCATAATCATAACCTCTTTCTCTCTTTTGTTTCCTATTATAGTTTCCCTTTGTAAATAACATCTGCCAAATGTCCATCTGTGCAAGCTCATCGCCTGATCACCTCTATTCTGCTTCGCTTCATATCAATGATCAGCGGTCGCCAGGGTCTCATGCGAGCACGGACTTTGGCTCATCGCCATAACAAACAAAAAACCATGTACACCGCTCACAGAACGATATACATGGCATAACAAGCCTGCTCTTTCGTAATCCATGATAGCGCTCCACATTTGTGACAGTACGAAGCATCTTCTGCCTCGTCCCAGGTCTGATTCCCGGCCGGAACCATTCCTTCGGCGATTTTCCCTTTCTCTCAAAACAGTCTGCCGGACTATCGCTTCAAAGATACTCATGAAAGCCGCACCTCTACCAAGTTATTCACAATATATATTGTTTTATCACTAATGATAAAAAAAGTCAACCTTCAACCTCGATTGATATTAATTTAACCGAAAATCATTCCGGTAATGTACACCACCACGATCGCACCAATAGCAACCACTACAAGATTCTGTTTCCTGAATGCCAGAAAGATTGCTGTGATCGTTCCTGCAACTGCTGTTGCATAATCTCCCGTCGCATAGATAATTCCCGGAAATGTAATTGCACCAAGCACAGTATATGGAATATAATCCAGAAAATCCAGAATAAACTTTGACTCGATCGGCTTCCGAAAAAGCAACAGCGGCAATACTCTTGGAATATAGGTCACAAGCGCCATGATCAGAATACAGATCAGTATCTCTCTTGATGTCATGAAATACTTACCTCCTTCTTTGGAAAGAAGTATGCTCCCGCAGCCGCCGCGATCACTGAAGCAATGATCACACGCATTCCGGAAGACACACCGGAAAGTACCGGTGTATAGAACATGATGCAGGATATTGCAATCGCTATTCCGGCTATGATCATGACCTTCGGATTCTCTGCAGCCGGTGGAATGATGATCGCAATAAACATTGCATAAAGCGCAATACCAAGTGCACTCTGCATATTTCCAGGAAGAAGACCCGATGCGATCACACCTGCGATCGTTCCGAAGTTCCATCCAAATATCGGCAGTGCGATCAGTCCAAGCATATAGGAGGTATTCAGTCTTCCCTTCTGAATCGATGCCATAACAAACGTCTCATCGGTAATACCAAAACCGAAAATCATCTTTTGCCATGCAGGAATCCCCGGCTCCAGCTTCTGTGAGACAGCAAGCGACATTAACATATATCGCAGATTGATAACAAATACCGTCAACGCAAGCTCAAAATATGCACATTTTTCAGCAATCATTTCAACCCCGGCATATTGTCCTGCCGAAGTCAGATTCGTCAATGATACCAGAATAGCTGTCCACCCCGGCACCCCCATTACGATCGTTGTGATGCCAAAAGCAAAGGAAACCGGTATATATCCGAGACAGATGGGAATACCGTCTTTGATTCCCCTTTTAAATGTAAGTCTGTTGCTCATTTCTTCATCCTTCTTGTAACCATATCATTTTATTTCTTTTTTTGTGACCGGATAATAATTCCGACTCCCATTGGATTGATCACAATACCACTCGCTGCCGGATCCAGATGTTCCATCACTTCCGCTTCTGTTACGATTGATGTTTTCAGTTTCACATCAGGCTTTTTCTGCTGAAATTTCATGAATTCCTGTGCATCTGTAAACAATGGCCGGAAACAGTCATTTTCGCCTCTCTTAAGAAGAGGGATTTCATTTTTTTCAGATCTGACCGCTATATAGTTTCCTTTACGAAAATGTGCGATCATTTCTTCATTCAGTTCTTTAAGTTCTTCCTCGTGCTCTTTTGCCCTTTTACTCTTCAATAACTGGATAAAATAAATGCTTGTCAGATGAAATTCAGGATTCTCAACACGGAACTGCATGTCTTTTACCTGTATATTCTTTTCCAGCATTTCCTGTCTCAGTCCACTTGAAAATCTCGGCAGCTCAGGCCTTCTCACGATACTCTCAAGCGGGATTCGAATCTCATCCCCGGCTCCCTGGTTCACAAGCACAGCATTTACTCCCAGAGAATACAGACTGACAAAAAAAGGAAGTCTGTTTTTTACCGGAAGATTCAGAACCCTTACCGGGTCTCCCTGCTCGACAAGCACAGAATACTTCGTACCGGCCAGTTCTTTTTCAGTGAAAATAAGAACTTCATCATCGAACGTTGTCTCATCACATTCCACAAACGGAAGTTTTGTGCAATCTGAAAAAACAACAAATAAATCCGCTCCTGTCTGAATTTTTTTCATCATTTCTTTCATACCAGTCATTTTATTTTCCACAATAGCAAATCCTTTCTTAAAAAGACCCGCCGGCGTTGCCGACGGGTCTGAGATCATTTATCTGAGATTACTCTGCTGAATAGAGATCAACGAGTTTCTTCAAATATTCATATCTTTCTTTTGCTTCTTTTTCATTCTGAGCAAACATTACTTCTGCTTTTTCAGGATTGAATCTTGCAAGAGCGTTGTAACGAACTTCTCCGTTCAGGAAGTCCTGATATCCTTCCATCTTAGGCTCTTTGCTGTCAAGAGTGAACTTGTTGTCAGCAGCAGGATTGAATCTGAAGTTATTCCAGTATCCGCATTCAACTGCAAGCTGTTCCTCTGTCTGAGCTTTGCTCATACCCTTCTTGATACCATGGTTGATACATGGAGCGTAAGCAATGATCAGTGATGGTCCCGGATAAGCCTCAGCCTCTGTGATTGCTTTTACAGTCTGATTGAAGTCAGCACCCATAGCGATCTGTGCAACGTATACGTATCCGTAGCTCATTGCGATACCGGCAAGGTCTTTCTTCTTTGTCTCTTTACCACCGGCTGCGAACTGAGCGATCGCACCTGTCTTTGTAGATTTAGAAGACTGTCCGCCTGTGTTAGAGTAAACCTCTGTATCAAATACCATGATGTTGATATCTTTGCCACTTGCAAGAACGTGGTCAACACCACCAAATCCGATATCGTAAGCCCATCCGTCTCCACCGAAGATCCACTGTGATTTCTTAGCAAGGAAATCTTTGTTGTTTACGATGTCCTTACATACTTCGCAGTCGCATCCTTCCAGTGCAGCAACAAGCTTGTCTGTAGCTGTTCCGTTTGTTGCTCCGCATGAATATGTGTCAAGCCACTCAGCACATGCTGCCTTTGCTTCCTCTGAAGCTGCCTCAGATGCTGCAACCTGCTCAACTTTCGCTTTCAGACCTTCTCTGAGAGCTTTCTGAGCGAGTAACATACCATAACCAAATTCAGCATTATCTTCGAAAAGTGAGTTAGCCCAAGCCGGTCCTTTTCCTTCCGGAGTTACTGTATATGGTGTAGAAGGTGATGAGTTACCCCAGATTGATGAACATCCTGTAGCATTTGCAATGTACATTCTGTCACCGAACAGCTGTGTGATAAGTTTTGCGTATGGAGTCTCTCCACAGCCTGCACATGCTCCTGAGAACTCAAGGAGTGGCTGTTTGAACTGGCTTCCTTTTACTGTATTTTCTTTGAATTTAGCAACTACTTCAGGTTTTACAGGAATCTCTCTTCCGAAATCGAAGTATTTCTGAGCACCTGCGTTTGCTTCCATGTTACCCATAACAAGAGCTTTCTCACCCTTCTTACCTGGGCAGACATTTGCACATGATCCACAACCTGTACAGTCATAAGCAGATACTGTCATTGTGAAGTGCATTCCCGGCATACCGATCATTGGGATTGTCTCGATGCCTTCCGGAGCGTTTGCAGCCTCTTCGTCTGTAAGAGCTACCGGACGGATAACAGCGTGTGGACATACATATGCACAGCGGTTACACTGGATACAGTTTTCCGGTTTCCATACCGGGATATCAACTGCGATACCACGTTTCTCGTATGCAGATGATCCTGATGGAGTTGTTCCGTCTACGTAGTCAACGAATGCTGATACCGGAAGTGAGTTACCTTCCTGAGCATTTACCTTAGACTGAATATTCTTAACGAATGCAACAACGTCGTCTCTTCCACCTTTTACTTCCGGTGTGAAAAGTCCTTCGTCTTCACATGTTTTCCAGCTCTCAGGAACTTCAACAGCAACAACCTGTTTTGCACCTGCATCGATCGCATCGTAGTTCATCTGTACGATCTTGTCACCCTTCTTACCGTAAGCAGCCTTAGCAGCTTTCTTCATAAGGTCGATTGCTTCCTCTTCCGGAATGATCGCTGCAAGTTTGAAGAATGCAGACTGAAGAACTGTATTGATACGTCCGCCAAGTCCGATCTCCTTACCGATCTTGATACCATCGATAATGTAGAATTTGATATCGTGGTTAGCGATGAATGCTTTCACCTGTCCCGGAAGGTGTTTCTCAAGTCCTTCCATATCCCATGGACAGTTCAGAAGGAATGTACCGCCGTCTACGAGTTCCTGAACCATGTTGTATTTGTTCACATAAGAAGGATTGTGACATGCAACAAAGTTTGCTTTATGAATCAAATATGTTGATTTGATCGGGCTCTTTCCGAAACGGAGGTGAGACATTGTAACACCGCCAGATTTCTTAGAGTCATAATCAAAGTATGCCTGAGCATACATATCTGTATTATCACCAATGATCTTGATAGAGTTCTTGTTCGCACCAACAGTACCGTCAGCTCCAAGTCCCCAGAATTTACAGTTTGTTGTTCCTTCCGGTGTTGTAACGATAGGAGCTCCAACTTCAAGAGAAAGATTTGTAACGTCATCCACGATACCGATTGTGAAGAGTTTCTTCTCTGTGTTATGGAATACAGCAACGATCTGTGCAGGTGTTGTATCTTTAGAGCCTAATCCGTAGCGTCCTGAAAGAACAGGAACTGCATCGAATTTAGATCCTTTGAGGGCTGCAACTACGTCAAGGTAAAGTGGCTCGCCAAGTGCTCCCGGCTCTTTTGTTCTGTCAAGTACAGAGATTGTCTTAACTGTATCCGGAATTGCATCGATCAGTGCCTGTGCACAGAATGGTCTGTAAAGACGAACCTTTACGACACCGACTTTCTCGCCTGCTGCCATGAGGTAATCAATTGTCTCGTCGATCGTATCACATACAGATCCCATAGCAACGATAACTCTCTCTGCATCTGCTGCACCATAGTAGTTGAACAGTTTGTAGTCTGTTCCGATCTTCTCATTTACTTTGTCCATGTATTCCTGCACGATTGCCGGCATAGCATCGTAGTATGGATTACATGCTTCTCTTGCCTGGAAGAAAATGTCAGGGTTCTGAGCTGAACCTCTCTGGCATGGGTGATTTGGATTCAATGCGTTCTTTCTGAATGCATCGATTGCGTCCATATCTGCCATATCTTTCAGATCTTCATAATCCCATGTCTCGATCTTCTGGATCTCGTGAGATGTACGGAATCCATCGAAGAAGTTGATAAATGGAATCTTTCCTTTGATTGCTGCGAGGTGTGCAACCGGTGTAAGGTCCATAACTTCCTGAACACTTGACTCACAGAGCATTGCACATCCTGTCTGACGACATGCATATACGTCAGAGTGATCACCAAAGATTGATAATGCATGGCTTGCAAGTGCACGTGCTGATACGTTAAATACACCCGGAAGCTGCTCTCCGGCAATCTTGTAAAGGTTCGGGATCATAAGAAGTAATCCCTGAGATGCTGTGTATGTTGTTGTCAGAGCACCTGCTGCCAATGATCCATGAACAGTACCTGCTGCTCCAGCCTCAGACTGCATTTCAGTAACCTGTACTTCCTGTCCAAAGATGTTCTTTCTTCCCTGTGTAGCCCACTCATCAGTAGCCTCAGCCATAACAGATGATGGGGTGATCGGGTAGATCGCTGCAACATCAGTAAATGCATAAGAAGCATGAGCTGCTGCATGGTTTCCATCCATGGTCTTCATTTTTCTTGCCATTGTTAATTTCCTCCTTAAATTTGTTTATCATTAAAACATTGCATAAACGCATAACCTGCGCTCCCTATAGCACAAATCATTTATAGGTATAAATACTTATGCGCAGTCTCGTTTCATCGTAAACATATTATAAACTTCTACCCCGAAAAAGTCCAGTATCTGTCTTGTTTTTATTCATATACACAGACAAAAAGGATCTTCAGAAGCATCCGGCTGCTTCACAGACAGCCAGAAACATTCCGTAGATCCCATAATCATATATTTCAAATCGAAGAAACATATCTTATCCTAGAATTGCCTTATCACTTACGAATTCCTCGCCGCTAGCCTCTTCAAACTTGTGAAGCAGATCTTCAACAGTCAGCTTTTTCTTTTCTTCCCCTCTGATATCAAGAATGATCTTTCCATCCATCATCATGATCAGACGATTGCCGTGTGCGATGGCATCTTTCATGTTGTGTGTGATCATCAGAGTCGTCAGATGATTTTTCTGCACGATCTGTTCTGTCGTTTCCAGAACCTTTGCAGCAGTCTTTGGGTCAAGCGCCGCTGTGTGCTCATCCAGAAGCAGAAGCTTCGGTTTCTTAAGCGCTGCCATCAGAAGTGTAAGTGCCTGACGCTGACCTCCTGACAGAAGACCAACCTTTGATGTCATACGCTCCTCGAGTCCAAGTCCCAGTGTCGCAAGAAGCTCTTTGTAAACTTCCCTTTCACTCGCCTTAATGCCTGCGCGCAGTGTTCTCTTCTGGCCCCGTCTGTTCGCAAGCGCGAGGTTCTCTTCGATGTTCATGGTTGCTGCGGTTCCATTCATCGGATCCTGGAACACTCTTCCGAGAAATGCTGCTCTTTTGTGCTCCGGAAGCTTCGTCACATCCTTTCCATCAATGATGATCGAGCCCTCATCGATCGGCCACAGACCGGCGATCGCATTCAGCATGGTAGATTTACCGGCACCGTTTCCGCCGATCACAGTCACGAAATCTCCTTCCTCCAGAGTGAGGCTGACACCTTTCAATGCATGTTTTTCATTAATTGTCCCAACATTAAATGTTTTATGAATATTTTTAATCTCCAGCATTATTTATCGCCTCCTCTTTTCACAGGTTTTGCAAAATATCTGCTCTTCCATGTAGGAATCGCAAGGAAGACAGCAACCACGCAGGCAGACAACAGTTTCAAAAGATCTGTGTCAATTCCCATCCAGATCACTACCTGAAGCACCATATAGTAAATGATCGAACCAAGTCCTACCGCCAGAAGCTTCAGTCCAAAATTGCGGAAGATCCTTCCAAAGATTGCTTCTCCGATGATGACAGCCGCAAGGCCGATTACGATCGCTCCACGGCCCATATTGATATCTGCAAATCCCTGATACTGGCAGAGCAGCGCTCCCGAAAGAGCAACCAGGCCATTGGAAAGCATCAGCCCAAGCACACGGTTAAATGCCGTATTGATTCCCTGCGCTCTCGCCATTTTCGCATTGCATCCTGTAGCACGGATCGCAGAACCAAGCTCTGTTCCAAAGAACCAGTAGAGGATCACGATCAAAACAACAATCATGACCGCAACGATAAACAATGTATTTTTTGTGAGTGCCACACCTTTGATATAACGAAGCGAAACAAGGAGATCATACTGATCAACGTTGATCGCCTGATTCGCTTTCCCCATAATTTTCAGATTAATCGAATATAACCCAAGCTGTGTCAGGATTCCTGCCAGAATTGCCGGGATCCCCATAAATGTATGGAGAAAGCCTGTCGCGAGTCCCGCGATCATTCCGGCGATCAAAGCCAGCGCAAGCGCAACCCATACATTTTTTCCGGACATCATAGCCATAATGCAGACCGCGCCTCCGGTACACAGTGTCCCATCTACCGTCAGGTCTGCGATGTCAAGGATTCGGAATGTAAGATAGACACCGATTGCCATAATCCCCCATATCAGTCCCTGTGCACATGCGCCAGGCATTGCACCGATCAGATTCATAACGTTCATTTTTTCACCCTACCCATTCTGCACCAAGAACAGCGAGACAAAAAGTCTCGCTGCCCTTCATGAAATCATATCATTTGAATTACTTTATTACTCTCCAATTGCTTCATACTCATCAGAAACTGTAATATTAAGCTCTTCACAAATTGCTGCATTGTATTTTTTTGTAAACTGAGGAGCATACTCGATTGGCATCTCTTCAATCTTCTCTTCACCCTTCAGAATCTTAACAGCCATCTTACCTGTTGCATATCCAAGATCATAGTAGCTGATTGAAAGTGTTGCAATACCGCATCCCTCACAGATACCTTCTTCTCCTGCAATGATCGGAACGCCTGCCGGACGGCATATGTTGTCGATGATGCTTGTGTTGGCAGCTACTGTATTATCTGTCGGTACATAGATCGCATCTGATTCATCTGCTGCTGTTGTAGCTACTGAGCTGAGATCGTTGGAATCAGCAAATCCATACTGTTTGCATGTATATCCAAGCTTCTCGAGTTCTGCCTGTACGGTATCTACCTGATACTGTGAGTTTGCCTCTGCTGTACAGTAAATAAGTCCTATATTTTTCGCATCCGGCAATAATTCCTTGAACATTGCTGCCTGCTGATCAAGCGGAGCGAGGTCAGATGTTCCGGAGATATTTGTTCCAACCAGTCCATTGAAATCTTCGATTCCAAGTGCAACACCATATTCTGTAACAGATGTTCCAAGAATCGGGATCTCATTTGTTCCTGCCTGTGCTGCCTGAAGTGCAGGTGTCGCATTTGCCATAATAAGATCTACGTCATTTGATACAAATCCATTTACGATCGTCGAACATGTAGCGGAATCTCCCTGTGCATTCTGAAGATCAAATTCAACAGCATCCTCTCCAAGTTCATCTACGATCGCAGCCTGAAAGCCTTCTGTAGCCGCATCAAGAGCATCATGCTGCACAAGCTGACAGATACCTACTTTGTACTTTGTTTCTGATGAATTACCGCATGCAACAAGTCCGAGACACATTGTCGCAGCAAGTAATACTGACAATAATTTTTTCATTTTCAAATCCTCCCTGGTAAATAATCCTTTGTCAGTATAGCGCTTTAAAGTGATGAAGTCAACACCGTTTTGACATTTTTTCCATGAAAAAACTAATTTTTTCAAGTCACTGTACCTCATAACAGCTATTTTAACCCAAAATATAAGAGCCCTTCTTACTGTTTTCAGTAAAATGGGCTCCTGTCTTCCAGGTGTCATATGTTTTAATCTTCATCTGTGACAACCGTTTCATGTTTTCTTTTCTTATGCATGGTACGCCTGCGATAGATCGTATTTCGTGTTCTTATGATCATGGTCACAGATACAACAAAGAGAAGTCCTGCCAGCACTCTCGATACCGGCCATCCGATTCCAGGCAGGAGAAGCTGATCTGTCCTCAAACCTTCAATCCAAAATCTTCCAAATCCATATCCCGCAAGGTATACAAGGAAGATTTCTCCGCGAAACATCTGCCTCTTCCGATATAACAGCAGAAGAATCAGTACAAAGACGCACCAAAGCGATTCATACAGAAACGTAGGATGCACCTGCACAAAACATTTCCCATCAATCATCTCCATGTGCTCTCTCATTTTCTCTGTCACATCCGCACTTCGAACCGCATCAAGCGGAAGTCTCATCGCAAAAAGCCCGTCAGTATAGTCACCGAACGCCTCCCTGTTAAAGAAATTTCCCCATCTTCCGATCGCCTGTCCAAGCACCAGTCCGTAACACGCCGTATCCATCAGCTTACGTGCGCTGAGCTTTTTGATCCTCGCAAAAACGATCACCGTGATCACGGCAGCGATCACGCCCCCGTATATTGCCAGGCCTCCCTGACGAATATTGAATACACTCAGCAAGTCGTCCTTATACATATCCCAAGAAAACAGAACATAATAGATTCTTGCTCCGATGACGCCAAAGAACACTCCGTAAATACCAAGATCAATATATATTTCCGGATCCTGATTCGTCCTTTTCGCCATATACATCGCAATACAGATTCCTGCCAGAATACCAAGACCGATAATCATTCCATAATATGCTATCTCAAACCCAAAGACAGAAACAGATTTTTCAACGTTTTCCAAATGGATTCCCAAATTCGGGAAATCTATCATCTTATTCATTTTCGAAATCCTCTCATATTATCCGGCGGCTATACATTAAACCGGAACAGCATAATATCGCCGTCCTGAACGACATATTCCTTTCCTTCCAGACGGACAAGTCCCTTTTCCTTTGCCGCTGCATGTGATCCACATTCGATCAGATCATCGTATGCCACAACTTCCGCACGGATAAAGCCACGCTCAAAATCCGTGTGGATCTTTCCTGCTGCCTGTGGTGCCTTTGTTCCTTTCGTAATTGTCCACGCACGGACTTCCGGCTCACCTGCTGTAAGGTAGCTGATCAGTCCGAGAAGACTGTAGCTTGCCTTGATCAGTTTCTCAAGTCCTGACTCTTCAAGTCCCAGATCCTCAAGGAACATCTTCTTCTCATCATCATCCAGCTCTGCGATCTCCTGCTCAATCTGTGCACATACTACGAACACTTCACAGTGCTCTGCTTTTGCGTACTCTCTGATCGCATTCACACCAGTATTGTCTGCCCCGTCATTTGCAAGATCATCTTCCATGACATTCGCAGCAAAAATGACCGGCTTTCCAGTGAGAAGATTATAGCTCTTAAGCAGCGCTTCTTCATCTTCATCCTCCACATCCGTGAAATTCTTTGCGAGTTTCCCTTCCTCCAGATGTGCCTTCACCTTCTCGAGCAGCTTCAGTTCTTTCGCAGCTGCCTTATCATTTCTTGCAGATCTTACCGTCTTCGCAATTCTTCTGTCCAGCACTTCGATATCCGAGAAGATCAGCTCGAAGTTGATCGTCTCGATATCACGCATCGGATTGATGCTTCCGTCTACGTGCACGATATTGCTGTCCTCAAAACAGCGCACAACATGTACGATCGCATCTACTTCTCTGATATTTGCAAGGAACTGATTACCAAGTCCCTCACCCTTTGATGCGCCTTTTACAAGTCCTGCGATATCAACAAACTCGATCGCTGCAGGGATGATCTTCTTCGTATGATACATTTCTCCAAGAACATTCAGACGTTCATCCGGAACTGTAACAACACCCACGTTCGGGTCAATCGTACAGAATGGATAGTTCGCTGATTCTGCACCTGCTTTCGTCAGTGAATTAAACAATGTACTTTTTCCAACATTTGGAAGTCCAACGATTCCCAGTTTCATATTTTATATTTCCTCCTAAAATAAAAGCCCAATATAACTAATTTATCGTAGCATATCGGGCCTTTTATTTCAACATATTAAATTTCTCTTTTTTTCAATCCCTCATACATGCGGGCTGACACCGGGACTTCCACGCCCTGTTTCTCTGCCTCTCTGACAATGTATCCGCTGAACGTCTCAAGCTCGGTCATTTTGTGATCGCGATAATCGCGCTGCAATGAACTCGTCGCATTGTCCGCAAGCTTGTGGTAAAACTGGTCGATCGTTTTGTCTGCATACTTCTTATCCATATTTACGCCTTTTCTGGCGGCTACAGCATATGCCTCATACACGAGACTTTCGTACTCTTTTGCCTTTGTCTCATCTCCACGTAGTTCTCCGATTGTAAGATCATAGTATGCTGTCAGTACATTGTACGCGCAGTTCAGCATATATTTCTTCCAGATATCGCACTCGATATCATCTGAGATTTTATGAGAGATCGACGCTTTGGCAAGAAGATTAGAAACCGCTGTTACTGCCTCCGGATAAGGATCCATAACCTGACCGATGCGAAGATTTGCAAAGTCTCCCTGCTGCGTAATCGAATAATCTTCATTTGCAAATGCAACGATATAGATCAGCGAATCCACGATGATTCCTTTTCCGAGATATTCTCTTACGCGTTCTCCCACATCCGCACCGTTCATGACAGGTATCACGATCGTGTCATCCGTCACAACACTTTTAAGTTCCTCACATACCTCTTTCAGAGAATAATTTTTCACACAGACGAAAATATAATCCTGCTCCCCTAATTCCCGACAGCTTGAAACAACTTTCGCCGGTCTTGACACAATCTCACCGTTACAGTCACTGTGTAACACGATTCCGTGTTTCTCAATGGATGTTTTTCTGTCTCCCCTCGCAACGACTGTCACATTTTCATATGTTTTACAGAGCATTCCTGCAAGATATCCTCCGACACCGCCAACTCCCACTACTGCAATTTTAGACTTCGACATAACCCTATTCACTCCTTTGTCTTAAAAGAAGCTGCTACGACCTCTCATGGTCATAACAGCTTCTCATTCATTGTTATTTTGGTTTTAATTAGTTCTTTCCGCCGATAACATTCTCTACAAAGAAGTCCTGTGCAAGAATATCTTCATCTGACATTACTTCGCCTGCTTCTACGAGAACTTCACCTTTATCATTTTTGAGCTCTCCGCCGTAGATTGCCACTTCACCGCTCAGAACTTTCTCTTTCAGTTCTTCCACCTGTTTCTGAATCTCTTCAGGTACAAGATCTGCGTTAAATGGTGCAAGTGCAGCACACTCTCCACCTTCGTAGTAGTTCGCTGAGATCTCAATTGTTCCGTCAGCTGTCTTCTGCATGATGTCTTCGAAGATCGGTGCCCAGTTCCATACAAAGCTTGTAAGAACTGCACCTGGTGCACTCGCTTCCATATCTACGTTATATCCGATACAGAATGCTCCGTTCTCCTCACATGTCTGTGGAACTGCCGGTGAAGAAGCTTCCATACCCATGTATTTGATACCTTTGTCGATGAGTGTCTTTGCATTCTGAGACTCAATGTCAAGATCATACCAGCTGTCAGCCCATACTACCTGTACTTTTGCGTTTGGATTTGCATATTTTGCGCCAAGTGCAAAAGAGTTCACTGCTGTACGAACAGATGCCTCATCCATACTTGCACAGAATCCAAGCTCATCAGAACCTTCATTCATCAGTGCACAGAGGTAACCTGTAAGGAAATCACCTTCGTATCCACGGATCTGGAACTCTACGATATTGTCATATACATCATTTCCCTGCTGAGCAAAGATCACATCCGGATATTCTTCCTGAAGCTCTGCAAGAATTGTTGCGTATCCGGCTGAACATCCAAAGATGATGTCTGCGCCGTTATCTACGAGTTCTTCTACTGTAGACTCTACAAGTGCTGTATCTTCTTCTGCGATTTCTTCCATTGTAAGAAGATTTGTCTCTGTGTCAATTCCAAGATTTTCACATGCAGTTACGATACCTTCATGCATTCCCTGTGCCCAGCCGCCATCTTCAACAACAGAATAATGGATCTCACCGATCACAAGATCTTTTACGTCTTTTGTTTCACCAGATGCCTCTGAGCTCTCTGATTCAGAACTTCCGCCACATCCGGCAAGCAATGCAGCAGCCATTGCAGTTGTTACTAATACACTTAATAATTTCTTTTTCATTTTTTCCTCCTTAGTGATTAAGCAACCTTATGTGTTTCTATATCTGCAATATCCAGTGGATATATACATTCCTGTTATCTGCTTTCTCTGTCATACGGTTTCATAAGTGCCGCAGGCTCCGCAGTATGTTTCCTACGGAAATTACCGGTTGAGAGAATAAATACTGCGATCGTTGCGATATACGGCAGCATACTGAACACTTCCGTCGGAATCTGAGGAAGGTAGATCTGCAGATTACTTCCGAGACAGCTGATAAATCCAAAGAGCAATGCTCCACATGTGAGCATCAGTGGATTCCAGGATGAAAATGCAACGAGTGCAAATGCAATCCATCCTTTTCCCGCTGTCATACCACTTGCCCAGAAGTTCGTGTTGGCAAGCGATACACAGGCACCACTCACTGCCATCATCATACTTCCGAACACAACGTATCCATAACGCATCGCAAATACGTTATCTCCGGCAGCATCCAGAACAGCCGGATTCTCTCCGAGTGCACGAAGTTTCAATCCATATCTTGTCCTGTAAATATAGAATACCGAAAGTGGAACAATGATATACATCGCATATACCAGAAGATTCTGTTCAAAGAGAACTTTTCCGAGAATCGGGATCCTGCAAAGTCCCGGTATTTTTATAATCTCAAACTTCAGGTTTGCGGCAACACCTGCCACGTCTTTTCCGAGGAATCCGCTCAGTCCTGTACCGAAAATAAGCATCGCCATACCGCAGACCGTCTGGTCAGACTGAAGGGTTACGGTGAGAAAGGCGAATAATAAGCCAAGAACCGCACCGGTCAGAAGTACAACGAGAAAGGACAGCGGAAGATTCTGTGTATGGACCGCTGTGATATATCCGCTCACAGCCCCCATCAGCATAACGCCTTCTACTCCGAGGTTCATGACACCCGCACGCTCCGAAAATGTCTCACCGATTCCGGCATACATAACAGACACTGCATATACGAGAGCACCTGACAATAGTGAAATAAGTAATGTCATTATTCTTCCACCTCCTTCACTCTTACAAGTTTATATTTCTGGAAGAATTCCGAAGCGATCACGAACAGCATGATCGTTCCCTGGATCATCGTTGCGATCTGAGTCGGAACCCCGAGAACCTGTACTGTTGCACTGCTGTTCTGCAATCCCGCAAAAAGAATGGATACAATAATTACTACAAGCGGGTTCAGGCGACTGAGATATGCGATAACAATGGCCGTATATCCTGCATTGTTCGGCATTCCTTCCATAATTCGGTGTGTAACTGCCGAATACTGAACAAATCCGCCAAGACCTGCCAGACCTCCACTGAGCAGCATAACGAAAATAATATTTCTCCTGATATTGATACCGGCATATCTGGCAGCATTTTTACTGCTTCTGATCACAGACAGCTGATAGCCGTCCGTTGTACAGCGATATGCAAGATAGATCAGCACTGCCACAAGGATCCCAAAGATCAGCCCGACATTGATTCCTGTGTTTCCGATCTCCGGAAGTTCCAGCCCTCTTGGGATTCTCTCTGTCTGACCGACGTTCTGTCCCGGCTTCTTCCATGGTCCGAGGCACAGATAACTTAAGATCATAAGCGCAATATAATTTAACAGCAATGTCGTGATACTTTCGTTGACATCCCAATAAGCTTTCGTAAGCGCCGGGACCAAAGCCCACACCGCACCGCCAAGGAAGCAGCAGAGTGCTGTGATCACCATACCTGCCGGTCCCTCGATCTGAGGCCCGAACAGCACAAATGCTCCTCCTCCGATGACGCCCATTGCATACTGTCCTTCTGCCCCGATATTGTTCAGGTTCATCTTAAATGTCAGGGCAACTCCAAGTGCACAGAACATCAGCGGCAGACTTGCCTCTACCATCTTACGGATGCCTTTTCCTGAAAAGAATACTTTCGTAATCATCTTTCCATATACTTCGATGGGATTAAATCCTACCGAAGCAATGATAAATCCACAGAATACAAGTGCCAGAAATACAAATACAACTGACATGATAAGCGTTCTGAGCATGCTGATATTTTCTCTTTTTTCAAATCTGATTCTACTTCTCATAACGTTCACCCGACATCAGCCTTCCTATTGTATCATAATCTGCTTCTTCCCTCGGAAGAACCGCCATCATCTCACCATCACACAGAACACCGATCCGGTCTGACATCTGGAACAGCTCATCGAGCTCCTCTGAGATCAGAAGTACTGCCACTCCTTTTTTACACTGTTCGAAAAGAATGTCATGGATCGCTTCTGTCGCACCGATGTCAAGACCTCTGACCGGATAAGCCGCGATCAAAAGATCCGGCTCAGATCCCACTTCTCTGGCAATCAGTAATTTCTGCTGGTTTCCTCCGGACATCAGGGATACCGGAGCGTTCATTCCGGCGATCTTGATGTCGTGCTTCTCGATCTCAGCCTCAACCACACTTCTGATATTTTTCTTTTTCAAAAGATGGTTTTTGCTGAAATCAGGACTGTCAAACTGTTTCAGGATGCGGTTTTCATCCATTGTCATATCCGGAACAAGTCCCATATGAAGTCTGTCTTCCGGGATAAAAGCAATCTTCTTCTCAATTCGTTCCTTCACGGAAAGTCCTGTCACAGTCTCATCATTTACAATGATGCTTCCTTCCTCAGACTTTCGAAGTCCCGCGATTGCTTCTGCAAGTTCTTTCTGTCCGTTGCCGGCAACACCTGCGATTCCAAAGATCTCGCCCGCATGAATATCAAAGCTTACGTTCCTGACTGCCGGGAGTTCTTTATCATTTTTCACAGAAAGGTTCTTCACTTCAAGAACGACCTTCTCCTGCCTGTTCGATCCGTCGTTTTTCTGCGGTTTTAATTCTCTTTCTCCTACCACCGCTCTTGTAAGACGCTCGATCGTCGCCTCTTCGACCGGCATTGTATCTTCGACCATTCCGCCTTTCAACACCGTGATTCTGTCTGCAAACTGCATAACCTCATTCATCTTGTGAGAAATAACGACGACGCTCTTTCCGCTCTCTGCCATCGCGCGGAGTGTCTTAAACATTTCTTCTGCTTCCTGCGCTGTGAGAACCGCTGACGGCTCATCAAGGATGAGAAGGTCAGCGCCGCGGTACAGAAGCTTTACGATCTCTACTCTCTGCTGTTCTCCGACAGACATCTGCCACACCATTGCCGACGGATCAATATCGAGATGGAATTCATGAGAACACTTTCTGATCGCTTCTTCCATCTCTTTTTTGTTGAGGACTGTCTTGCATTCCGGCGTGTAAAGGAACACATTTTCCGCTGCTGTCAGCGTAGGGATCAGATGGAAATGCTGATGTACCATACCGATTCCCATATCTACCGCATGACGAGGAGATTTGATATCTGCCTTCTCGCCTTTAAAATAGATGCTACCGCTGTTTGCTTTATAAATACCGGTCAGAATATTCATCAATGTACTCTTACCCGCTCCGTTTTCTCCAAGGAGTGCATGGATCTCTCCCGGATAAAGAGACAGATCCACATTTTTATTCGCAGTCACCTTTCCAAACTTCTTGGTGATCTTTCTCATCTCCAGAACAGGTTCTTTTGCTGTCTTTTCTCTCATACTTCCCTACTCTGCCTCCACCGGGATGAACGAGAATGTAGTCACATCGAAAAGTCCCATGTCTGTCAGTTTCACTTCCGGAATTACTGCAAGCGACATGAAGCAAAGTGTCATCACAGGTTCCACATCACCGTTGATTCCAAGCTCAGAGAATGCCTTCTCATGAATATCTGTAAGCTTCTGGTCTACCCATTCACCGCTCTGGTCACTCATCAGTCCCGCGATCGGCATCGGCATGCTCTCTACGACTTTACCATCTTTCACGAGGACGATTCCGCCTTCCTGTGCGATCAGGCTCTCTACAGCGAATGCCATCTCTTCGTCACTCACACCTACAACAATGATATTGTGGGAATCGTGTGCGATAGAAAGTGCCACTGCTCCTTCTTTGATTCCATATCCTTTCAGAAATCCGCATGCAACATTTCCGGTACCCTGATGTCTTTCAACAACCGCAACCTTTACGATGTCCTCTTCCGGATTTCTGACAAATTCGCCATTCTCATCGAGTGTGATCTGCGCTGTCTCTTTCGCTGTAACAACACCTCCAGGAAGGATTCCGATCACATTCACCTTATCTGACTTCAGATGCATTTTCAGCTTCTCTGTGGAGAAATCTTTTACGATAACACTTCCCTTTACAGAAGAGATATCATATGGCTCGATCTCAGGAATGTAAGTTCCCTCGCTTGCTGTCAGCTTACCTTCTACAAATACTTTATTTACCTTGAAATCTTTCAGATCATCAAGAAGAACAATGTCTGCACGGTATCCCGGTGCGATCGCACCTCTGTCTTTCAGACCGAAGCACTCTGCTGCATTCAGCGTAGCCATACGGATCGCTGTCACAGGATCAACCCCTTCTTCCACACAGATGCGAAGGTGATTATCGAGGTGTCCCTCGTGAAGGATCGTCTTTGGCTGACGGTCATCTGAGCAGAGAAGGCATCTTCTGCTGTTCATCTCTGTCATTCCTTTCAGAAGAGGACGAAGGTTATGGCATGCAGAACCCTGTCTTAACAGGATATACAGACCTCTTTCCAGACGGTCATTCATCTCTTCTACCGTAGAGCACTCATGATCGGCAAGAATTCCTGCGGATGTATAGGCATTCAGTTCTTTTCCTGTGATTCCAGGTCCGTGTCCGTCGATGAATTTACCTTCTTTCTTAGCCACAAGAAGCTTCTCAAGAACCATGTCATCTGCCATGATCACGCCCGGGAAGTTCATGAACTCACCAAGACCGAGAATGTTATCTCTTGTGATCGGTTCTTCCATCTCAGGTGCATTGATCACTGCTCCTGCATGCTCAAATGGTGTCGCAGGAACACAGGATGGAAGTACATATTTAATGTCAAGTGCTGTTCTCTTTGCAGCCTCCATCATGTAGTCAAGTCCGTCAATCCCACATACATTCACGATCTCGTGCGGGTCTGCGATGATCGTTGTTCCGCCGTGCGGCACGAGCAGTCTGCCGATCTCTTCCGGGCTTACGTATGATGATTCGATATGAATATGGCTGTCGATAAAGCCAGGTGCTGCATATCTTCCCTCGGCATCGATCACTTCTTTGCCTTCGTAATCACCGATTCCGGCGATCTGTCCGTCACAGAGTGCGATATTTCCCTCTGCGATCTTTCCGGAAAATACATTTACAACTTTACAGTTTTTAATTACAACGTCTGCCGGAACTCTTCCTGCTGCAACGTCGATCAGTTTCTTTAATGATTCTTTCATAACTTCTTTTCTCCTATTTCTCTCTCAGGTTTAAAATTGGATCAAATATTTTCAGATTTACATAGTCAACCGGACCAACATCTGTGATCGCATAATCCGGAATCGCTGTAATCGGAAGGAAGAACATGTACATCATCGGATCCGGAAGTTCTGATCCAAGTGATCTTGCTGCCTCATCGATCTTCCTCTCCATTGCCGCTACTTCCTCCGGCTCCGCATCACTTACGATACCTCCTACCGGAAGAGGAAGGAATTCAAGAATCTCTCCATCCGCAACAACGACCTGTCCGCCGCCCTGTTCGATGACATAGTTCGCAGCGATGGACATATCTTCTGCACTCACACCCATTACAACAAGATCATTGTCATCCGGTGCTGCCGAAGAAGCCATTGCTCCTTTTTTCAGATTCCATCCGGAACAGAATGCAAGTGACTGATTTCCGTTTCTTCCGAATCTCTCCAGTACAGATACCATTGCAACATCCTGCTCCGGATCCGGAAGAACGATACCATTTTCCACTTTTAATACGACGTCTCTTCTCTTGCGGACAAATGGACCTTTGACATCCATCGCGAGAACATCTGCCTCTCCGTTCTGGATATCTACTTTATATTCAAAGTTTTCTTTTGTTGTAAGTTTGCATTTCAGCTGTCCTTTGAGCACACTGCTTCTTGCCGGTGCCTGAAGGTCATAGGAGATCTTATGGTTTTCTGCTACCATCTTACCGTTTGTCATAACCTTCTTCACTTCGAATTCTTCGAGGTTTGAAACGAAAAGAATATCGGCAATTCTTCCAGGACAGATCGATCCGATCAGGTGATCGATACGGTATGCTTCCGCACTGTTGATTGTTGCCATCTGGATCGCTGTCATCGGATCAACACCTGCCTTGATCGCAAGACGGACAACATTGTCAAGATGACCTTTGGAGAGAACATCTGTCGCTGTCACGTCATCGGTACAGAAGCTTACACGACGTGCAAATGCCGGATTCACTTCTGTTACGGCTCTCATATTTTCTGCAAGAAAATGAGTGACAGAAGATTCACGGATCAGCATATGCATACCTTTTCTCATCTTCTCAACCACTTCTTCATGTGTATAGCTTTCATGATCCAGTCTTACTCCGCCGCAGAGATAACCGTTCAGATCATTTCCGACTGCCATTGGCGCACATCCGAATACCGGAAGACGGTTCTTTGACGCTGTCGCGATTGCTCCGAGTGTATCTTCATCTTCCTCCTGAAGGAATTCTCTTACAGTCTCCCACACACCGAAACACTCCGGCCATTTCTGAACTTCCTCATGAACTTCTTTTGTAATATTAAAAGATACTGTTGATTTTGGAATTGTATACGGTGTTTTGAATGGTGCACCCCAGAATACTTTCAGAGGGCTCTGTTTCACCTCATCCAGGACTTCACGAAGTCCCTCCAGTCCTGATACGGAAATGTACTCATCAAGTCCTGAGATCATACTTGTTGTTCCATGCGGCACAACCGCTTTTGCGTAGCTTGTAATACTGAGCTTGCTGCACTCGCTGTGGATATGTCCGTCAATCATACCAGGTGTCAGATAGTAACCGGCTGCATCGATGATCTCGGTATCCTCTCCGATGTATGCCTCTACATCACCGATTGCTGCGATCATGTCTCCGTACACTGCAATGTCAGCCGGGTAGATCTCGCTGGACATAACATTTACAAGCTGTCCGCCTTTGATCACCTTGTGTGCCGGAATGATCCCGCGTCCTGCGCGGATCCGTTCCTTCAGATTCTCCACTGTTCTTTCCATCATAGTATCCTCCTGTTTATATGATTTTTATTTTGCTCAGGCAGGGCATCCATTTGCTGCCTGATTGATCCGAAATCCGTAAAAAGAAAAAAGATATACCACAGAATAGGAATGACAACAGGTTTCCCGTCCTGCAATATATCTTTGACGAATTTGACAGTATTTATTTCTCCTTGATTATAGCACAGGAAAGAAAATAGTCATCAAATTCTTTGATCAGTATTGATTATTTTTTTAATTGAATAATTATTAGTTTTCCTAATAGATCATCTCGCAATTATAAGTATTTCTGACAACAGTTTCCATTCCCAGGTCCTACCTGATATCACTCTTATCTCTTGTCTCCATAAGAATGACGACACCGATAGGAAAATCAATGGTCACCTCATCCGAACTGAACTCATTGCTGACACACATACTGCATGACGATGTCAGTGTATAGTGAGAGAGTGGGTACTTTGCCCCCGTAATACTGAGATCCATCACATTGCTTCCGAGCGGAAATATACTGAAATATTTTCCAAAAGCCTCTTCTCTCTTCAGAACAGTCCTGCCGTCGATAAGACGAATACGATTCCATTTGTCCAGTATTTCTGCCTGAACCCCCGCTTTAAGCGCGATCGAAAGTGACTGAACATTCGCCCACATATGATCCATGCGATTACCGGTTGCCCCCAAAATTATAAGTCTTTCACATCCAAGTGTCATCCCGAATCGAATCGCGATCTCCGTATCTGACGCATCTTTCACAGGATTAAATTCTCTGATCGGCACCTTCGTCTCTTTTTTGTAATAGGTAACGATCTCTTCAGACAAACTGTCAAAATCTCCCACGATATAATTCGGAAGAATCTGATTGCGATAAAGGAACTTCACCCCCGCGTCCACTCCGATGACCAGCCGGTCTTCTATTTCATTCAAAACGTCCAGTGCAAATGCATCATCCAATGCACCACCGCTGATAATAACCGCACACTTACTCATAATCCTTCATTATCTCCAGAAAATCTTTTGTATTTTTTGCAAGATCACCTTTGAATATCGCAGAACCGGCAACAAGAATATTAGCTCCGGCATCCAGAACGTCTTTTGCATTTGAAACCTTAATGCCTCCGTCTACCTGGATGTCAATCTCACGGCCACTCTGCGCGATCATTTCGCGAACTTCTTTAATTCTGTCTAATGACTCAGGAATAAATGCCTGTCCGCCTGCTCCAGGAACAACAGACATCACGAGGATCATATCGACAATATCAAGATACTCTTTCACTACTTCTACCGGTGTTGCCGGGCAGATAGAAAGTCCTGCTTTTATTCCGGCTTCTTTGATCTTTTCAAGACATGCTCTCACATCCGGACATGCTTCAAAATGAACTGTGATAAGATCTGCGCCTGCCTCTTTAAAGGCGTCCACATATCGGATCGGATCCTGTACCATCAGATGCGCATCCATCACCTGACCGGTTGCGCTTCTGATCGATTTCATAACCGGAATACCAAACGAAATGTTTGGGACAAACATTCCATCCATCACATCAAAGTGTAAATACTCCGCTCCTGCTTCCTCGATCTCTCTGATCTGATTTCCAAGCTGGGTAAAGTCTGCTGATAAGATTGATGGTGCAACTTTGTACTTCATTTTTAATATCTCCTTTTATCTTTAATCTCATTATATAATTCCAAATAATTCTGATATCTGACCGGATGGATCTTTCCTTCTTCCAGCGCTTCCTTCACTGCGCATCCCGGCTCATGTACATGATCACATCCATGGAACCGGCACATCCCTTCATACGGTGTAAACTCAGGGAAGTAATATTTCAGCTCTTCTTTTTCGAAATCATTTGTATACAGAGAACTGAATCCCGGCGTGTCCATAATATAGGTCTCTGTGTCGATCATGATCAGCTCCGAATGCCTGGTCGTGTGCTTTCCGCGATCGATCTTCACACTTACGGATCCTGTCTCCATCTGTACACCTTCCTGGAGACAGTTGATCAGCGATGATTTTCCGACTCCTGACGGGCCTGCAACTGTCGTTGTCTTTCCTTTCAGAATGCGTTTGATCTCATCGATCCTCTCCTCTTTGCGGGCGCTGATGAATATGACCTGATATCCGGCCGGCTCATAGATCCTTCTGATCTCTTCGATTTCTCCTTCATCCGAGAGATCCTGCTTGTTAAAGCACAGGATTACCGGAATCTCTTTGCATTCCATCATGATCAGGAAACGGTCCAGCAGATTGAAATGTGGTTTCGGTTTCCTGACCGCAAACACAACAAGCGCCTGATCCACATTCGCGACAGCTGGCCTGATCAGTTCATTCTTTCTCGGCAATATCTCCGTAATGCTGCCTTCTTTATCATCTTCGCTGAGAACCTCGATACAAACCTCGTCACCGACAAGCGGTTTGACACCTTCTTTCCGGAAGATTCCTTTTGCCTTACATTCATAAATACCGGATCCTGCTACATCAACGTAGTAGAATCCGGCAATACCTTTGATAATTTTTCCCTGCATATGCTACTGCTGCTCCTCAGGCGCTGCACCGGTACTGATCACGATGCTGACAGATGCACCTTTTGACAGTTCTGTTCCGACACCCGGACTACAGCTGATGACACATCCCGCCGGAACTGTATCACTAGAAATATACGTCGTATCAGAAACCGTCAGACCGGCATTGATAATCATCTGCTTCGCACTGCTCTCACTGGCTCCGACGATGCTTGGCACCTTCGGTTTCTCTTCCGGTTTCTTTCCGAGACTTACAACGAGACTTACGCTGCTGCCCTTTTCCACTTTTCCTCCGGCCGGATCCTGTCTGATCACCAGTCCGGTCTCGTAACTTTCACTGTATTCCGTCTCTACTGTAGAAATGGTGAGCCCCGCATCTGTGATCTCACTCTTTGCATCATTTTCTGATTTGCCGACAACATTTGGCACAGGAATTTTTTCTGATCCCTTGCTTACTTTCATCTTGATCGTTGTATTTTTGTCAACTTTAGTTCCCGCAGTCGGATCAGTTCCAATAACAACACCCTGTTCTTCTTCACTGTACACAGCCTCAGATGTGATATTCTTAAAGCCGGCATCTTCCAGGATTTTCTGCGCTTCTTCTTCGTCTCTTCCCTCTACATCCGGAACTGGTATTTCTTCTTTATCAATTCCTGAACTCACAACAATCTCCACATCAGAACCCTTCTTTAGCTTCTTTCCTTCAACCGGATTCTGTTCGATAACAAGTCCTTCTTTATACTTTTTCGATGAACGGCGTTCCGCAACAACACAGCGAAAACCAGCTTCCTCCAAAATCGACTTCGCTTCGCCTTCTGTTCTTCCAACAAGAGCAGGAACCTTGACTCTGCCTTCTGAATCAACCGCTGTGATGCCCTGACCAAATTTCAGAAGTCCGGTTGCTTTTCCGACAACAACACCAAGTACCAAAAGAACAAGCACTGCGACCACGATGGTCATGATCTTCATGATCTTATTCATACGAGGGTTTACTTCCTCTTCATGTTCTCTCTTGTCATCATAATCGTCGTCGTCATAATCTTCTTCGTATTCTTCGTCATACCCATCTTCGTACTCATCCTCATACTCATCTTCATATCCGTCATCGTCATAACGTTCTTTCTTCTTCTTCGAATATGAATCACGGATATCTCCAAGATCATCTTCCGATAAGATCACCGTATCTGCATTATTATATGCAATTCGAACGAAATCTCCATCCGGATCGATCAGCGCGCGCTTCAGATCCTGGATTAGTTCTGCGATATTGCCATATCTGCGTTCTGATATCTTCTGCGTACATTTCAGGATGATCTGTTCCAGACTGTACGGAATATCCGGGACAATCTCTGAAGGCGGAACAATCTCTTCCTGCAGATGTTTGACAGCGACTTCCACTGCAGACTCTCCATTGAAAGGCACTTTCCCGGTAACCATCTCATACAGCGTGATACCGATCGAGTAAATATCACTCTTTGTATCGACATATCCTCCTCTTGCCTGCTCAGGCGATGTGTAATGCACAGAGCCCATCGCAGACGTGCTGACTGTAGCAGAAGTCGTAGCCTTTGCTATTCCAAAGTCTGTTACTTTTACTTTTCCTTCCCTGGAAATGATCACATTATGCGGTTTGATATCTCTGTGAACAATCTGTCTTCCATGAGCCGCCTCAATACCATTGCACATCTGAATTGCAATGCTGATCACTTCTTTTGCAGACAGACGTCCCTTTTTGTCAATATAATCTTTCAGCGTAATTCCTTCTACAAGCTCCATAACCATATAGTAAAGACCACGATCCTCACCAACATCATATACATTTACAATGTTCGGATGCATAAGACCTGCTGCCGCCTGAGCTTCTGATTTAAACTTTTTAACGAAGCCTGAATCTTCGCGGAATTCTCTTTTTAATACTTTGATCGCCACATAGCGGTTCAGCATATGATCTTTTCCTTTATATACATCTGCCATTCCGCCGGCACCGATCTTACTTAATACTTCATATCTCTTTCCTAAGTAAATGCCGTCTTTCACCACACACTCTCCTCACTGACAATTGGTTCTGCAAGCACAACTCCGATGTTATCTCTTCCTCCATTGCTGTTGGCTCTGTCGATCAACATCTGCACTGCTTCTACAACATCCCTTGACCCCTTAATCAGTCCAAACATATCTTCATCTTCCACCATATTACTAAGCCCATCCGTACACATCAAAATCTTATCTCCCCGTTTGAGACGGAATTCATAGTAATCAGCCTCGACCTTGGATTTGACACCCATAGCTCGAGTAATAATATTCTTGTCCGGGTGGTTTCTTGCATCTTCTGCTTTGATCCCACCGAGCCTTACCATCTCTTCCACAAGAGAATGGTCTTTTGATAACTGTCTGATGTTATCATCTATCAGATACAAACGACTGTCCCCAATATTTGCGAAATATAATGTATTTGCAACTACCGTAGCGACTACAAGCGTTGTTCCCATTCCTTCAAGCTTTAAGTCTTTGCTTGCAGCATGGATCAGCTCCTTATTCGCAGTCTGAACCACCTTTTTCAGAATCGCTTCCGGTCTGTCGATCTTACTTTTTTCAAGTTCTCTGATGACTACCTGAACGGTAAATTTAGACGCAAAATCACCTGCTTTGTGTCCGCCCATTCCATCGGCAACCACAAGCAAGTTTGGAAATGGACCAACCGGTTTGTCAGTCGCATATACATAATCCTGATTCACTTCACGTCGTCTTCCGACATCTGTCATTGCATAATATTTCATCTAATTCTCCTCTTGGGATTCTATATGACGTCGTCTTAATTGTCCGCAAGCCCCGTCAATATCAGAGCCTCTTTCCCTTCTTATTGTAACATTTATTCCGTTATGTTCAAGTTTATTTTTGAATTCCAAAGCATTTTTACGGCTTGGTTTCCGGAAGTTTCTTTCCTTGATCGGGTTAACCGGAATCAGATTCATATGACAGTTCCGGTTCTTCATAATATCAACAAGTCCCTTCAAATCTTCCTGCGTATCATTCACTCCCTGGACAAGACTGTATTCAAACGTAATTCTTCGTCCGGTCTTCTCAAAATAATAATCACATGCTTCAAGTACTTCTGACAGTTCATACTTCTTCGCGATCGGCATAAGTTCCTGTCTTTTCTGCTGACTCGATCCATGAAGTGACAGAGCCAGCGTTATCTGCAGACCTTCTTCGGCAAGCCGCTTCATATTCGGTACAATGCCGCATGTCGAAGCTGTAATGTTTCTCTGACTGATATGCAGTCCATGTTCATCACTGATCATATGTACAAACTTCAAAAAATTGTCATAATTATCTAACGGTTCTCCCGTTCCCATCACGACGATATTTGAAATTCTTTCTCCACAGATTTTCTGAATCTGGTAAATCTGACCGAGCATCTCAGACGGTGTCAGATCACGGAGTTTTCCTCCGATCGTCGACGCACAGAACCTGCATCCCATTCTGCATCCAACCTGTGATGAGATACAGACAGAATTGCCGTAATTGTACTTCATAAGCACACTTTCTACCATGTTCCCATCATATAACTCGAACAAAAACTTTTCAGTCGGATCCATTTTGGAAATCTGTCTGTCAATCATCGACACTTTGCGGATCTCATACTGCTCCTCTAATTTCTGCCTGAGCGCTTTTGACAGATTTGTCATCTCATCAAATTCACCCGCAAGCTTTACATGCAGCCATTCGTAGATCTGTTTTGCACGGAACGGTTTCTCTCCGATCTCCTGCATCTCCATCTGAAGTTCTTTATATGTGCAGGAACAAATATCCTTTTTTCTCATTGACCACTCACATCCGGATCATACTGTATAATGATCCTTTTTCCTTTCTATGAGATTAATAATAATTTATACATTTCGTCTGAATTCCGCAATGTAAAATCCATCGCTCTCATCCACACCCGGGATAAACTGCCTTTCACGAACTTTTTCAAATTCCGGATACTGCGCTTCAAACCACTTTGCATTCTCTTCATTTTCTGCTCTGTGGATGGTACATGTACTGTACAGAAGCTTTCCTCCCGGCTTCACATACCGATGAACAACCGATAATATTTCTCTCTGAAGCTTCACGAGATCCTGCTGCATCTGTTCTGTCATCTTGTACTTCAGGTCTGTCTTTTTCCCAAGTACACCGAGCCCAGAACAGGGAATATCTGCAATCACAATGTCCGCCTTATCGATGGACGTCTCATCAGGAACAGTCGCGTCCATACAAACTGCATCAATATTATTCAGGCCGCTCCGTTCAATATTGTCAAGA
This sequence comes from Eubacteriales bacterium, assembly GCA_030526265.1. Taxonomy (GTDB): domain Bacteria; phylum Bacillota; class Clostridia; order Lachnospirales; family Lachnospiraceae; genus Claveliimonas. The sequence goes on along the minus strand of JAUNDE010000011.1, from coordinate 20,893 downwards.
ATCAAATTTACTTTGTATTCTGTCAGATCTCTTGCTTCCACATGGCCGGTCCCCCGAAGCATATCTGCAAGATGGAGCGATTTCCCTCCGGGAGCAGCGCACACATCGATAATATAATCCCCTTCATTTGGAGCTGCCCACACGGCTACTTCCATCGAGCTCACATCCTGAACCTGAAAGTAACCTTTTTCGAAGCACTCAAGTGCTCCGAGATAATCATAATCAGACAAATACATCGCACAGTCAAGTGTCGGGTGAAGCTTCACTGTGACACTCTCTTCTTCCAATGCTTTTTTCAGGTCCTCCCGGCTGATCTTACTTAAGTTGCATCTGACGGATGTCGGCTTTTCTTTCTGAAAATCCTCAAGTATAGCCGCGACAGTCTCCTCCGGATAATCAGAAAGCAGCTGTTTCACGATCCATTCCGGCATCGAGTATGTAACAGAAAGCCAGCGGATCTTATCTGACGGATCCGGATATTTCACTTCATCCATATTTCTGCTGATGTTTCTGAGAAGCCCGTTTACAAATCCCCTGAGACCGGAAAATCCACGCTTACCTGCCAGTTTAACCGCCTCATTGCAGACAGCAGAATCAGGAACGCTGTCCATATACTTCAACTGATAAACTGCGCTCCTGACAATCGCCCGTATGACAGGCTTCATTTTATTAACTTTCACTTTCGAGAACTGATTGATGATATAGTCAATCTCTATCATATGTTCCAGCGTTCCCTCTGAAACTCTTGTGATAAAAGCGCGCTCATTTTTGCTCAGATACTGATATTTCTCAAGCATGCTTCCAAGCGCAAGATGGCTGTACTGGCCGTCTCTCGTAACAGCCAGCAGCACCTCCATCACAAGCTCTCTTTCATTTACTGTATTCCCCATAATGCAGCTCCGATACGACTAATTTCTGTTTCTGCGATTGCCTGTAAGAATCAGAATTCGAAGCAGCTGCAAAATTGCAGAGGCTGCGCTGGCAACATACGTAAGTGCTGCTGCGCTGAGCACTTTTCGCACATCTCTTACTTCTTCCTCATACAGCATACCATTGTCCCCAAGAAGCTTTAACGCTCTGCCCGATGCATTAAATTCTACCGGAAGTGTCACAATCTGGAAAAGAACTGCGAGAGAGAACATAAGTATTCCGGCATTTAACAATACGATTGACATCTCACTGTTCATAAACAGACCGATCAGGATCAGCGGCCAGGCAAGTGTACTTCCAAAGTTCGCAACAGGAACAAGTGCACTTCTGATAGAAAGCGGTGCATATCCATATGCATGCTGGATCGCATGTCCACATTCATGTGCTGCGACACCGACAGCCGCGATCGAAGTCGACTGATATGTCGCATCTGACAGTCTGAGCACTTTGTTTCTCGGATCATAATGATCGGTAAGATTACCACGGACATGTTCCACACTCACATCATAGATTCCTGCATTGTGGAGAATCCGCTCTGCAGCGTCTCTTCCTGTAATACCATTTCTGCTCCTGACTCTGGAATATCTGTTAAATGTTGCATTCATCTTCGATGAAGCCAAAAGACAGATCATCACACCGATCAGTACAAGTATATATGTCGGATCAAGTCCGAACCCATAATAATATCCACCAAACATATCAAAGACCTCCTTAATTTAATAATGTTCCTTCTTCAACCTGATAACCACGCAGAAATGCATCTGCTTCCATACGTTTCTTACCAGGTATCTGAAGAGCCAGAACTTTCAGCTGCCCCTCTCCTGTCTGAACATAAAATGCTTCTTTCGTCACTCTCACTACTGTTCCGACAGGTGCATCTGAAGATTCCTCTTCCACCTCAGCTTCCCATATTTTCATCACTTTATCATTCCAGTTCGTATATGCACTTGGCCATGGATTCAATCCGCGGATCAAACGTTCAATCTCAGCAGCTGATCTGTTCCAGTCAATCTGACCAAGCTTCTTGTCCAGCATTTTCGCATATGCTGTCGGGCTGTCTCCCTGCTTTGTAAACGTTGCAGTTCCTTCTTCGATCGCTTTCAGTGTCTCCACGCAGAGCTTTGCCCCTGCATCTGCCAGTTTGTCATGAAGACTTCCACCTGTTTCTTTCTCATCCAGCACGATCTCTGTCTTAAGGATCATATCACCGGTGTCAAGCCCTTCATCCATCTGCATTGTCGTGACACCGCTCACTTTCTCGCCGTCAATAACAGCCCACTGAATCGGTGCGGCACCGCGGTATTTCGGAAGAAGTGATGCATGGACATTCACGCAGCCATATTTTGGCATTTCCAGAATTTCTTTTGGAAGTATCTGACCGAATGCAATGACAACCATGACATCCGCATTGTATTTGCGAAGTTCCTCAATACACTCAGGTTCACGCACTCGTTTTGGCTGGAACACAGGAATCCCGTGAGCCAGTGCGCATTCCTTTACCGGCGGAAACTGCATTGCCTTTCCACGTCCTTTCTGTTTGTCAGGCTGTGTTACCGCAAGTACTACTTCATGACCCGCTTCGATCAGCGCTTCTAATGTTCCCACCGAGAAATCCGGTGTTCCCATAAAGATGATTCTCATTTATTCTTCCTCCTCATAGTGTACGTCATGAATTCCATCTTCTGCCAGTTCCACATAAAGATGTCCGTCCAGATGGTCGATCTCATGACAGAATGCACGTGCAAGAAGTTCTTCTCCCTCGTAGATTACTTCTTCCATATCTTCATTCAGCGCTTTTACTTTCACATAATTCGGACGGGTTACCGTACCTGCTTTTCCAGGTACACTCAGACAGCCTTCATCGCCGGTCTGTTCTCCTGCAGTCTCAAGTATCTCAGGATTGATCAGAACAATTGGCCCCTCTCCGATATCGATCACAACGATCCTCTTCAATATTCCGACCTGAGGCGCTGCAAGGCCAACCCCCTGTGCTTCATACATCGTATCAAGCATATCTTCGATCAGAATTTTTGTGCGAAGAGTCATCTTTGTTACTTCTTTACATTTCTTTTCGAGAACTCCATCTCCCATTACTCTTATCTCTCTCAGTGCCATTTTTTATCTCCTCTTTTCTATATCAGTCTGTTCAAATCGAACGCACGTGAGACCTGGCGCGGTTCCGGTCAGCTTAAGCTGACAGCTTTCTTTTCTGTTCATTCAGATCAAAACACACTCATCGGATCAAAATCAAACTGAATCTTCAGTGTCTTATATCCCGAGTTGATCTCAATATATTTCTCCATATAGTTTTTGATCTTTACAAGCATATCATATTCTTCACTTTTTAGGTAGAGAATCTTTCGATAAACGTCGCTTACTTTTGATACGTACGGCGTCGCCGGACCGATCACCTGAAGCTTCTCACCACAAAATCTGTCCACATATTCTTTCAGATAATCAGCTGCCATATCAAGATGCTTCTCATCTTTTCCCATCATCAGCACCGCCAGCAAATGCTCTGCCGGCGGATAGCCCATCAGCTTTCGAAAAGCCATTTCTTCCTGATAAAATGCCGCATAATCCTGCCTCGAAGCATTTACGATACTATAGTGATCCGGACTGTACGTCTGGATCACAGCCTCTCCATGACGTTCTCCTCTTCCGGCTCTTCCACCGGCCTGCGTCAGAAGCTGAAAAGTCCTCTCTGAAGACCTGTAATCACCTACATTCAGTGACATATCTGCCGCAAGAACGCCAACCAGCGTCACCGCCGGGAAATCATGTCCCTTCACGATCATCTGCGTGCCGATCAGGATATCTGCCTCCCCATTTGCAAACGAAGACAGGATATTCTCATATCCATCTTTTGCGCGAGTTGTATCCATATCCATACGCAAAACTCCCGCAGTCGGGAATTCCTTTTTGATCAGGCTCTCGATCTGCTGCGTTCCCGCCTTAAATCCGCCGACATGTGAGGATCCGCACTTTGGACATTTCCTGATCACTTTTTCTTCATGTCCGCAATAATGACAGACCATCTTTCCATTATTATGAACGGACATCGAGACATCACAGTGCGGACATTTTACAACATAGCCGCAGGATCTGCAGGAAATAAATCCTGCATACCCTCTGCGGTTGATAAACAACATGATCTGTTCTTTCTTATCAAGTCGTTCTCTTATCTTTTCTTTTAACAGATCACTGAAAATACTTCTGTTCCCCTTTGCAAGCTCCTCTCTCATATCAGCGATATGAACATCCGCAAGCACTGCTCCACTTCCGGCGCGCTCTGTAAGCTTAAGCAGTACATATTCTTTCTTCTCACACCGGTAATAACTCTCCAGAGACGGTGTTGCAGATCCAAGGACAACACTGGCATGCTCAAGCTCTGCTCTTTTCACCGCAGTCTCTCTCGCATGATAACGGGGGGTCTGCTCACTTTTGTACGTTCCTTCATGTTCTTCATCGATCACGATCAGTCCGAGGTCCGGAAATGTAGTAAAAAGAGCTGATCTCGGTCCGATCATCACATCAATCTCGCCCATTTTTGCTCTCTGCATCTGATCAAAACGTTCTCCGGCTGACATTCTGGAATTCAATATTGATACCCGTTCCCCGAATCTCCGATAGAACCGCATGACCGTCTGATAGGTAAGTGCTATCTCCGGAATAAGAACGATCGCCTGCCTCCCCTGTGCCACAACATGCGCGATCATTTCCATATAGACCTCTGTCTTTCCGCTTCCTGTTATTCCGTGAACAAGATACGTACGATAACGCCCCTCGTCGTAATCCTCTGTAAATGTCTCAATTGCATCTTTTTGTCCTTTTGTGTATTCAAAATCATTTTTTTTATCACTTTTTTCAATAAACGGATTCCGGAAAATCCTTTCTGACTCAACCTTCAGAACTCCCTGTTCTTCCAGCGCACGGATCACAGATGCAGTTACGTGAAGTTTCTTCGTCACCAGGCCATAATCAAGTTCTCCATCGTCGAGGAGTGCCGCAAGTAATCTGGCTCTCGCCTTCTGGTTCTTCCCAAGATAATACTCCAGTTTCCTTTTTCCTTCTTCTTCACTTAAAATGCACCTGATCGTTCTCTTCTTCGCTTCCTGTTCTTTCCTCTTAATCGGAAGCACAGTCTTTAGCGATTGTATCATCGTGCCGCCGTAAGACTCTTTCATCCATGCAGCAAGTTTCACAAGCTTTGACTCGATCGCAATGCTCTTTTCTTCTACACGGAGTATTTCTTTCATCCTGTCAGCTTCATAATCTGCTTTCCCGGAAAATCCAACCACATATCCTCTCGTCTCATGATTACCGCGCCCAAACGGGACAACGACCTCCATGCCGACTTCCAAAAGCTCTTTCAGTTCTTCCGGAACGATATATTGAAATACTTTATCCAGTTTTTCATGCGTAATATCTATGATAATATCTGCGTACATTTCCTCACCAGTTTTCTGTCGTCCATCGGGATCTTGATCCCGCCTATTTCCTGATATGTCTCATGCCCCTTGCCTGCGATCAGTATCACATCACCCGGAAGATGATTCTTCAGAGCATACTCGACTGCTCTTTCTCGATCTTCAATTATTATATATTTTCCTGCTGTCTGTCTGATTCCGCATTCAATATCATCCAAAATAGACTGTGGGCTTTCAAATCTTGGATTATCCGTCGTAATAATTGCATAATCCGCATAGATCCCTGCCGTCTTGCCCATACCAAATCTTCTTTCTCTCGGTCTGTTTCCCCCACATCCAAAAAGAACGATCAGTCTTCCATGGCAGTATGCTCTTAAGATTTTCAGGCTTTCTGTCAAACTCATCTCATTGTGTGCATAATCAATGTACACCTTGCAGTCAGGAAACGCATCCACACACTCCATCCTTCCCGGAACGATCATCTGTCTCATCGCTCTTATGATCACTTCATCTGTGATTTTCAGCTTCTGAAGTGCCGCAGTCGCGGCAAGTGCATTCATTACATTGAATTCTCCGGGCATCGACAGGTCTATTTTTAATTCCTCTATGCCTGGCGCTTTCTCTTTTTCCAGCAGCGATCGATCTCTCCGGAGGACAAAAGAAACGGACGGCATTCCATTGATCCATGTCTTCTCCACCTGTCCTGCCATATAATCTGCATTTTCACCAAATCCATATGTGATCTTTTCACATTCAGAATCGCCAACAATTTCTTCATAACATTTGTCATCAACATTTCCAATTCCAACGATGCACTGCGAAAACAGCCTCTTTTTACACTGGAGATACTCTCTTCTGTCCCGATGTTCCCCCGGTCCGATATGATCCTCTCCAAAATTTGTAAAAATGGCGATGTCAAACAGGATTCCCTCGACGCGGCTCATCTTTAGTGCCTGCGAGGAGACCTCCATCACAACGCTGTCACACCCGGCCTCCACCATTTCATTCATCATCCGGTGCACCTCCAGCGACTCCGGTGTTGTGTTTTTACTCTTTATCTGTCGCTTTCCGGTGTGAATCCCGATCGTCCCGATCAGACCCGTTTTATGTCCTGACTCCATCAGTCCGGCGCGTATCATATATGAAGTTGTTGTCTTTCCTTTTGTACCTGTGATTCCAATTGTTCGAAGCTTCCGGAATGGATAATCATAATATGCCGCTGCCATATATGCAAGCGCATATCTCGTGTCTGAAACGCTGATGACAGTGAGGGATTGATCTGCCCACATTTTCTTTGCTTCCAGAGCTTTCCTTTCATCGTTTTGAATTACAATTGCCGAAGCTCCCTTATCCAACGCACGGTCTATAAAGAGGTGTCCATTTGTTCTGAATCCTTTCAGGCAGACAAACAGATCTCCTTTTTTCACCCTTCTGGAATCATACTGAATCTCTCTGATTTCCTGCCCGTCTGTACCACAGATCACATCATACGTAAGCGAATACAATACTCTCTGTAATCTCAAATCACACTCTCCAGCATGAGCTTTATTTATTATTTTCACACAAAGATATACCATCGTCAACATTTTCCGTTATCCAAAATCTGCCCTTCAAATGTCGAAACAGATCACTTTGGGCAGAGACGAGATAACAAAAAATCAAGAGAGACACGCTTTCTGCGCATCTCTCTTAAATATTCTTTATTGCTGATGAATCGCAATATTATCAAACGATGTCATATCATCTTCTTCAATGTCATACACTCTGTTTCCATCTGCATCTTCTGTGTAATTCACATGAAATGTCACAGTAACAGGATCAAAGGTTTCTGCCGCGTCAATCGATTCTTTGATTGACACAAGGAAAATATCCATGTACTCCTCTTCTGAAGTTCCATTATTCACGGCTTCTGTAAGCTTATTTGTGAAAATCTCTTCCAATGAGTCAAGCATACCTAACGGAACGACACTGACTTCCACTGTAAAGTTCCCATTCTCATCTTCAACAGCTTCACCCACCGTATATTCGATCTTTTTATATGCCCCCGTGATCAATTCCAAATACTGTGCGATATGCTCTTCCGTCACCTGCATTGCAGTACCTTTCAACGCATTCTCCGCTTCCTCGTAATCAGCACTTTCAATACCTTCTCTGATTTCATCTTCTGTCTGTCCGACATCTTCTGCATGTGCTGCGTACTCCCCGTGATAGCAGGCATCAAGAACGCCCTGAACATATCCCTTTGCATCAAAAAGTTCCTCTTTCTGGCATGCAGCAAGCATAAACACTGCCACAGCCGCACAGAGAAGCACTTTACACTTTTTCATTCCTTTTTTCATTTCCCTTTCCGCCTTCATTGGTATTCACATAAATTCTCTGTAACAAGAATACTTCTATAATGCACCCTCATCATACGCTTTTAAATATCGTTTGACATATTCCACGTCAGAAGGACAGTCAATATACTGTGAACCATACTTCTGTCTTGTCTCTCCTCCTTTACCGGTAACGAGAAGAAGGGTCTTTCCCTCGGCAGTTCTAATCGCATCTCTGATCGCATCACCACGATCCTCGATCATAGCATACGGGCAATTCTGCGCTTCCACATACTGCGCGATATCTTTCGAGATATCTTCTACCGGCTCATATCCCGGATCCTCCGCTGTCAGGTAAACCTTTTTCGAATACTGTCCTGCAACTGTACCGAGGTCGCGTCTTCGGATCAGCGCTTTCTTTCCAGGACATCCGAAAACAGCTATGATCTCATACTCCGGATATTCCTCCCGCATGGACGAGAACAGCTTCTCAAAACTGAGCTTATTGTGTGCATAGTCGACGATTGCAAGAATTTTCTTATCCTCACTTGCATACAGTTCCATTCTTCCGCTCGAACGGGCACGCAGAAGTCCCGAATGAATATATTCTTTTGGAATTCCGATTCTTACTGCAGATGCAATCACCCCAAGTGCATTCTCCACATTGAAAAGTCCCGGCATCGTCAGTGTAAACTGCTCGTCGAACTCTGCGCATCTCACCATAAAATTCGTATTCTGTCCGTCTTTTACGATGTTATATGCGTAGTAATCAGCATCCGGATTCTTCGTACTGAATGTGATCACTTCCTCCGATGCTTCTGCTTCTTTCAGGATCCGGTCGATATAGTCTGCATCCAGATTGACGACCGCCGTCTTTGTCTTCGCAAACATCAGCATCTTGGACGAAAAATAATCCTCAAAATCAGCATGTTCAATCGGGCTGATATGGTCTTCTGACACATTCAAAAATACTGCAACATCAAACTTCATATCATCCACTCTGTGATATTTCAGCGCCTGTGAAGAGATCTCCATCTGTGCATATTCCATTCCGCAGTCAAGTGCATTGCGGAAATGGCACTGAAGCTCCACAGCCTCCGGCGTCGTGATATGAGATTCCACTGTCGATTTGCCGTCATATATATCAATCGAAGAGATCACCGCACTGTCTGTTTTGCTCTGTGCGGCAAGAAAATCATCCACAACTGATTTCATATAATATGCAGAAGTCGATTTTCCCTTTGTTCCTCCTATTCCCACAACCGTAAGGTCTTCCCACGGATTGTTGTAATAGTAGTTTGCAAGCACAGACATCGCTTTTCTGATATCTTTTACAAGGATGTAAGGTACCTCTTCCTCCAGCTCATATTTCTGCTCACTGATATAACAGACTGCACCTTTCTGTACAGACTCTTTTAGATACTCTGCTTTAAACGCGGCTCCTTTGCAGATAAACATTGTATCTGGCACAACTTCTTTTGAATTGTAAGTCAAAAGCTTGATGACGGTCTCATCTTTTTCATATAAATTGTATTCTGCAAGCATCTCACGCTCTTTCATCAGATCCACGTAACTTGCAGCTGTATAGTATTTCATCTCTGCCATCTTCAGATTCTCCTAATCTTTATAGGTCGCTCCCGATCGAATGATCGATTCTCTCACCAGCACATCCATCGCATCAAGGCACATGGACGGAACTTCGTGTTTTCTCTTAAATACAGATAATTCTGTACACGCAAGAATCACAACATCGCATCCCTTGCGCATGAACTCTTTCATTACACGGTCAAATTTCTTTCGATCTCCCGGCTTCCCTGCCTTGATGTCATCATAGATCAATGACATGACATCCTGCTGTCTCTCCGCGGAAGGCTTCACCGGTATAACTCCGGCCTCCTTACATGCCTTGTGATAAATACGGGAATTGATCGTGCCATCCGTCGCCATGATTCCGATTCGCTTCACATCCTCAAAATTCCTGACCGCATAATTCACACTTTCCTGAATCATATTGATCACAGGAATATTTACTGCTTTCTGAATATGTTTAAAGAAATAATGTGATGTGTTACATGTGATGGCAATATTTGCCACCCCCAGCTGTTCCAGCGTTCTTGCATCTTCTTTCAAAAGTTCAATCAGATGCTTATCCTCTCCGGTAATAATCGCTTCTGTACGGTCCGGCATCGTAGCATGGCTCAGGATCACCATATCGATATGCTCCTGATCACAGGAAGCCTCCGTATGCCCTGTGATACAATCGTAAAAATAACTGGTCGCTTCCGGTCCCATTCCGCCAATGACACCTAGTTTGTAGATTTTATTTTCCATATTGATTCCTTTATTTGTAATAAGTATCGAAGTATTTATACTGTTTCAAATGCGTTTTTAACATTCGAAGGAAACGGTTTGGCCTCAGATCTCCTTTTTTAAATACCGGATTTACAACTTTTCCTTCTTTTACGAGCTTTTTCATCTTCGCAACATATTCCGGATCTTTTACATGCTTGTATGCAACTCTCCTCGGAACAGTCATCCACAGATGCTCTTCCGTAGCTTCTTCATATGGAAGTTCACGATTATATATATAGTCTTCAACAAAGTATTTCGCTACGTTAAATCCTGAGCCGGTCACATAATAATTGCTTCGTCCCTGTCTTGTATTGATCTCAAAGAAACGGTATGTGTTATCCCTCTCATCATATTTGATATCAAAATTCGAAAATCCAACATAATGAAGATCTTCCAGCAGATTCTTCACACGACCCATCAGTTCTTTGTTTGGTTCAGTGATAATCACTGCATGATTTCCGAGTCCATGCGGAGTATGTTCCTCTAAAAGAACATGTCCAAGACACATCATCTTTACTTTTCCGTTACGGTCTGAATATGATGTAAGAACTCGCATGTACTCATCATTTCCCGGGATCATATCCTGAATGATCAGATCATCGTCATATCCCGCATCATAGATCTGCGTGATGACTTTCTCGAGCTCTTTTCTGTTTTTGATCTTGTAGATCTTATTCTGTGTCTCGAACGGATGCTCCCAGTATGCAATACTGTTCGATGGTTTTAAGATCACCGGATACGGGAACTCACACGCAAAGTCAAGTCCCATTTCCTTCTTGTAAACGATCGTCTTCGGATAATCTACCCCATGCTTTTCACAGAGCTCATAGAAGCGCTCCTTCTGCTGGAGGCTGTCCATAAGATCAAAATCAATGTACGGTGCGATCACATTCTCCGGAAGTTCATCTTTGTGGCGGCTTGCAAGTGCGACATAACTGTCTCCGCAGCCGATCAGAAGAATCTTCTTATCCTTATGCTGTCTCGCAAATTTTGTGATCCGCTTCATGAAATATTCATCGGTATCGATCTTCGGATTCCCCTCGTAGATCGTAATCTGACTGTTGTAACTCGGTCCGGTCTGGTACTTGCCGAACACATAGGATCTCACCTGATACTGCTCATAAAAAGCACGTGCCACACTATACGTATTGATATCTCCTCCGAGCAGAACCGGAATAAATTTTCTCTCTTTGAATTTCATACTGATTATATTCCCCTTTATTGAATCGATAATAATCTTTTTTCTATTTCAGAGATGCTTCCATATAGCATCACTTTATTATATCGCGGCAAACCTTGCGTGTCAACGAAACTGCTATTCTCTGAGGCCTTCTCCGTGCTATTCCCGGAAGCCTTCTCCGACCACTTCGTTTGACTCTACGATAATAGTAAATGCCTTTGGATCGATTTCTTTCACCTGACGCTTGATCCGGTACATTTCCTTATTATTGCATGCACAGAGGACAACATCCTTGTCTCTCTTTGAATATCCCCCGACTCCTTTTAAAATCGTTGCACCTCTGCCGGAATGCTCGTCAATCTGATTCACGATATCTTCTCCGCGTTCGGTAATGATAAGTGTCATTTTCCCTTCATAGATTCCGTACATGATACGATCCATAAGTGTAGCCATGATATATGATACGATCACACCATATAACAGACCATCCATCTCGCGGAACACAAGAAGACTTCCGATCAGAATCGTAACAATATCAAGAACAAGTGAAGCAGATCCAATCGTAACATGTGGAAGCAACTTATTAATTGACATCGTAATAAAATCCTGTCCTCCAGTAGAAGAATCTCTCATGTAAATGATCGCATATCCGGCACCACACAATACACCCATACAGATTGCAGCAAGAATCCTCTCACCATTATATACAGGAAGCAGCGGCGCTACATAGTCGATGAGGATCGAAGAGATCAGCATAGACTTCAGTGATCTGAACAGAAATCTCTTTCCGAGAAATTTGAAACAGAGAAACGTAACCGGGATATTCAGAAGAATCGTCGCCGTACCTACCGGTATCCCAAACAGATGATATAAGACAATTGCAATTCCGGAAAATCCCGCAACCGGGAAATTGGCATTCAGTGCGAAATTATACACACCAACAGCTACCAGCATACCTCCTACTACATCCGCAAGCAGATCCAGTCCAAGTTCTTTGTAGTTTATCTTTTTCAACATCGTTATTATCCTCCTTTTGTATATCTCGCTTTGATCAGCGGTCGGCAAATAACATTTCGTGCAGGCACGATGTCGCTTGCCTCGTCGCCATGACCTACAGAATCTGCCACCGGCAGCTTCTTCCGGATGCATGGCAACAAAAAGCAGCTGCGAATCTATTTATAAAAATATAATTCGCAACTGCTCTTGTCTGTATACTAACATATTTACTTCAAAAAGTGAATATCTTTTTATTCTGCTTTTGCACTCAGCTTTCCATTTTCTTCATCGATCACAATTGTCTGGTCTGTTCCAACCCCGCCCTGAAGCATGATCTTTGCCGCAAGCGTCTCTACATGTTTCTGCAGATATCTCTTGAGCGGTCTTGCTCCGTATGTCGGATCATAACCTCCTTCGACAATGTTCTGTTTCGCCGCTTCTGTGAGACGGATCGAAATCTCCTTTTCAGCGAGACGTCTGTTCACGTCTGCCACAAGAAGATCAATGATATGATATACATTGTCTTTTGTAAGCGGCTTGAACATGATCGTTTCATCCAGTCGGTTCAGGAACTCCGGTCTGAAATGGGCACGCAGATCTGCCATCACAGCATCAGCACTTTCCTTACTGATCTCACCATCTTCACCAATGCCATCCAGAAGATATGCAGAACCGATGTTTGAAGTCATGATCAGGATCGTATTTTTGAAATCCACGGTACGTCCCTGTGAATCGGTGATTCGTCCGTCATCCAGCACCTGGAGAAGTACGTTGAATACATCCGGATGCGCCTTTTCCACTTCATCGAAGAGAACAACTGAATATGGTTTTCTTCTTACTGCCTCTGTGAGCTGACCACCCTCGTCATATCCGACATATCCCGGAGGAGCTCCTATCAGACGAGATACAGAGTGTTTCTCCATATACTCACTCATGTCAATTCGAACCATATTGGATTCATCGTCAAACAGACTCTCTGCCAGAGCTTTGGCAAGCTCTGTCTTTCCTACACCGGTAGGTCCGAGGAACAGGAACGAGCCGATTGGCTTCGTCGGATCTTTGATTCCGGCTTTGGAACGGATGATTGCTTCTGTCACGAGCTCAACGCCTTCATCCTGTCCGATCACTCTCTTGTGGAGCTCGTCGGCAAGCTGTAATGTTTTGTTGCGCTCACTCTCGTTCAATTTGGCAACCGGGATTCCCGTCCATCTCGAAACGATCTTTGCAATCTCTTCATCCGTCACGCACTCATGTACAAGTGCACGGTCTTCATCTCTTGTCTGAGACTCCAGTTCATGAAGCTGTTTCTGCAATTCCGGCAGTTTTCCATATTGCAGTTCCGCCGCTCTGTTCAGGTCATATTCCTGCTGCGCTTTCTGGATCTCTTTTCCGACCGTTTCAATCTCTTCACGTAATTTGCGAACACGCTCAACCGCAGATTTTTCATTGTCCCACTGTGCTTTCTTTCCGGAGAACTCCTCCTTAAGCTCAGCAAGATCTTCCTGCAAGTGTTCCAGACGTTCTTTGCTCAGACGGTCTTCTTCCTTTTTCAGTGCAGCTTCTTCAATTTCCATCTGCATGATACGACGGTTTAATTCATCCAGTTCTGTAGGCATGGAATCAAGTTCTGTCTTGATCAGTGCACACGCTTCATCCACGAGATCGATCGCCTTATCCGGCAGGAATCGATCGGAGATATAACGATTCGAAAGTGTCGCAGCTGCTACAAGCGCACCGTCTGTGATCTTGACTCCATGGAATACCTCGTATCGCTCTTTCAGGCCACGAAGAATCGAAATAGCATCTTCCACGGTCGGCTCATCGACAAGCACCGGCTGGAATCTTCGCTCCAGTGCGGCATCCTTCTCAATATACTGTCTGTACTCATCGAGTGTCGTTGCACCGATACAGTGGAGTTCACCTCTTGCAAGCATCGGCTTCAACATATTGCCTGCATCCATCGCACCGTCTGTCTTGCCCGCTCCGACGATCGTATGAAGCTCATCAATGAACAAAATGATACGTCCATCACTGTTTTTCACTTCTTCAAGCACCGCTTTCAGACGTTCCTCAAACTCTCCTCTGTATTTTGCTCCTGCGACAAGCGCTCCCATGTCAAGCGAAAAGATCGTCTTATTCTTCAGCGCTTCCGGCACATCTCCTTTTACAATTCTCTGCGCAAGGCCTTCTGCCACGGCTGTCTTACCAACTCCCGGTTCACCGATCAGCACCGGATTATTCTTTGTCTTTCTTGACAGGATACGGATCACATTCCGGATCTCTGCATCTCTTCCGATCACAGGATCCATCTTCTGCTCTCTTGCACGTTCAACAAGATCACTTCCATACTTATTCAGTGTATCATACGTAGCTTCCGGATTATCACTTGTCACTCTCTGATTGCCGCGCACGGTCGAGAGTGCCTGCAGAAATCCCTCTCTGCTGATTCCAAGCTCACGAAGCAGTGTCTTCATATCTCTGCCAGGATGCTGAAGAAGTGCCAGGAACAGATGCTCCACCGATACATATTCGTCTCCCATCTGTTTCGCCTCATCCTCTGCATGGATAAGAACCTGATTCAGATCCTGACCAACGTACTGCTTTCCTCCCTGTACCTTTGGTCTTTTTGCGATCATCTGCTCTACCCGTGTCAGAACATAATTTGTATTCAGTCCCATTTTCTCAATCATTTTCGGGATCAATCCATCTTCCTGTGTGAGAAGAACATAAAACAGATGCTCCTGCTCAATTTCCTGATTTCCATTCTGGATCGCAACCTTTTCCAGTTCACTGATCGCCTGAATGGATTTCTGCGTAAATTTCTGTATATTCATAAACAAAACCTCCTTCATAAATGAAAAAATCTTTTTGTTTTCCTGTTCTAACCGAAGCATAGCACCCGTTATTAGCACTGTCAAGTAGTGAGTGCTAATTTTATTTTCTTTTTACAATTGCATAATTATATTAACCATCGCATTGCTGATCGTAGCTATTCTGACTTTGAAAAATAAGTAAAGCCGCTCTGTTCCCTGACCGGATGAGCAGCTTTTACTAAGTAAACTGTTATAATTCATCATTTACTTGTCATAACCACACGACCTGTGATAATCCGTCACAATGTACAGCACACCTGCCATAAGAACCAACAGCGGCACTGTAAAGAAGATCAACACACAGATGATCACTTTCAAAATGGCCGGCACCTGCAGGCGCCCTTTCAAAAAGAATGAAATACCAATGAATCCAAATGTCACAAGATACAGATCCGCAAACATTCCGGATGCCTGAATGACTGTCTGCAGTACTTCATTGGACAGTGGATTTGCAAGTGTATACGTATACAGATAATACGCAACCATACCGACCAGTCCTGTCCATTTCGGCGGAAACAGACTGTAAATCGATCTGGGATTTGGAAATTGGAATCGAAGTCTTCGAAGAATCAGAAGACTGAATTCGTAGATGACAAATCCCTGTGCCAGCCCCAAAACGATCATTGAGACAACCAGCATCTGCATCACATAGTTGTCTGTCAGAATTCCGTCAGGGAGTACCATTCCGGACTTTGTGATAACCGAATCCAGCATTTTCTGGATCTCAGCAATTTCTTCACTGAGATTCACCCCAAAAAGGCTCGCCAATACGATCGTATTCAGAACATTCACTGCAGAAGACAGCCCCATGACTACCAGCAATGTCTTTGTCATATCTGCTTTGCGATAGATCATATCGCCAAACACAAGACCGATCATTGCCTCTGATGTCGCATAAAAGATGGTCGTGAATGTTCCAAAGAAAAAAGCAAAAAATGCCATTGAAACAAGCACCGGGATACTGCTCTTCCATCCATACTGTGCCGAGAACGCGATCATCGGAATCGGGAAGAAATACATAAATATCTCCTCAAACATAAGTCCCGTCTGCCTGTTTACAATCAGTAAGATCGCAAATATCGCAATGATCGCCGCTCCTGTCGTGATTTTAATTGTTTTTTTATTCATGATTCTCTCTCTTTCCAAAATAATATATATCTGATACTATAAACCCAAATCATATGAATTGCAAATCAGGAGGTGCATGATGCCAACAACTTACGCTCATTACAGATTTGGAAACGATGTATTTGAACGCCTTCCGGAACAGCTTCAAAATGAAATCAGACCTTACAGACAGCTGTTCGACATCGGGCTTCACGGTCCGGATATACTGTTCTATGATAATCCATTCAGGCAGAACAAAATCAATACACTTGGCAGAGTGATCCACAAACAAAAAGGGCACACCTTCTTTTCCCAGGCAAAAATCATCTATGATTCCAGCCTTGGGAAACAAAAGCTGTGCGCTTATCTTTACGGTTTTATCTGTCATTACACATTAGATTACATGTGCCATCCATATATTCAGAAAATGATCGATGTCAGCGGAATACACCACAATAAGATCGAAGCTGAATTCGACTGTTATCTTATGCGCAAAGACGGCTTGTCCCCTGAGAAAACACTTACGATCGATCACTTAAAACCAACCGTCGGCAACAGCCTCACCATTGCCGAATGTTTTCCATCTGTAAATGCCGGACAGATCCGTCAGACACTTCACTGGATGCGTATTATGCTGAGGCTGATCCATGCTCCGCGTGGACTGAAACGTGTCATCATACTGAGCATACTGAAAGCAATCCATCAGTATGACAAACTCGGTGGACTGATCATGAGTCCCACTGCCGATCCAGACTGTCAATACTACTGCTGTCTTTTGGACAAACTGTACGAGAATGCAATTGATGAATGTATCCGCAACATCCTGCACTATCGCGACACACTGGAAAATAATACGCCACTCCCGGAACAATTTGATAAGAATTTCAGTTACGGAAAACACTGGAGAAGCCTTTCTTTCGAAGACATTTATCCTAACGCATAGATAAAATGTCGGCTTCTAGTGTTCAAATGTAATTGTCATACCCTCATATTCCACTGTAGCTGCACTTCCGTCAACAGTAAACTCTAACTCCCCATCGACGGTGAAGCCCTTTTCTGTCTCTTCCCATTCTCCTTTACTCACTTCACCATTGACATCAAGTGCAGCTTCACCTGACTCATCAAGCGTAAGTACGAGACTGTCAAAAAGAGAATCTACAGAAAGATCGACTCCTGATGCTTGAGCGGTTGTTGCTTTCCATGTTCCAAGATACTCACTGTCAGCATATTTTGCCTTGCATCCGGTAAAACATAAAACAATCATGATGACGGTCATCAGTAATGCAAGTTTTTTCTTCATAATCACCCCTCCGTTCTATCTCGAATCCTTAACTTTACTGATCAGCAGAAACTGCTTTTAAAGTTGCTCTTGCAACACCCAGTTCTTCATTTGCCGGGATCACAAAAACAGACACGTTTGACGCTTCATCTGTCAATTTCGTCACTGTTTCATCTTTCTTAGGCTCATATGCAAGCTTAATTCCAAGGAACGCAAGTTTTTCTATCACACGTCCTCTCACATACTCACTGTTCTCTCCGATTCCTCCGGTAAATGCGACCGCATCAATTCCTCCCATGACAGCAGCATAGCCGCCAATATATTTCACAAGATCATGGATGAAGATATCAACCGCGAGCTTTGCTCTCTCATTTCCCCCATCTGCTGCCGCAAGCACATCACGAAGATCGCCAGACACACCGGAAATACCGAGAAGTCCACTCTGCGTTCCAAGTTCTTTCTCTACTTCTTCCAGTGTCTTTCCGCATGAATTTACCATATAGAAGATAAGGTACGGATCAATGTCACCGCAACGATTACTCTGCGGAAGTCCTGCCTGAAGAGAAAGTCCGAAGCTTGTATCTACACTCTTTCCATCTACGATCGCACAGAGCGAACAGCTTCCTCCCAGATGACAGGAAACAGCTCTGTAATGCTCACCAAGACGTTCATTTAAATTTGCTGCCACATAAGAATGAGACGCTCCATGATATCCAAAACGGCGGACACCGTATTTCTCATACCACTCATACGGGGCAGAATAAACATATGCCTCTTCCGGAATTGTCTGATGGAATGCTGTCTCAAATACACCGACAAGTGTTGTCTCCGGAAGGATCTCCTGAATTGTTCGAACTGCAGCAAGATAGTGTTTGTTATGTGCCGGTGCGACAACAAGATAATCTTCCATTCCCTTAAGAACCGCATCATCGATCACATGCACGCCAAGATGTCCTTTCGAGAGAACGGTCTTGAAGCCGATTGCAGATATCTCATCCAGTGATCCGATCACATGATACTCGAGCATCATGTTCAGGAAGATCTCGATCCCTGCGCGGTAATCCTTTATGACCATTCGCTCTTCTTTATAATCTACCGTCTCAGTCTTAAATTTATACAGTCCTCCGTCCGGATTGCCGACACGCTCAATACCTGCCTGTACAAGCACATGCTCGGACGGCATATCAAACAGCTTAAACTTAAGTGATGTGCTTCCCACATTACATACAAGAATTTTCATATTATTCCTCCTGCTGATAAACTCAATGTTTTCTAAATATTATATAATATGGCTCATTATATCATGCTTCTGGCATTCACGCTATGGAATACTTTGAGACGATGGTTATTTCCTCAAAATATCTACAGTATGGCTGGTCGCCCCCATCAGATCCATTCGCTCACAGGTCGCCATATGGTACTGCACAAAAGCTTCGAACTCTTCATCATCGAGTGCATTTAAGAATGGTCGCATATAATTCGCCGCTCCGTCTGCCGCGATCACCTGTATCCTTTTCAGCCCGGCTCTTTCATTTAATTCCTGCATATCTTCCAGACGGACAAAGCTGTACAGCTCATTTGCTGTTTCGGTACAGTGATATGTCTCATCAAGCATTCCCGTCTCAAGAGCCTCTTTGATATGTCTTTCCTTAAATGCATACGTGATCACGCTATACTCATTCATGATATATGCCACAAGAATCACTCCGCCTGATTTTGTAACACGCTTTGCCTCTAAAAGTGCCCAAAGCTTCTCATCCGAACCATGCAGATGATACATCGGTCCAAACACAAGTGTAAGGTCAAAGCTCTCGTCCGCGAACCGTTTCAGTTTCATCGCATTTCCCTGATACGCATGTACTTTGCCGCACTTTGCTTTCAGCCTTCCAAGATTATGCTTCACAAGCTCGAGCGCAGTCACATCATAACCTTCTTCAGCGAGTGCAATACTGTATCTTCCCGTTCCTGCTCCGACATCAAGAATCTTTGTCTCATTTTTCTCTTTCCCGGTAATCTTAACGATCTCTTCCAGGTATTTATGAATATATTTCATGGATGTGCGAAACTCAACCTGTCCGTGCCTGCTGTTCAGTCTCTTCTCTTCATTAAATTTGTTATAGTATTCCTCTATTGTTGCCACGATAGACATACTCCTTTCAAGGATCCGTTTT
Source organism: Eubacteriales bacterium (assembly GCA_030526265.1). Lineage (GTDB taxonomy): Bacteria > Bacillota > Clostridia > Lachnospirales > Lachnospiraceae > Claveliimonas. Next base: position 1,260 of record JAUNDE010000011.1, on the reverse strand, counting down.
TGATTCTCTGAAAACTCCGTTTCCCGGCAGAATAAAAGGGGCACATCCGCGCCCCTCTATCATTAATCGTTCTTATTCAGCCATTCTTTCATGAGTTCAACATATCTGTCATTATCCTCAACGAAGCACATATGACGGCATGTACGGAAAAGCTCCCACTCAGAATTCGGAATTCTGTCGTACATGTATTTTGCTATGTATGGTGTACAGAGATCATTTCCTCCACTGATGACAAGTGTTGGTTCTTTGATATCTTTGAGCTGTTCTGTAACATCATAATCTTTCAATGTTCCCTGTGGTGTGTATTCGTTTGGACCCCAGCCTACAACGTAAGCCTCTCCACCTTTTCTGACCGGTCTGCGCAGACACTCCGGAGAATCCTCCGTAACCGCTCCGGCTGCATGACGAAGCATATATTCTGTCTCTGCTGCCTGATATACAGGATCACTGTAATCTCCTGTGCTTGTCGCCTTCTCGATCGCATCCTGATATTCCTGTGGTAATTCTTTGATCATACGATGCTGCTCGATCCCCCACATCCAGGATGCCGGAAGCGTACTTGAAAGGATCAGACTCTTAAGTCCTTCCGGTTTGTAATTACATACATAATCAAGAAGCTGCATACCGCCCCATGACTGTCCGAGAAGATGGATCTCATCTAATCCGAGGTGCTCTCTGAGCGCGATCAGCTCACCGATCCACACCTTTGCATTCCAGAGCTCCGGATGTCCGTCAAGATATGATTCTCCACATCCGATCTGATCGTACATGATCAGCTGACGACCATCCTCTTCAGCGAGTCTGTCCAGTGTCTCGAAATAATTATGTGTTGATCCCGGGCCGCCATGAAGAAGCACCAGCGGTTTCTTATTACCCGTATTTTCTCCGACAATTCGGTAGTATGTTTTGTAGCCTAAATATGGCATGTAGCCTTCTGTTATTTTCATTTGTTATACCTCCGATTAGCAAATCAAATATAATATGGGTATATTCTAACATTTTCATCAAATCATGTAAACCCGTAAGCCCGCTCCCGACATAATATTTTAATTGTTTTCTTCGATGTCAATCATACAGTAAAAGTCATATTCGGATGGGAGCATTGGAACAAAAGGTAATGTCTTTCGTATTTCGTCTCCATAATAAGAACAAAAAACACACAGGAAATCGGGGTTGTGCGTCCGTTTTTCCTGTGTGTAATTCAAATTCAATGTTAAGATTATAAACTTCTTGAGATTTCTTCACATTCTTTTACAGCTT
>JAUNDE010000107.1 GCA_030526265.1 Eubacteriales bacterium | reverse complement strand
GAAAATCCATCTTAGTATGACGACATCTGTGATGATCGAAGATTTCTATTACGAAATCAGGTGCAAATGCAATGATTTTCGTAATAAAATATCCTGCCCATATTGAATTTCTCCTGTAAATCTGGTATAATATATTCCGAAAAGAGGTGCAAAGTCACCTTTTTTCGGAATGGAGGGCGTATATGGAGATTAAACGGGATATTTACTTGGATAAATTGATCCGCAAAAAGAAAAACGGTCTGATTAAGGTCGTAACAGGTGTGAGAAGATGCGGAAAGTCCTATCTGTTATTTCACCTGTTTCATAATCATCTGTTAGAAACCGGCGTACCGGAAGACCACATTATTGAAGTGGCTTTGGATGACCGCCGAAACAAGAAGCTGCGTGACCCCGATGCGATGCTTCAGTTCATTGATGAAAGCATTAAAGATAAGGAAGATTATTATATCATTCTTGATGAAGTGCAGTACCTGGACGAGTTTGAGGATGTTCTGAACAGTCTGCTTCATATCCGCAACGCGGATGTATATGTGACCGGCAGCAACTCAAAATTCCTTTCCTCTGATGTGATTACGCAGTTTCGCGGTCGCGGCGATGAAATCCATGTCTATCCTTTGAGCTTTTCCGAGTATACATCTGCGTATCAGGGAACACTGGATGAAGCATGGGATGATTACCTTGTCTATGGCGGTCTGCCGCTGATTCTGACCATGGAAGCACCGGAAGATAAAGCGGAGTATTTGAATTCACTGTTTCAAAAGGTTTATATCTCAGATATCGTTGAGCGCCATAATGTGCGGAACAAGGCAGAGCTGGATGAACTGGTGGATATCCTTGCCTCTGCGATTGGCAGCTATACGAATCAGAACAAGCTGGCACGGACGTTCAAAAGTGTAAAAGGAAAGTCCATCAGCGATAAGACGATCAAGAACTATATTGACTATCTGATTGACTCCTTCCTGATCAGTAAGGCAGCGCGGTATGATATCAAAGGGAAAAAGTACATCGGTTCACCTTCAAAGTATTATTTTGAGGATGTTGGACTGAGAAATGCGCGTCTGGGGTTCCGCCAGGTGGAGCAAACCCATCTTATGGAGAACATTATCTACAATGAGCTGCGGATTCGTGGATATCATGTAGATGTCGGAGTGGTAGAACACTTCGAAGTCACCGGCGATGGAAAACGCGGGAAGAAACAGCTGGAAGTGGATTTTGTTGCGACAAGAGGAAGTGAGAAGTATTATATACAATCTGCATTTGCACTTCCGACGGCAGAAAAAGTAAATCAGGAACAGCGAAGCCTTCTCAGCATTCCGGATTCCTTCAGAAAAATCATCGTTGTAGGTGACAATATCAAAGTCCGAAGAGATGAGAATGGGATTATTACGGTTGGACTGAGTAACTTCCTGCTGGATGAAAACAGTTTGAAGCTGTAAGAGAACAATTTCATATCAGTCATCATTTACGCACCGGTCTGTATGGCCGGTGCTCTTCTATGTCCGGATTTATCCGGATTTTCTTTTTGGAAAG
>JAUNDE010000106.1 GCA_030526265.1 Eubacteriales bacterium | reverse complement strand
GTGATAATCATAGTTCGGATCGTAATCCTTTGTTGGTTGGGTATCTGGAATCTCTACTACGGCCCTACTGCCATAAATGTTCGATAAGTATTCTTTGCCATAATGAGTGCCGAGAGAACGTTCGCTGATGTTCTTGTCTCGTCCGGGTACATGATATGAGTATCTGTCTCTTTTCTCGATGACAGTGATTTTGTATTTTTCAAATAGCTGTGACTGGAAATCTTCAAAGGATTTTGCTCCTTCAGCAATTTCATCCACTGCATTACGGATCTTTTGTTTCTGTGTCTGGAATGTTGTTTTGGTTGGTGTATATCCATCTTCAATAATCTTCTGATTCATTTCATCAAGATTTTTCTGACCTCTGCGTTTTGCCCAATATTCTTCCTGGGTAATTTTTGCACCCGCCGGTTCTAACAAGTTTATCTGATGAAGTCCTTCTCGTTCACAAATCTCCATCAAAGATTTCTGCATGTGAGTGAGAAGTGCTCTGGTCTGATGATGTTTATATCCAGCTTTATGATCACACGGTCGTTCCATGAAATCCTGTTCTTCTACAGTTTTCTTCCGGACGCTATTCAATACGATATGCACATGGATATTACCGGAGTGATTGTGCCCATCGGTATGTGTCACTACTAGCATCTGATGCCCTGGAAAGTTTTTCTTTGCAAATTCCAAACCGAGCTGTTGAGCTTTTTCACCGGTAAGCCCTCGTTCTGTTTTATCAGAAGGATCAAAACTAAGTACATAGTGATGACTCTTGATCTCATCGTATCGCTGGTTTTTGTTATATCGCTTATTTACCTGTTCGCATTCTTTTTCAAAAAACATGGGCTCACAGTTAATGCCGTCGATGTAATATTCCTCACGCAGCTGTTTCCGGCCTTGTTCATCTAAGAAGGGTTTCATCGTGTACTCGTCGTGCTGGAAAAGCAAATAATCCAAAGCATCGCCATAATTCATATTCTTATTTGTCTTGTGTTTCAATATCGCCATAATGATCACCTGCCAATTTCATAACTTCTATTCGTAAATCAAAAAGTTTATCAATGCATTCATGGATCCGGTCCTGGAGAATCACAGATCGCACTCCACCTTGATTTAGTTTTTTGGCAATCTGATTCAAATTAGATCCAATCTTTCCAATCTCTGCATTCAACTTTTTAAGTTCTTCATTGTCAGCAACAATCTCATATTTGTAAATCATCGGTTTTTCTAAAATCAGATTCCGTAGATATTCCACTCTTGAGATATGCAGTGCATTGGCAGATTGTTCTAAACATACCAGTTCCATATCTGTGAGCTTAAGTGTGATGAAGTTCTTATGTTTAAGCTTCTTGTCTTTCTCTGGTCTTGCCATAATAGTTGATCTCCTTAACTTTCTCTGTTGATAAAGTTACTGCAACATCCGTTGCCAATCATCGGTGTACAAAACTGATGATTCTCCGAGGGTATGGGGAGCGGAATCCCTATCAAGTATGCCGAAAAGGGAAAACTGAAAATCCATGAAATGGAGTTTCGGGAATCCCTAGGCGTATCTTGCTTTTA
>JAUNDE010000105.1 GCA_030526265.1 Eubacteriales bacterium | reverse complement strand
AACTGGAAGAAGGAATCAAAGATCTAAAACAGCGCATTGAAAGGTATAATGAACGTACCATACGATTCCAAAATATGTTGATGGAAGCTCAGGCAAATATCAAAGCTAGTGAAGAGGTATTGATACAATCTGTGAAAGAATATGAAATGGCTGGAGAAGTGCTGGGTAAGAAACAGAAGCTTTGGGAATTACGTTGCAGGCAATCGATCTTTGAATCAGAAGAAGACTTTGTAGATAGTTTCATGTCGGCGGAAGAAAAGAACCGTCAAAGAGAGGTAGTGATTCGTTTCGAGACCGAACTAGAAACAGCAAAAGAGGCATGGAAAGAACAGGAAATGCTGCTGGACAATCAGCGGGCTTCGGACGTTTCTGCAGAAAAACAGAAGCTGCAGATACTAGCGGAGAAACAAAAGAAGGTAGCAAAAGAATGGATCGTGAAGCAACAGTTTTGCGAGCGAATGCAAAAGGATTTACAGAATCTCTCAAAGAGAAAAGCAGCATACGAGGTTCAAAAAAGCAAAACAGATGCGGATTTGGAATTTGTGAATCGTCTGCGAGGAAGAACCGGAATCAGTTTGCAAAGATATGTACTTGGAGTCATGTTGTCTTCCATCACTGTGGAGGCTAATCGTTTGCTGAAACATGTACATGGCGGACGCTATCAGCTATATCGTACGGATGCAATCGCAGGGACAGGACATAAAGGCGGATTAGAGCTGGAAGTTTTGGATGCACAGAGTAACGAACGAAGAAGTGTTACCACGTTATCTGGCGGCGAGAAATTTTTGGTCGCATTAAGCCTTGCGATTGGCTTATCGACAGTCGTACAGGCACAGGGAAATGGAATGCGCCTTGGGGCCATGTTCATCGATGAAGGATTTGGATCACTGGATCAAAATTCTATTTACGATGCCTTGGAAGTGCTTCAGGGAATTCAGAAAGCGAATGGGCTTGTAGGAATTATATCGCATGTAGAACTTTTAAGAGATGTGATACCATCTAAAATAGAAGTCCACAAAAGTAAGAGTGGGAGTGAATTACATATATAAAAAATCTTCCGGATACGATGAAATCCGGAAGATTTTTAATATAAAAGAAGATGTTTGCACAGATGGATGGGTAATCCATCTAGATGATTTATCTGTTCAGGGGAAACAAGATAAACTGAAGTGCTAAGTTAATAATATAGAATAAATTGTAATATGTAAAATTGAAAATTATTGTAAAAGTATAGAATTTAACTATAAGGAGAAATGAAAGAAGTCAGACAAGAAAAGTTCCTGTCTGACCTTCTTTTATGTGTTTTTTAGTTTTTCTTTGCCATAGCCGGATTATCTTCTACCGTAATAACACCTTTCTTCCAAAGGATACGAGAAGTGATAATCGCTACTGGAAGCATTGCGATGATAAGGAATCCGATTGCTCCGAACAGAGAACCACCTGATGTAATTCTTACAAAGAGTGAAAGAAGAGTTACAATAATAAGTACTGGAATAACACCCTTCATACCATTCTTTACTACTTTGCTTCCTGAGCTCTGGCTTGCAACAAGTCCGAGTGATAATG
>JAUNDE010000104.1 GCA_030526265.1 Eubacteriales bacterium | reverse complement strand
TATTTTCTTGCAGGATTTGTTTTGATGTGAGATAATAGGTACAAATTTTTGAAATCTGAAAGCAGTTGGGAGATGAAGTTATGGAAAGCCGTTATCAATTTCAACAAAGAGTGAAAGAAGCATTGGATAAGATAGGAACAGAGGTCCTTTCTTATGATGAGAGTGAATTCTGGATGATTCGTTCTCTTTATGAATATCTGGAATATTATGCTGCCCAGAACAGATTGTTTAATATGGCTGTGGCGTTACCGCTGGCCAGAGGTGTTCACGATGGAGAGCATAGAAAGTCGAAGATTACAAGAAATGGGAAAGAGTATCCGCTGCCTTATGTGATCCATTGCCTGAGTGGATGTCGGATGTTGGCTGATCTTCACCCGTCTCTTTCAAAAGATGAGGAAGATATTCTGCTTGCGGCTGCTTTATGCCATGACATGATTGAAGATATTCCGTTTCCGGATCATGGAAAGGAACTAATCACACAGTTTCATTTAGATCCTCGTGTATATGAGGTGGTTCGCTTAGTCTCAAAACGAAAGGATTTTACAAAGGAAGAAGAAATTGCACATTTTCATGGAATAGAACAGAATAAGTTAGCTTTGCTGGTCAAGCTTTCAGACCGCGGAAATAATGTGGAGGATCTATATAACAGATCCTGCTGGAAAGTGCATGAATATGTGGGTGAAACAAAAATTTATTTTCTTCCGATGATTACATATGGTCTGGCTCATTATCCGGATATTGTGAATCCCCTTGAGGTGTTAAGTGATAAGATTCATACTTTGATACAAGTTGCAGAAGTTCTGGTGGAACGTTATGAGCAGCGGGAAAGGGAATTAGAACAGCAGCTCAAAGAGTTGCAGGATGAAAATGAGAGATTACGCAAAGAATGGAAAGCACTTTGGTCTGAATAGGGGATGGTGATACGATGGAAGAGAAAAAGAAAATTTGTACAGAAATGTATGATTTTATTGAACGGTACGCAACAGAAAAAAATTTGAAGTATACCATAGAGTCACTTCCACTGGTATATGATTTGATGAGTGAAGTGGCAGAAGTACAGTGCATGGATATTAATGGGATCACCAGATACCGTGGATTTTATCAGCATGGTCTGGAAGTGTGTAAGCTTTTGATTGGACTGGCATTGCCAATTGAAAAAGAGGAAGAGGATATTGTGCTTGCAGCTACGTTATGCCATGTCATTCCTAATAAAATATCCTGTGAGGAAATGCACAAAGAATTATTCGAGAAGAGACAGATGGATCCTCGTATCGGAGAGATCATTTATCTGATCATCAATGATACGGATTTATCTTTGGAAGGACAAACACAGTATTACAACCGTATTCGGCAGAATAAGCTGGCATTAATCGTCTTTCTTACTGATCGTGCGAATCTGATGAGCCAGGTTTATACCATGTCTTTCTGGAGCGCAAACGAATATATTTTTGAGACAAGGACTCATTTATTCCCAATGTGTGTCTATGCAAAGGAAAAATATCCGGAACTGATTCCGGTAATCAATATTTTGATGGAAAAAGCACGTACCGTGGTAGATGCCTGTGCAATTTTGATTAACCGTTTTGAAAAACGGGAAATGGAACTGACAGAAGATAT
>JAUNDE010000010.1:753-52994 GCA_030526265.1 Eubacteriales bacterium | reverse complement strand
TCCCGACGATGAAGTCACAGGGCGCTGCAAAGAATGAAGCGAACAATGCTGCACAGGCAGCAGCTGTGGCAGCTGCACCGGTGGAAGAAGTCATCGACTTCTCGAATGTAGAGATCGAGCCTCTGTTCAGAGACGAGGTTGATTTCGATACATTCAGCAAATCTGACTTCAGAGCTGTGAAGGTAAAAGACTGCGCTGCAGTTCCAAAGAGCAAGAAGCTTCTTCAGTTCACACTGGATGACGGAACAGGCGAAGACCGTACGATCCTTTCTGGAATTCATGCATACTACGAACCGGAAGAGCTCATCGGAAAGACACTGATCGCGATCACCAACCTTCCGCCACGTGCAATGATGGGAATTGAGTCTAACGGTATGCTGCTTTCTGCAATTCACACAGAAGCTGGAGAAGAGAAACTTCACCTTCTTATGGTGGACAATCATATTCCTGCTGGTGCAAAGCTGTACTAGAAGACTGAATAAAAGAAAATGAAAGCCGTGAAGCAAAGTTTGATAAGACGTTGCTTCATGGCTTTTATATATTTGCTTTTTGAAAAGTTGAGGATGACAATTAAATGAGGTGAAGTTTCCTCTGCTATTGACTTGACAGATTTTTAAAAGGAATAAGTGATGAATTTTAACATACGAATGGGAATTCCTGAAATGCAGGAACTTTGGCTGGATCTGCAGGAGAAATATCGTTCTGGTAATATAAAAAAGAAAGAAGAACAATTGTATAATAAGTGGGGAAAGGCTTTAAAGCTGTTGGAAGTTGATCCAAGTTATCCAAGCCTTCAAACCCATGAAATAGAGCCATTATCAAAACGTTATGGAATGAAAGTGTGCTCAGCACACTTTTTTACATTAGCAGCAGGCACTTGCGATGAAGAAGATGATCCGCTGCTTCCTGCAATTGTGAAAGTATATGAGGATCAGGAAATTAATTGACATTTATCTATGTGAATGCTAGAATACACATAGATATTTATCTATGTGATGGAGGGCGAAATGACAAGAGAAGAAGTTGCAATGATCTGTAAAGCAATGTCAGATTCCAACAGGCTACGAATTATAGAAATGCTTACGCAGGGAGAGAAGTGCGGCTGTCATCTGCTGGAGGAACTGCATGTTACTCAGCCGACATTATCGCACCATATGAAAGTTCTTTCGGATTGTGGTCTTGTGAGTTCATATAAAGATGGAAAGTGGCATCATTATTCGATCAACTGCGATAAGTTCAAGGAGTTTAAGGGTTATCTCGCAGCCATCACCTGCAGCTGCGATGTGCGCGCAGAGAGTTCCGCAGAAGTCTGCTGTGTGAAAAATGATAAGTGAATTTAATGATAAAAGATTTGAAATGCTGGTGCAAATGGCACCAGCAAAAAATATGATAAACAGATAGATGCATATCTATATAGATGGAGGTATATGTATGTGGACATTGATACAGAATCAGGTGCTCGGTATGCGATGGCTGAGTGTTCTGACGGGGCATCTGCTGGAAAAACTGGGATTAGACATAACAGGTAAAATCGGTGGCTCGATTCAGTTTTTCATTTATGATGTCATTAAGATCGCAGTGCTGCTTTGCACGCTTATATTTATCATAAGTTACATCCAAAGTTTTTTTCCGCCGGAGAGAACGAAGAAGATACTGGGAAGATTCCACGGGATCGGTGCGAATATGATCGCTGCGCTTCTTGGAACGGTAACGCCATTCTGTTCCTGTTCGTCGATTCCGCTGTTTATTGGATTTACAAGTGCGGGGCTACCACTTGGAGTAACATTTTCGTTTCTGATTTCGTCTCCGATGGTGGATCTCGGATCGCTTGTGCTTCTGATGAGCATTTTCGGTATAAAGATCGCGGTCGTGTATGTGATTCTCGGACTCGTGATCGCTGTTGCGGGCGGAACACTGATCGAGAAGCTTCATCTTGAAAATGAGGTGGAAGAGTTTATCCGAAATGCGAGACACATTGATATTCCACAGGAAGAACTTACGGTGAAAGACCGACTGAAGTATTCTGCAGAACAGGTAGCAGGAACATTCAAAAAGGTATTTCCATACATTTTGATCGGAGTCGGAATCGGCGCTATTATTCACAACTGGATTCCGCAGGATCTGATCGTGAGATTTCTCGGAAATGGCAATCCGTTTGGCGTTATCATAGCGACAATTGCGGGAGTTCCGATGTACGCAGATATTTTTGGGTGTATCCCGATCGCGGAAGCGCTGCTTGCAAAGGGAGCAAGGCTTGGCGTCGTTCTTTCTTTCATGATGGGAGTTACGACATTGAGTCTTCCGTCCATGATTATGTTAAAGAAAGCGATTAAGCCGAAGCTTTTGGGCGTATTCGCTGCTATTTGTACCGTGGGAATTATCGTCGTTGGATATTTCTTCAACGCGATACAATATATGCTTATTTAAGAGCGGAAAAGTGAAAAAAGAAAGGAGATTTATCAATATGGGATTATTTGGATTTGGTAAGAAAAAAGAGGAAACAAAAGGTGAATGCTGCTGTGGAGGAAGCGGATGTACGATCAAAGTCCTGGGAGCGGGATGCAAGTCCTGCCACGAGCAGTATGAAAATGTGAAAAAGGCAGTTGCGGACATGAAGCTCGATGCTGAAGTTGAGTACATCACAGATATGGAAATCGTTATGAGCTATGGTGTCATGAGTATGCCAGCTATCGTTGTCAACGAAAAGGTTGTGGCAATGGGAAAGGTATTAAAGGCTGCCCAGGTGCAGGAGCTTCTGAAAAACGCCGGATGTTAGCAGGATGAATCAACAAAAAATATAAGCCCTTCTTCAACTCATTGGTATGAGTGAGGATGGGCTTATTATTTATTTCAGCTTTTCTTTCTCCGCGTTCAGGAGCTCTATATTCAGATTGTTTTCCCCGGCGGTTTTGTCGACCCAGAGGTTCAGGGAATCAACAGCCAGAGAAACTTCATCAAGTTTCCTGCTGATGAAAGCGAAGTCCTTGATCTCGTCATCAGTGATCTTTCCGTCCCGCGCGATCTGGATCAGGCGGTTGGTCAGTGGATTGATCTCATTCAGACTGGCGATTGTCTCCAGGATGATATTGGAAAGATCGGAGATCTCAACTTCCGGGACATAACGGTCACCAATCATACATTTGTGGGAACAGTAGTAATTGCAGAGATCCGGTCTCTTATAACAGTCCGCCATCTGGATGATGTCGTAAGGGGTCGGCTCCTGCAGCTCATATTCGATTTTCTCGATTCTGGAAGCGGACACGCCTGCCATGTTTTCGCTGGCCTTTTCTCTGGTGAGCCCTCTGGCCTCCCGGCACAGCTGGTATATATTCTTGTTTGCTCTTGTCGATTGTTTTCCCATTGCTTTTTCTTCCTAACTCTCTAAGATGATCATTTATTCCATATGATTCCGGATGATTGCGCGGATCGCGTCATTTAAATATGGCAGCAGTCTGGCCAGTGAGACGGGACCGTTTCCGATGATGGCGCTATAGGTGGCAGCGTTTACCAGCTCGATGATCATAAATATCATGATTTCCGGATCTTTCAGGGATACACTGCATTCGCTCGCAACTTTATCGAAGATTTCCTGTCCGGTCATTCCTTCGTCTGTGATGTTGGAATCGATCAGCTGTCTGAAAAGTCCCCAGCTCAGATTTTTCGAAACGAAGCGGAGCAGCGGTCTGTTTTTTTCCAGCTCTTTTACGATATGGTCTGTGATGAAGATTATTTTATCTTCAAAGTCTGTGATCTGTGTCTCGTGCTGCAGCGCAGTATGGGCAGAGATGAAGAGTGATTTTGCACTGCGGGAGATCAGATGATCCCGAATGGAATATTTATCTTTGAAATAGAGGTAGAATGTTCCCTTTGCCACGCCTGCCCGGGACGTAATCTCGCTGATGGATGTGTCCGCAATCCCTTTGGACAGGAATAATGCCTGAGCACTCTCCAGCAGCTTCTCCAGTTTCTGTTGTTTATTCTGATCTACTTTTCCCATAACTGACTCCTGAAATATCTTTTCTGATTGATTCTCTATTATTCTAAAGGACATCTGTCTTTTTTGTCTACTGATTCTATGTTTTTGCCCTCATTTATTTCGCATAATAAACAAAAAATGACCAAAAGTCAATAAATTTCAATTAAAATATTGACTTCTGGTCATTTTGGTTATATAGTAGCAGATACGAAGAAATGACCAATAGTCATTAATGGAGGGTTGTCATGGAAAAGATCAGAAAAATAATTGTGAAGTACCGTGTGCTGATTTTGATATTGGCTGTGATATTGCTGATTCCATCCGCACTCGGATACGTGAAAACAAAAGTAAATTACGATATTTTGTATTATCTTCCGGATGAGATCGAGACCATGGTTGGTCAGGATGTTCTCAGAGATGAATTCGGGAAAGGGGCATTTGCCATGGAGATCGTGGAGGGGATGCCCTATAAGGATGTGGCAAAGGTAAAGGAGAAGATCAGTAAGGTAGACGGTGTGGCGGATGTCATCTGGTATGACTCCATTGCGGATCTGTCTGTTCCGGTTTCAGTTCTTCCTCAGGAGATGCAGGAACTGTTCAATGCGAAGGATTCGACTTTGATGGCCATTTTCTTCGAGGACACGACGTCGGCGGACAGTACGATGGAGGCGATCGAAGAGATCCGTTCGATCACAGGTGATCAGTGCTATCTCAGCGGAATGTCGGCGATCGTTACAGACACAAAGAATCTGGCGCAGAAGGAGACGCCGATCTATGTACTCATCGCCGTGCTTCTGACCTGTATTGTGCTTGCCGTGTCTATGGACAGTTTTTTGCTTCCGGTGCTGTTTATGCTGAGTATCGGAATGACGATTGTCTATAATCTTGGAAGCAATTATTTCCTCGGGGAGATTTCCTATATTACGAAAGCGCTGAGTGCCGTGCTGCAGCTTGGAGTCACGTTGGATTATTCCATTTTCCTGTGGCACAGCTATGTGGAGAATAAGACCCGGTTTCCGGGGGATAAGGAACGGGCGATGGCGCATGCGATCTCGAATACATTCAGTTCTGTGGTCGGAAGCTCCATCACTACCGTGGCGGGATTTATTGCTCTCTGCTTTATGAGTTTTACACTTGGTATGGATCTTGGCGTCGTTATGGCGAAAGGAGTGGTCCTTGGTGTCCTTGGGTGTATCACCATTCTTCCGTCCATGATCCTGATCTGCGACGGTGCGATCGAGAAGACGAGGCATAAGCCGGTTCTGCCGAAAATGGACCGGCCGGCGGCATTTATCACGAAGCACCGCAATGTATTTATCCTGTTATTTCTGGTGATGCTTGTGCCGGCCATCATCGGATATCGGGGCACCCACGTATATTACAATCTGGACTCGACACTTCCGAAGACGCTGCGGAGTGTGCAGGCGAATGAAAAGCTTTCCGAAGATTACAATATGAACGCGACCCATATGGTGCTTGCCGGCTCGGATCTGCCGTCTAAGGATGCCAGAGCAATGCTGAATGAAATGCAGGATGTGGACGGTGTGAAATTCGTCCTCGGTTTTGACAGTCTGGTAGGTAGTCTGATTCCGAAGGATTTCATCCCGGAGGATGTGCGGGAGATCCTGATCAGCGGCGACTGGCAGCTGATGCTCGTGCAGTCTGAATATAAGGTGGCATCCAATGAGGTGAATGCCCAGTGTGAGGAACTGAACCGTATTATTAAGAAGTATGATTCCGGATCGATGCTGATCGGAGAGGCGCCATGTACGAAGGATCTGATCGAGATCACAGACAAGGATTTCAAAACAGTCAGTGTTGTCTCGATCGCAGCGATCTTCGTGATCATCGCACTTGTTCTGAAATCTGTCACATTGCCGATCCTTCTTGTAGCTGTGATCGAGTTTGCGATTTTTGTGAATCTTGGTATTCCGTATTATACGGGAACGACGATTCCGTTCATTGCATCGATCGTCATCGGAACGATACAGCTTGGTGCAACAGTCGATTATGCGATTCTGATGACGAACAGATATAAGAAGGAGAGGTGCAGAGGAATGCAGCGGACAGAGGCAGTGCGCATCGCATTGTCCACATCTATCCCGTCGATCATGGTCTCTGCACTGGGATTTTTTGCAGCGACGTTCGGGGTGGGGATGTATTCCGATATCGATATGATTTCTTCTCTGTGCACATTGATGGCACGGGGTGCGATCATCAGTATGTTTGTAGTAATTCTTGTTCTTCCGGCATTTTTGAGTCTGTTTGACAGCGTGATCTGCAAGACGACCGGGGGAATGAGACAGTTAGAAAAAGGAGAATAAATATGAAGAACAGAAAAGTATGTGCATTGTTGGCGGCTGTTACAGCTGCAGGGCTTGCGTTTGGTAATGTGGGAGCTGCTTATGCGGCACCCGTAACAAAGGATGAGACGGTGTATGTGAAGATGGATGAAAATGGAAATAAGACATCGGTCACAGTTTCTGATGAGATTTCCAATATCGAAGAAGCGGACAGTATCCCTGATATCAGTAGTTTGTCAGATGTTGAGAATGTAAAGGGTGACGAGACGTTTTCCCGGTCCGGAGACGAACTTGTATGGGAAAATGATGGGAGCAGCCAAATCTGTTATCAGGGAACAACAGAGACGGAGCTTCCGGTCAGTATGTCGATCCGCTACGAACTGGATGGGAAAGCGATGACGGCAGAGGAACTGAAAGGGAAAAGCGGTCATCTGAAAATCAGCGTTCAGTATGAAAATCATACTTCCGGCGAGGCGTATGTTCCGTTTCTTGTCGTGAGCGGTATTGTTCTCGATCAGGATGTATTTTCAAATATTACTCTGGAAAACGGTAAGATTGTCTCTGACGGAGAGAGGGAAGTTGCCGTAGGATTCGGATTCCCGGGAATGGCGGAGTATCTTGGTATAGCAGATAATGAAGCGTTGAATGATCTGGAGCTTCCGGAGGAATTTTCGCTGGAGGCCGATGTAAAGGATTTTGAAAAAATAACATGTATGTCCTACGCCACAGATGAAATCTTTGAAGATATCGCAGACGGAAGAATCGATTCGCTCGATGATCTGCAAAGTTCCATGCGTGAACTGTCCGATGCGGCAAATCAGCTGGTGGATGGATCTGGCGCTTTGTGGGAAGGTCTGGATACACTGGTTTCCGGCTCGCGGAAACTGGATGAAGGAGCAGATCAGCTGACTGACGGTGGAAATACGCTGAAGGAAGGGATGGATGTTCTTTCTGCGGGGGTACAGCAGGTAAAAGGAGGCGCGGCTGACCTTGCAGATGGAACAGGAGCGCTCTCGATCGGTTCAAAGTCACTTGTGAGCGGCACGTCCCAGCTCGCAGCGGGCAGCGCAAATGCAAAGGCAGGTGCGGATCAGATCGCAGGCGGTATCGAGGCAGCTGACAGCGGCGTGCAGAATCTAAAGTCAGGGCTCGCCCAGGTGAAGGGCAGTATCGAAGGAATCAGCCAGCTCGCAGGCGCTGCCCTGGCATCTGTGCCTACGTCAGCGACAGGGAACGCAGCAGTAACGGTTCATGTAGATAACAGTGAAGTCAGAAATACTGTGGCTGCACAGCTTGGGGCGGCAGGTGTGAGTGAAGAAACGATCAATACTGTGTTGGCATCAATCGGAGACAGAGATGTGACGACGAACACACCTGCGACTGTAAATGTAGATGCTGCAGCACTGACAGCTTATCTTCAGCAGCTTCAGGGAGCCGTCTCCGGTGTGGATACAGGTGTCGCTGCCTTACAGACCGGTGCGGGTCAGTTAGAGGAAGGAATGGGACAGTTAAAGAATGGAGTCACAAGCCTTGGCGCAGGTCTTGCGACACTCGAATCCGGTGCGGGGCAGGTGGCCGCGGGAAGTCAGGCACTCGATGCCGGTATCACAGCCGCAGACAACGGTGCGAAACAGCTCTCGGATGGAGCTTCATCTCTGGCAGACGGAACGACTGCTCTGAGCGACGGAACGAACACGTTAAACAGTGGACTCACGACACTGAAACAGGGCACTTCCGATCTGGCAGAAGGTGCGAAGAAGCTGGATGACGGAGCAGCGGAGTTAAATGAAGGGATGGTCCGGTTCAATGAAGATGGAATACAGAAGCTGGTGAATGTCTTTGACGGCGATCTGGGAGAGCTGCTCGATCGAGTGAACGGTATGGTTGATCATGCGAAGGCATACAATAACTATTCCGGCATCTCCGAAGGAATGAAGGGAAGTGTGAAATTCATTTTCATGACAGAATAGAAGATTTATATTGACAATGAGAACGGTCGTTAGCTATAATGTAGAAAACGACCGTTCGCGTTGTTTATGGAGTATAAGAGAGGAGAGATCTGCGTTGCTGAAGATTGTTATCTGTGATGACAGGAAGGAAGACAGGGACAGTATGTATCAGTATGTGCAGCAGTTTTGTCAGGAAAGGATGCTGCAGGCTGAGATAAAAGTATTTGATCATCCCGATGCGATGATCTGTTCATGTGAGAAAATAAGGCCTCACATTTATATTCTTGACATTGTGATGCCGATGGTAAACGGAATACAGGCGGCAAGAGAACTACGTTGGAACCAGCCGGATGCGCAGATCATTTTTGCCACATCCGAGGAGTCCTTTGCTCTCGAGTCCTTCGATGTGAATCCGATCAACTATATTTTAAAGCCTGTAAAAAGAGAAAAGCTGTTTGAAACATTGAGTCTGGCGATAAAGCGAATCAGCCTTGAGGAAGAGAATACCGTTACGATCAAGGTGAAAGGCGGATATCGTACACTTCATATGGATGACATAATGTACATGGATTATAGAAATCATGTGGTGAGTTATCATCTGCTGTCCGGAGAGACGATTTCTACGAGCACACTCCGCATCGGATTTGCTGAGTATCTGAAGCAGCATTATTCAGAAGAGGATTTTGTGCTGTGCCATGAGTCTGTTGCGGTAGGTATCAGGGCGATTGACAAGCTTACAAAGACTGAGATTATGGTGCGAAACAGGGAAATCCTGCCTGTTTCAAAAAGCCGGTATGCATTGGTTTCTGAAAAATATATGAATTATAGATTCCGTTAAGTGTGAGGCAGGGAAATGAAAAATCACAGGAATCTGTCTCGTGCAGTCTGTCGAAGGACTAATATATGGGAGGAGTGGAAGAAGATGAAAGCGATGCCGACAAAGGAAAGAATACTATACGCGTCACTCGATCTTTTCTCGGAAAAAGGTTATGACGGAGTGGGAGTGGATCTGATCGCGGAGAATGCCGGACTGAAAGGTCCTTCTCTTTACAGACACTTCAAAGGGAAGGAGGATATCTTTCACTCGCTGATCGATCTGGTTGAATCCCACTATGAAGAGGGGTTCGGCCTGAAAAATACGCCCGAAGGATTTCCGGACAGCATGGATGAGCTGATCGAGGATGCTTTGGGGAAAATTCAGTTCACGATGCACGATGATATCGTCCGCAAAGTTCGAAGGATCCTTGCAATGGAACAGTTTCGCAGCGAGCGGATGGCAGAGCTTGCGACGCGTTATCATCTGGAAAATCTGCAGAGATTGTATGAAGCTATCTTTGCGGATATGATGGAAAAGGGGAAAATGAAGCAGGATGATCCGGAATGTCTTGCATTGGAATTTGTGTCACCGGTCTCTTTGCTGATTCATGTGTATGACAGGCAGCCGGAGAAAGAGGCAGAGGTACTGGAGGAAATCAGAAAGCATTTTCAGCATTTTGCAAAGGTGTATGCAAAGGATTCATAGATTCCGCTCCATGCGGAACAGGAGGGGGAAACATGTCGATACATATTTCTGCAACAGAACTGTTGGTGGGGACAGGAGATATTCTGACGATTTATCTCTTTGGATATATGCAGAGAATTTTCTGCGAGAAAAAGAAATGGGCAGAAGACAGACCATTTTGGGTGTCAGTAATCTATCTGCTCGACTGGTGTATGCTTTTTTGGGCAAACCTGCAGGAAATCCCACCGCTTAATCTTGTGACAATGATCGCATCGTATATGATCCCGCTGTTTCTGGTCTATCATGTGAAAAGTATTCGGGAGTTGACCAATTTCTGCTTTTACATGGTAGGGACGATGACGATGGAAGTAATCCTGGGAATTAGTGGGGGATACCTGAATAATGAAATGGGATTCCGTACAAGGTACGACCTGATCACTCCTCAGATTGCGTTGGTGATGAATTTCTTTGAGATCATTCTGGTGCTTATTATCTGCAGATTCGGAAGCAAAGCAAAAGATAAAAAAACGGATAAAATGATTTTTCTGCTTATGGCAATGCCTGTCATTTCTGTGATGCTCATCGTTGCAGATATGTTTATGCTTGGACTTGGACGGTATCAGGGATTTAATTCGGGTCAGTTCCTACGGACAGCGATTCTGCTGATCGTTGTAAATATTGCAATCTTTGCGATACTTGAAAAATATACGAATATGATGAAGCGTCAGATGGAATTTGCGCAGGAAAAGGCGAGGCTCAGGTCGGATGCAGATATCATGGCGCTTGCAGCAAAATCGATGAAGGAACGTCTCCAGTCAGCAGAAGCAGTCATGCAGAAAGATCGTGTGATGCGGCATGACAGAAGACATTTTGAGGCGATGCTGCTGAAACTCCTGGAGGATGGTAAGGTGCAGGAAGCACAGAAGTATCTGGAAGAACGTCTTGCGATGGAGCAGAAGGGAATGGAGAGATACTGTGAGAACACTACTGTAAATGCTGCCATCAATCACTATATCCTGTTGGCGAAAAAGGAAGGGATCCGGACGACGGTATCTGCACATATTCCGGAAAGTTTGTCGGTGGATGAGATGGAACTTGCCATTACCATCAGTAATCTTCTGGAAAATGCCATACATGCCTGTCTGAAGCTTCCGGAAGCGGAGCGGTATCTGAAAATGACAGCGAAATATAAATCTCAGCTCCTTCTGGAGATAGAGAATTCCTGTCAGGGAGTGGTTCCTCTGGATGAAGACGGATATCCATTTTCCGATGAAACGAACCATGGAGTCGGAACGAGAAGTGTTGTAGCGTTTATTAACAGAACGAACAGCGAGATCAGTTATCTTGCGGAGGAAAACAGGTTCAGGGTACGTATGATCGTATAAGTTCTCTGGAAAGATTTCTTTCAAATTTTGTAAATTTTTGCAAATCGGGCACTATGCAGATATAATCCCGTGTAAAAAAGACCGGAATCCGTGTGATTCTGGTCTTTATTTTTAGAATATGCTATTCTTTTAGAAGAAAAAGAGCCGTTTCATGGCCGGCATAAGTTTCGGGATAAAGGGTGGGAGCTATGACACGTAACAGAGACGAGTTTGATGTGCCAAATAAAAATGGAAATGTGTGGCCGGATGATCTTTGCCCCGCATATACGCCAAGAGAAGAAGCGATAGAGAGTCTGAGAGGCTGCTGGTACTGCCGTTATGCAGATTTTCACCTGGTGGAAGAGAAAGCTCTGGAAGTAGGGATATGTAAGTGGCCGCACAAAGTATTGTAAGAGAAAATGGAGTTTTATGAAAACAAAGATATGATTGAAAGGAGAAGAGCAACCCCAAATTGACAAATTGACAGCTTGACATGGTGGCTTGCAACCGGGGAAAAGCCTATATTGAGATTGTGAAAAGACAAAACCGGATGTAGGAGGAGAGAGTTAATGATATTGGCAGATAAGATTACAGAAGAAAGAAAAAGAAATGGATGGTCGCAAGAGGAGCTTGCAGAGAAGCTGGGAGTTTCCAGACAGGCAGTTTCAAAGTGGGAAAGTGCCGGTTCAGTGCCGGATCTTCAGAGAGTCATTCAGTTGGCAGACCTGTTTGGAGTCAGCACGGATTATTTATTAAAAGATGATATGGAATTGAATGGAACGGATGTGTACACATTAAATGGAGCAGAGGAAGTAAAGTCCATTCGAAGAGTATCTATGGAGGAAGCAAATGAATTTTTGGAGATGAAGAAGAAGGGTGCTCCTATTATCGCGAATGCCACTTTTATGTGTATTATTAGTCCCGCACTTTTGGTTCTTCTTGGTGGTATGGCAGAAAACCAGATTCTTCACATTACAGAAGCACTTGCTGTAGGCCTTGGATTAGTTTTCTTGTTCGGAATGATTGCGGCAGCAGTCTTTATGTTTATCACATGCGGAATAAAACAAAGTCATATGGAACACCTTGAGAAAGAGATTTTTGAGACAGAGTATGGTGTATCCGGAATGGTGAAAGAAAGAAGCCGTTCATATGAACCGGTATTTACAAGAGGGCTTGCAGTCGGAGTTGTACTCTGTATTATTGCTGTGGTACCATTGTTCATTGTAGGTGTTATGGATGCTCCGGATTATATATGCTGTGCTTTTACAAGCCTGTTACTTTTATTTATCGCAACAGGTGTTAATATGATCATTCGTGTGAGTACTGTGAAAGGCAGTTATGATACACTGCTTCAGGAAGGTGAATTCAGCAAGAAAGAGAAAAAGGTGAAAGGTAAGTTGGATGCATTTTCTGGTGTTTACTGGTGTCTGGCTACAGCAATCTATCTTGGATGGAGTTTCTGGACAATGCGATGGGATATCACCTGGATCATCTGGCCGGTTGCAGGAGTATTATTTGCTGCAGTTTCCGGAATCATGAGATTGATTATCGGTGCGGAAGAATAGAACGGCGGGTATACTTCTTTTTTGTCTAATAATATTAAGAAATTTCAAAACAATACTTGACATTCCATCTTATGGAAGGTGTAGATTTAGGACAAAGATACAGAATCAGTTGGAAAAACAGGGGGGGTAAAAAGGTGAAGATCAATGAAGTAGAACAGCTTGTCGGAATCACAAAAAAGAATATCCGGTTCTATGAAGATCAGGGATTGATTCGCCCGGAACGAAATAAGTCGAACGGGTATCGTGAGTATTCAGATGAGGATGTGAGATTACTTCTTAAGATTAAGCTGCTTCGACGTCTTGCAGTACCAATTGAAGAAATTAGAAAGTTGCTGGAGGGAAGGCTTTCACTCAGTGATTGCATAGAGCGTCATCAAATCTATCTGAATCATGAGAAACATAATATAGAGCTGATGGGTGAAATGTGTCAGTATCTTTCAGATCACGAGAGTGGTCTGGCTGACCTGAAAGCAGAAGAGTATCTGGAAGAATTAAATGAGATGGAGAAAGGGGGCATACGGTTTATGAACATTTCTAAAGTAGATGTGAATAAGAAAAAACGAGGAGCCAAAAATGCGGCGATTTTCATGATCGTATTGATTCTTTTGTGGGATTTGTTCTTTGTAGTTGTCAGCAGATATGATCCAATTCCACTGCCGGTCATGCTGATCATGACAGTTCCGGCAACACTCGTGATCATTGGTATCGTCCTTGCTCTGAGAGAGCGAATGAAAGAAATTGATGGAGGGGAAGCAGATGAAGCTAGTAAGTATTGATACAATTCCAGGAAAAAATATTGAGGCACTGGGATTAGTAAGAGGAACGACAGTTCAGTCAAAGAATTTAGGAAAAGATTTTATGGCTGGTATGAAAACACTGGTTGGAGGAGAACTGACCGGATATACAGAAATGCTGATTGAGGCAAGACAGATTGCTACAAAGCGTATGGTAGATGAGGCCGAGGAAATGGGTGCAGATGCAATCGTTGGTGTAAGATATGGTTCTTCGGCTATCATGCAGGGAGCTGCAGAAGTGATTGCATATGGTACAGCAGTGAAGATTATCGAGTAAACCATTAGCAGGTACAAAGAAGTGGATATCAGTCCACTTCTTTTTTTAAGTAATCATATGCAATACGTTCTGATCCGTCTCTTACAAAGATAATACCACATTCCTGAAAACCATATTTCGTAATTGCTGTCCGCATCGTGTGATTGTCTTTGTGGGTATCGATTCTCAAATAATCTGATTGTTTCGAACAGAATTCGAAACAGGTTCTGGCGATTCCCCTGGTAATCCCTGTGGAAGCTAATCTGTGAATCGTTCCATATGTATGATCATAGCGCCATGCGCCATTTTTGATGATCCGGTAGGTTGGGTCATCGCCTGTGATAAAAGAAAATGTGCCCACAATCAAACCATTATCGATTATCACATAGTTGTTTTTATTTGATATGTCTTCTTTTAATATCTCTTCTCCGGGATATCCGTCCCCCCATTGTGATGCATTGCCTTGTGATATCATATATTCTCTGGCAATGTCAAACACATGTAAAATCTCTTCTATATCATTCAAGGTGCTTTTTCTGATTTCCATTTGTTATCCTTTCATGAATCTGTATCTGATTCGAGTGTTCAGCCCTGTCATGAACAGGGAAAATAAAATGACAACATTGCTGCTGTCATTTTATTTCTTCATTATTTCACTTGTTTTTCTTCAAGTACAGAAGTACAATGTGGACATCTTGTTGCATCGATAGCAATCTCGCTTTTGCAGAATGGACATTTCTTTGTTGTAGGCTCTTCTGGTTTCTCTTCTTTCTTTTTCATCTTTTCGCTGATGTTATTCATTGTCTTTATGATAATGAATACAATAATAGCCATGATAAGGAAGTTTATGATCGCAGTGATGAATTTACCGTAATTCAGTGTTGCCTCACCCAACAGATTAATGCTGAGTTTATCGAAGTTCATGCCACCGAACATGCCAAGAATCGGATTGATGATATCTTCTACAAGGGAAGATACGATGCTTGTGAACGCACCGCCGATAATGATACCAACGGCCATGTCCATCACATTTCCGCGGCTGATAAATGCTTTGAATTCTTCCATAAATTTTTTCATTTCAAAAATTCTCCTGTTCTTAATATTTTGACTTGTTTTGATGTAAGTGCATTATAACACATATGCAGCGATTCGAACACCAAAATATCAGTGGATATTTTGCGTGCTTTGCTCCGGTAAGTATGTCGTTGTCCTGCTTGATAATTCTCTGATCGTTTCATATAATGGTTACATAAAATGAGTGCGTCTGGAAAGGGGATTAAGATGAGACTGAAAAATGTGTTGATCGCGGTAAATGATATGGAAAGAGCTGTCAGATTCTATAGGGAACTCTTTGGTCTTGAGGTTATTCTGGATCAGGATGGAAATGTGATCATGTCCGAAGGATTGGTGCTGCAGGATGCGAAGATCTGGAGCGATTTCCTGAAGAAGCCATTGATCCCGGAGAATCATATGACTGAGCTTTATTTTGAAGAATCCGATCTGGAAGGATTCGTAAAGAAGCTGGAGGCTTCTGATTTTGAGATCAGATATGTGAATGAACTCATGGAACATTCATGGGGACAGAAGGTCGTTCGATTCTATGATCCTGACGGCAATCTCATAGAGGTTGGGACGCCTGTGGTTTAGGGGTGAGATAACGTTATTTTGGAAATTATTTTTTGGGCGATGAACTTCTTCACCGGTGCCCTGGCTTTTCATTTTATCAATGTTAAAATCTGTGATCCGATCTTGGATGAAAGGTCGCTGCAGGAGAGGCGATGCAGAAGAAAGCGATCTCCTCTGAGTGTCATCGTGACAGACGCTGCCGGAGGTGTGGCATCGGTTTGTTGTACGTATTTTTACCAAAGCGGGACATGCAGAATGATCCATGCGAAAGGGCTGCTCGTGTTTGCGTTCTTGGCGGTTTTGATGAGTGTATCGGTGACGGACTGGTATACGAACTCGATCAGTGACCGCTTTCTGTTCGTGATTGTTATTCTGGGAGCAGCATCCATGTGGGTATTTCCGGAAACAGGGATTGTGGAGCGGATGTACGGGACTATCGTCATATCCATACCGATGCTTGCTGTTTCCATCCTTGCGCCCGGGGCGTTTGGTGGGGGCGACATCAAGCTGATGGCGGTGTGCGGGTGGCTTGTTGGATGGAGAACAAATATATATGCTGCGTTGATAGGGCTGTTTGCGGCAGGATGTTACTGTTCTGTCCAGCTGATCAGAGGTAAGATCACGAGAAACGATACGATTGCATTTGGACCGTTTCTTGCACTCGGACTTGCAGCTGCAGTGTTTGCATAGCGTGATACCAGAGCCGGAAAACAATACATTCTGCACGTATCATAACAGCGTTCTTTGTATCGCCTTATTGACAATGGTGCGTACTTAGTGTACTATATGTATTAATACAGTTGGAATATTAGGAAGGAGGGGAGCGACTTGATAATCATAAACTATAATGATAAACGGCCGATCTATGAACAGGTCGTGGATCGTATGCAGGCGCTGATCCTGAGCGGAGCGCTTGAGCCGGATGAGAAGCTGCCATCCGTCCGTGCGCTGGCGATGGAACTTTCGATCAACCCGAATACGATACAGAAAGCTTATCATGAACTGGAAGCGGCAGGATATATTTATACCGTAATAGGACGCGGTAATTTCGTCCGTGACAATGATTCTCTTATTAAGGTGAAAAGAGAACATGTGTTAAATGAATTGAAAGTAAAAATTCTTTCCTGTAAAGAAGCAGGTGTTTCAGAGACAGAAGTACGGGGGATGGTAGAAACTATTTTTGGAAGGGGTGAAAACAATGATTGAGATCAAAGGAATCAGTAAGAGATTTGGCACGGTAGAAGCATCGAACAATGTCACGCTGGATATTCAGGACGGGCAGATCTTTGGACTGCTGGGCACGAATGGCGCGGGAAAAAGTACCCTGCTTCGCATGATGTCAGGGGTACTGAAGCCGGATGGGGGAGAACTTCTGGTGGATGGTCAGGATGTATTTGATAATCCGGACGTGAAATCGAATATCTTTTATATTTCAGACGATCAGTTCTATTTTCCAAATGTAACCGTTCTGGATATGATGGCCTTTTATAAAGTATATTATCCGGATTTTGATGAGAAACGGTTTCGCAAGTTCCTTCTTCGGTTTGACCTTGATTCGAAACGTAAAGTGCGTACATTTTCGAAGGGTATGAAAAAGCAGCTTTCGATTTTGATGGGAATCTGTGCCGGAACGAAGTATCTGATTTGTGATGAGACATTTGACGGGCTTGATCCTGTTATGAGACAGGGAATCAAGAGTCTTCTTGTGAAGGAGATCGATGAGAGAGGACTTACCCCGATCATAGCATCTCATAACTTAAGAGAGCTGGAGGATATCTGTGATCACATTGGACTGCTTCATAAAGGCGGCGTTTTATTGTCCAGAGAGCTGGAAGATCTGAAGTCCAATCTTCTGAAAGTACAGTGTGTGCTGCCGGAGGAGGCAGATGAGAGAATTCGATTTCTGCTGGAAGTCGCGAAGTTCGAGAGACGTGGCAAGCTTGTTACAATGATCGTGCGCGCAGATGCGGACAGTGTCATGTCTGTGGTTAATTCTTTTGATCCTGTTTATTGTGAAGCGATCCCGTTATCGTTGGAAGAAATCTTTATCTGTGAGACGGAGGTGGTTGGTTATGACATTAAAAATCTCATTTTCTAAGGTTTGTAGAGAGAATATGAAGCGATATCTGGCGGTGGGATCGTGTCTGATGTTTGTCTGTCTCATGCAGATTCTTGCGTTTGTTATTGAGATTCAGAACAGACTGATCGATTATCAGTCGATCACTTCACGCGTCGAAATGCTGGAAATGCTGCAATATGCCATAGAGCCGTCGGAGATCGAGATTGGTGCGGCACTTGTCTTTGGAGTGGCATTTGCCTATGCGGGATTTGGATTTCTTCATTCGAAGATACAGTCTGATTTCTACGGGGCTTTGCCGGTCAAAAGGAGAACGGTCTATCAGATGAATGGCTTTAGCAGTCTGTTGATCTTCTTTGTTCCGGTTCTGGTTCTTGCGCTCGGGAAAGGAATTGTTCTCGGAGTCGTCGGGTACCTGACACGCTCGTTTGTGATGCTTATCTTAAAAGGAATCGTATATCAGATGCTTGTATTTCTAGCGTCATGGGTCACAGCCGTGCTTGTGATCGCCCTGACCGGCCAGTGGTATGTCGGGCTGCTTGCATATGGTGTAGTTGCTGTCTATATGCCGCTTGTCATCCGAAATCTGATTCCGACATATTCCGGCAAGTTTTTCCACACATTCTCCTATGCATATGAATGGGAAAATGCATTTGCGTACAACTGTTTTTCACCAGTCAGTCTCTCCTTTGGTCTGCTGTCCGGAACAGAAACGGGCAAATATCTGGTCGGAATTATTCTGTGGATCGGAATCGTCGGGATCATCAGCTATCTGCTGTTTCAAAGACGGCCTGCGGAAGCTGCGGGGCGTGCAATGACATTTGAGAAGTTCAATCCGGTCATTCGTTTTCTGATCGTTATTCCGATGGCACTTTATGCAGGATGGTTTCTTTCCGAGACATCGATGCAGAACTCCATGATCTGGCATGTGATCGGAATCATGATCGGAGTATTCCTGTTCCACGGTCTGATCGAGACGATCTTTCAGTCCAGTATTCGTGCAGTATTTGCACATAAGAAGCAGCTTGCGGCAACATTCCTGTTCTCCTTTGGAATTACTGCTGTATTCTATTTTGACCTGATCGGATATGATAAATGGATCCCGGCGAAAGAATCGGTGAAATCGATCGAGGTAACTCTCGACAATATGGAGAACAGGCAGGACTGCTTCTGGGGAGAGAAGCCGGACGGTGTCTCAGACGAATCGGTCGAGACGATACTGGCCCTTGTCCGGGACGCGGTCGTTACGGAAGATACGGAGAATGCCGTCGTTTACAGCAATGCTGTGGGCGCAGGGGCGCTTGCGCGTGATGTGAGTACGGTGGAAGTCGATTATGATGAGAACGACGAAGAGCATATGATCATAACGATGGAGACGGCCTATCATATGAAAAACGGCCAGGTGAAACGAAGAAAATATCAGATCGATGAGAACAAATCGATGGAATTACTGAATCAGCTTTATGCAGACGAAGATTTCAAAGATGACTATTTCTCCCTGTATACTGCGGACATTTCAAAGATCAGCAGAATCGAATGGGACAATATCGTTGAGTATGAGACTGTGAAACTAAGCAGCCAGGAGAAAGAAGAATTCATAGAGATCTACCGGAAGGAACTGGATGCATTATCTTACACTGAGATTCGAAACAGCATCCCTCACAGTGAATTCTACGTGACGTGCAGTGAAGGATTCAATCCTTACTGGAATGAGAATGTGGGTAATATGAAGGATCGATATTATATTTATCCGTCATTTGAAAAGACCATCGCCTATCTTGAAGAACACGGGGTGGGTGTGAAAGCGATTTCGGATTATGAGATCAGAGAAGTCCGCGTGACGGACTACTCCAAAGATTATGAAGAATCCAAAACGAATGTGATAGAAGATCCGGATATCATTGCACGCTATAAAGATCAGTTTGTATATACAGAGATAGGCGGAATCTGCATGAATAGTTTATCTTCAAATTATTCACTGGAGGCTACGTGTCAGACGCCGGTTGGAGATAAGACATTATATTTCTGGGTTGATGATGCGACCGCAGAAAAAATGATGCTGGAATAATTATGGCACACCATTGGGGTTAAAGTATAACCATAAAATCAATGCAGGAGGCAAAAAAGCATGAAGGGTTATACAACAGACAATGGTTATATGGGATATGTAGATGGTAAATATATGTTATTTGCAGATGAAAGTGATTACAGAGACTACATGGAAGAGTAAGTGGAGCGGAGCTGCATCCGCTCCATTTGAAGAGGAGTAAAAGAATGGGATGTATGCTTTGCCCGCGTCAGTGCGGTGCTGACCGCAGGAAGCAGAGAGGCTTCTGCGGCGAGACAGAACGGATCCGTGTTGCGAGAGCAGCGCTTCACATGTGGGAAGAACCATGTATTTCCGGGAGGGAAGGCTCCGGCACGATTTTCTTTACAGGATGTAATTTAAGATGCGTATACTGTCAGAACCATACGCTGTCCAGAAGTGAAGTGGGCAAAGAGATCACGGTGATGCGACTGTCAGAGATCATGATCGAGCTTCAGGAAAAGGGCGCGAACAATATCAATCTGGTAACGGGATCTCACTATGTTCCTCAGATCGTGGAGGCTCTTGATCTTGCCAGAGAAAAGGGACTGCATTTGCCGATTGTATATAACTGCGGTGGATATGAGTCGATAGAATCGCTCCGAATGCTTCAGGGATACGTAGACATCTATCTTCCGGATTTCAAATACTGGGAAGAGGAGAGCGGAAGGAAGTATTCTCTGGCATCTGATTATCCGAAGGTCGCGAAAGCAGCCGTTGACGAGATGGTCAGGCAGGTTGGAGCAGCGGAATTTACTCCTTCCGGACTCATGAAAAAGGGTGTGATCGTACGTCATCTACTGTTACCGGGAAAAGTGAAAGAAGCGCAGGAGATCGTGCGCTATCTGCATGGAAAGTATGGAGACAGGATCTATTTAAGCCTTATGAATCAGTATACGCCGTTACCGTCTTTGGATAAAGAAATGTATCCGGAACTGAATCGGAGAGTTACGACTTATGAATATGACAAATTGGTGAATTATGCGATCGATACAGGGGTAAACTGTGCGTTTATTCAGGAGGGGAAGACTGCGAAAGAAAGCTTTATTCCTCCTTTTACGCTGGAAGGCGTATGATACGGCGTCGGAATAAATGAACGAAACGAGGAGAAGGAACGGATTGGAATGCATGCATATGGATCGGCTGATGATCCATAGAGATAAGGGGCTGCTTTTTGCAGCCCCTTTAAAAATGGATTAGTAATTTTCTTCGTGAATTTCGAAATAGCTCTGCGGATGATTACAGGTAGGACAAACTTCAGGTGCCCTTGTTCCGACAATGATGTGTCCACAGTTGCGGCATTCCCATACCTTGACTTCACTCTTTTCAAAAACAGATGCCGTCTCCACATTTTTGAGTAAGGCACGGTATCTTTCCTCGTGGTGCTTCTCGATAGCGCCTACAAGTCTGAATTTCGCAGCGAGTACCGGGAATCCTTCCTCCTCAGCTGTTTTGGCAAAATTCTCATACATATCCGTCCACTCATAGTTCTCGCCCTCAGCAGCTGAGGCAAGATTTTCCTTTGTATCTCCGATTCCGTTTAATTCTTTAAACCACATCTTGGCATGCTCTTTTTCATTGTCTGCTGTTTTTAAGAACAAAGCTGCGATCTGTTCATAGCCTTCCTTCTTTGCTACAGAGGCAAAATAGGTGTATTTATTTCTTGCCTGTGATTCACCTGCAAATGCTGCCTCAAGGTTCTTTTCTGTCTGTGTTCCTGCATATTTTGTTATTCCCATGTTTTCTTCCTCCCTGATCATATTTAATGACACATTTGGGTTTATATCACCCGCGTGTGCAATGTTTGTATGTTCTGATATTTCCTCGCTGATCGTGCAAAGATCATCGACGGACAAACCGTGAATATCTTTATTGCCGGTGATTCTTGCAAATGTTTTCAATTCCTCCGCAGAGCATTTGAAGTAGTTTTCGATTCTCTTTGCTGCCGTATCAATATGTAATCTTTCGCGCAGCTTTTCATCCTGTGTAGCCACACCCACCGGACACATTCCGGTACCGCAAATACGATATTGCTGACAGGCCGCCGCTACCATAGCCGCTGAAGCCACTGCAACAGCATCTGCTCCCATAGCAATTGCTTTCGCAAAATCAGAAGAAACACGAAGTCCTCCTGTGATCACCAGATCGATATCTGAGCCAACAGAATCAAGATATTTTCTCGCGCGATAGAGCGCATATATCGTCGGAACGCTGGTGGAATCTCTTATAATAGCAGGGGATGCTCCAGTTGCGCCGCCCCGTCCGTCAATGGTAATGAAATCAGGTCTGGCATAGACGCAAAATGCCAGATCTCTCTCAATACGCCCGGCGGCGATCTTGATACCGACAGGTCTGCCTTCGCTTCGCGTACGCAGTTCACTTACAAGATTTCGCAAATCGTCCGCACTGTTGATTCCAGGGAATTTCGATGGGCTGATGACATCCTGCCCAAGAGGTTTGTTTCTGATCTTTGCAATTTCCGGCGTCACTTTACCACCCGGTAAGTGGCCGCCCATTCCCGGTTTGGTTCCCTGACCGATCTTAATCTCAATGGCATCAGACGTTTTCAGATTTTCATCCGTAACGCTATACAGATTTGGTACATATTCAAAGATATACTTATAAGCTGCTGCTTTTTCTTCAGGGAGAATGCCTCCCTCGCCGCTGCACATTGCTGTTCCGGCCGCTGCACTTCCTTTCGCCATCGCAATTTTTGTTTCTTTGGAGAGTGCGCCGAAGGACATATGTGAAATATAAACAGGCATATCAAGAACCATCGGCTTTTTCGCGTGTTTTCCGATCACTGTCTTCAAAGACACTTCCTCGTGTTCGTCCAAAGGCATTGGATTTAATTGTGCTCCCAGAACAAGCACATCGTCCCAGTCCGGCATCTTCATCTGTGTACCCATTGCTTCGATCGCTGATTTTCCGGTGACAGCCATTTCATGGATTTCCTTCATGTAACGATAATTACTGTCTGTTTTGCGCGTTTCCTTCGGATAGCTTAAATCCAGACCCTCGGCGTTTATGGAAACGGGCTTCTTCTCAGGTTCAGGCTGTGTGTCTGCGCTTTTGTCGGTTTCTGCTGCCTGAAACCTTTCTGGTGGCTGTTTGCAGACAGGGCATTCTTTCAATTCGGAAAATGGATGACCTTCTTTTTCCTCATCATATACATACCCACAGATACTGCATTTGTAGACCATAATAAATACCTCCTTTTATTTTTCTTCTCTACATTTTGGACAGAGATAGAATACCTTTAAATCATATGCAATAATTCCTTCTCCCAGCTGATCTTCCAGATCCTTCGTCAGATCTGCAAAACATTTGTCGGATAATGCGCCACATTTTTTGCATACAAGATGGTCGTGTTTCCTGTTTTTATCATAGCGATCAGGAGAACCTTCTATAGACATTTTCCGTATCAGTCCCTCCTGGCATAACGTGTTCAGATTATTATATACGGTTGCCTGCACGACGGAGGGAGTTATTTTTTTCAGTTCTAAAAAAAGCTGTTCTGCTGTCATGTGTTCTTCGGACTGATTTATTAATTCCAATAACAGCTTCGCGTACTTTGTCATTCTATCACCACCTATATTTAGAATTATTCTAATTATAAATATTATTTGAGAGTTTGTCAAGAGAAATGGGAGATTGAAGGAATAATTAATGCGAGATCGAAGGAATAATGATACTCAGTATTACAATAAAAAAGGCCTCAAAAATCATTGATATAACGATTTTTGATGCCCTTTTTGTGATTTGTTTTGTCTGTTAGATGAGGGAAGGATTCTCTCTCATATAAATATATTCTGCAACAGAACGGTCAAATGTCTTGATGTGGTTGAATAACCAGTTTACAACATTGATCTCTACCTGTTTTACAAATTCATCTGTAGGACCTTCCACTTCCTCGAAGAATTCATAAAGCTCGCGTAAGTTTCCTTTGAACTCTTCGTGTTTTGCCTGATGTTCTTTCAAAGCAGGATAATTCACATTTTCCTGAAGCTTTTCTTCAGCATTAAAATGGAATTCTGTGTAATCTGCAAGATAATCAAGCATCTGAATTGCCTTGATCTTACCTTCACCTTTTTCACATGCACTGACAAAATTGCCGATGCGGTCGATCAGCTCTTTGTGCTGTGTATCAATTGTATCATTTCCGGTTACTAAACTCTCGTCAAATGTAATTTCAAGCATGTGATTGTAACTCCTTTCTTTCTGTAACGCTTCGGTCATTCAACGTATTTACCGAATGCATCGTTATAGCCTGTTTTTATTATAGCGCGTTACGCTGAATAAATCATCTTATAATTGAAAAAGTTTCTGAATCGTATCGCACCGTTCACAAATGGATATTATCGATCCCACTTATCTGCAAGATTCTGGATCTGAGTCTCGAACTTCGCCAGATCTTTATTAGCAAGGCCTTCGTTCTTGAGTACAACATCCATCAGGCGCTTAGCCGCAGCGATGACACGGTCAAATGCCAGGTTCGCGCGTCTTCTCGAAGGCTTCTCAGCCGCTTTCTTCGGAACAGGAATACCCTGAGAGATGATCGTATTCGTAGCGAGGTCAATCGAACCGCCGGAGTAAGGTGCGAAAGCAGGACAGCCGATCGTCTCGGATGCAAGCTCTGCAAAGTGATCTGTCACAGTATCTTCTCCGTGTACGACCATAATGCGCTCCGGCTTTGTCTCAAATCCCTTTAGCCATGCGAGAAGACCATTCATATCTGCATGACCGCTGATGCCCTTTAGTGATTCGATCTTTGCATTTACTACGATCGTTTCTCCGAAAAGCTTCACACTGTCTGCTCCTTCTATCAATTTGCGTCCGACTGTGCCGACCGCCTGATATCCGACGAAGCAGATCGTACATTCCTTTCTCCATAGATTGTGCTTCAGATGATGACGGATTCGACCGGCTTCACACATTCCGGAAGCAGAGATGATCACTTTCGGATTTTCGTTAAAGTTGATCATCTTGGAATCTTCGCTGGAAACAGCAGTTTTCAGTCCCGGGAACTGAAGCGGATTGATTCCTTTGCTGATCAGTTCCATCGCATCGTTGTCAAAGCAGGACTGAATATTTTTATGAAATACTTTCGTCGCTTCGATCGCCAGCGGGCTGTCTACGTATACTTCAAAATTCGGATGATCCGGGATCAGATTCTTCTCTTTAATCTCACGGATGAAATAGAGAATTTCCTGAGTACGGCCTACCGCGAACGAAGGAATGACAACATTGCCTCCGCGGTCAAAGGTTTCAGACAGAATCCGTGTAAATTCTCCAACATAATCCGGGATATCATCCCCGTGGGTACGATCGCCGTATGTAGATTCGATCACGATATAGTCAGCTTCTTTTACCGGCTGCGGATCTTTGATGATCGGCTGATTGGTGTTGCCGACATCACCGGAGAAGACGATCTTCTTCGAAATGCCGTCTTCGGTGATCCAGATCTCAATACTTGCTGAGCCGAGGAGGTGGCCGACATCATTAAACCGTACCTCAATACCTTCAGCCAGAGTGATCTTCTGATTATAGTCACAAGGAGAGAGAAGTTTGACTGCGGCTTCTGCATCCTCCATCGTGTACAGTGGTTCGTATAATGGAAGACCGCTTCGTCTGCCTTTTCGATTTCTCCATTCCGCCTCAAATTCCTGAATGTGAGCACTGTCTCGCAGCATGATATTACACAGATCTGAGGTGGCAAATGTCGTGACGATGTCTCCTTTGAATCCGTTCTTACAAAGAAGAGGGATCTTACCTGAATGATCAATGTGTGCATGTGTCAGTAAAATAAAATCAATTTCGGATGGATTTACCGGTATTTCCTGATTTTCATACAGATCAGGTCCCTGTTCCATACCACAGTCGATGAGAATATTTTTACCACATGCCTGAAGAAGATGACAACTTCCGGTCACTTCGTGTGCGGCGCCAATAAAACTGAGTTTCATAAAATCATCCCCTGTTCTTATACAATATAGTCCTTTTATTAATTTTACGATATTACGATCATAAGATCATCGACGTTACTATTATTATACTACAAAAACAGGGATAAATTGTACATATATTATAAAAATTGTGTAAACAATTTCGGGGCGTCATCAGGAATCTTATTTATAAGATTCTGCCAGCTTCGCAAATGCTTTCATAGAGCGCTCGATCCGTTCTGTAGGAACACAGTAGGAGATACGGGCATGACCAGGACAGCCAAATCCGGTTCCCGGAACGATCAGAAGGTTAAATTCTTTTGCGCGTTCACAGAATGCAATGTCATCACCCTCGAGTGTGCGAGGGAAGATGTAGAATGTTCCATCCGGCTTCACGACATCAAATCCGAGCTCTTTCAGTCCGTTATACAGAAGATTTCGGTTTGTCTCGTAGATCGAAATGTCCGCTGTCAGATCTGCACAGTCCGCACATACACGCTGGAAAAGGCCTGGCGCATTGACGTAGCCAAGTGAACGTCCTGCGCCTGCAACTGCGGCATATACAAGGTCATGTTCTTCCACTTCATCTGGTACAAGGACATATCCAAGACGTTCTCCCGGAAGAGACAGGGATTTCGACCATGAATAGCAGATGAGTGTGTTGTCATAATAATCCGGAAGATACGGTACTTCGATTCCGTCAAATACGATCTCGCGGTATGGCTCATCGGAGATGATGTAGATCGGATGTCCGTATTCCTTTGATTTCTCTTTTAAGATGCTGGAAAGCTTTTGGATCGTTTCTTTTGAATATACAACGCCACAAGGGTTGTTTGGGGAGTTGACGATCAAAGCCTTCGTATTTTCATTGATTGCAGCTTCGAATTTCTCAAAGTCGATCTGGAAGCTCTTTGTATCTGCAGGGATGAGTGTCATCTTTGCGCCGGCACCTTCGATGAATACTTTGTATTCCGGGAAATAAGGAGCAAATACGATGACTTCGTCTGTCGGATTGCACAGACCATTCAGGCAGCAGCAAAGTGCGGCAGCTGCACCGATGGAAACATAGAAATTGTCCGGTCCGACATGGGAACCAAAGCGTTTGTTTACGGATTCCGCGATCAGCTTTCTGACTTCGAGATCACCCTGAGCACTTGTGTAGCCGTGGAGTATGATCGGATCTGTTTCGTTGATCAGACGCACGGCTGTTTCATTGACTTTCTCCGGAGATGGAACACTTGGATTTCCGATCGAAAAGTCAAACACATTCTCTGCACCGATCTCTGCAGCGCGAACCTTACCGAATTCAAACAGTTCACGGATCACAGAACGCTGTGTGCCAAGAGAAACCATTCTTTCGTTTAAATTTGCCATAATTGATACCTCTTTCTACCACAAAAAACGATGGTCAGTCTTTCTTTTAGATCAAGAAATGAGATGATTTTTCATGTGGTTTTTGTATTTGAATAACGTCGTACATTAAAGTAATACAGTGTTAATGATAGAGCAAAATCGGATGTCTGTCAATGTGAGGAGGTCAGTGTCCGGAACTCTTTGTTCTAGAGAGGTAGAAAGGAAAAAAGAGAATCTTAAGATGATTTGGAGAACAGTTTGTGATAGACTTGTAAATATGAAATGAAATAGAAAGCAGGGGAGAAAAATTGAAAGTAGGATTAGTACTGGAAGGCGGCGCAATGCGGGGCATGTTTACCGCCGGAGTTTTGGATGTATTTATGGAACAGGGGATTCAGGTGGACGGAGTGATCGGTGTATCGGCAGGCGCACTGTTCGGCGTGAACTATCTGTCCGGTCAGAAAGGCCGTGTGATCCGATATAACAAGAGATTTAACGGAGACCGGAGATATATGGGATTGCTTCCGCTCTTAACAGAAGGGAATATCGTGAGTACAAAGTATGCATATGAAGATGTGCCGAGAATGTATGATCCCTTTGACGGAGAGACATATAAGAAGTCGAAAGTACCGTTTTATGCAGTGGTCACGAATGTGGAGACAGGGGAGCCGGAATATTTTCAGGTTACCGATGTTTTTGAACAGATGGATGTGCTGAGAGCATCCGGTTCCATGCCATTTGTGTCAAAACCGGTAGAAATCAATGGTAAGAAATATCTTGATGGAGGAATCTCTGACAGCATTCCATACCGCTGGCTTCGCGATCAGGGATATGAAAAGCTGATCATCATTCTGACGAGAGATCTCGGATATCGTAAGCAGCCGTTTTCGAAGCTGGCGGCAAAGCAGCTTCGGAAGAAATATCCGAAGATCGAAAAGAAAATGCTCCTTCGGCATTACAATTATAATACTTCTGTCGTTGAACTGAAAAAGCTGGAGAGAGAAGGAGAAGCATTTATCATACGTCCGTCGGTACCGATCAGGATCAATAAAATAGAAAAGGACCCGGAAAAACTGCAGGAAGTATACGACCTCGGAAGAAATGATGCACTGGCGGCAGTGGAAAACCTGAAAAAATATATCGGCGGATGTGCTGATGAGAGCGAAAAGCTGTAAGTGGGACAGAGTTTGCGAATGAAGAACATGCAGAATGTTTCAATATAATAAGAAAAGAGGGAAAAAGCATGGAATTATTACAGATTTTACAAAACAGAGGAAGCGTGAGAACTTACACAGGAGAACCGATCCCGGAAGAGAAATTAAATCTCGTACTCCAGGCAGGACTTCTTTCTCCGTCAGGAAGAAACAGAAGACCATGGGAGCTGATCATAGTGCGAGAGAAAGAGACTTTGGCGAAGCTTGCAAAGTGCCGCGACCACGGCGCAGGTATGCTTACTGGCGCGGACGCGGCGATCGTTGTTTTCGCTGATCCGGAGAAGACAGA
Source organism: Eubacteriales bacterium (assembly GCA_030526265.1). Taxonomy (GTDB): domain Bacteria; phylum Bacillota; class Clostridia; order Lachnospirales; family Lachnospiraceae; genus Claveliimonas. Next base: position 24,696 of record JAUNDE010000010.1, on the reverse strand, counting down.
TGTGTGGACAGAAGATGCATCCATTATCATGACAAGCATGCACATCATGGCAGACAGCCTGGGACTCGGAAGCTGCTGGATTCAGGGAAGACTTCGCACTGCCGGGGACGGAAGAACGACCGAAGAGTATGTGCGCGAACTGCTTGGAGTGCCGGAGCATTATAAACTGGAAGCGATCTTGTCGCTTGGAATGCCGGCATCACATCCTGAACCAAAGAAACTGGAAGATCTCATGACAGAAAAGATTCACCGTGAAAAGTTTTAAAAAAAATTGAGGGCATCAGCTCTCAATTTTTTTGATCACTTTTTTAAATTGGAAAAGGAACAGGATTGCAGTAAATGTTACCGCGATCACGTCCGCCACAGGCTCTGCCATATAAACACCGATCGTTGGATCAGCGATCAGCCGGGGCATAATATAGATGAGCGGAAGCAGAAGTACAAATTTTCGCACAACAGCCACGATGATCGAACATTTGGCATTTCCGAGGGAAGTAAATGTCATCTGGCATGCGATCTGAATACCGAATAAGAACATGGCTGCAACATAGATTCGAAGCGCCCTCGAAGCGAAGGTAATCAGCTGCGTGTCAGGAGTAAAGATGCCGACAAAGAGGCCCGGGAAGAGCATGATCGCAATCCAGAGCGTGACCGAATACGTCATACAGCATGTCAGTAACAGGCGAAACGTCTTCTTTACACGATGCGCGTTTTCGGCACCAAAATTGTAGCTTAAGATCGGCTGTGCACCCTGTCCGATACCCTGCAGAGGCAGCATTGCGAACTGCATGACACTCGTAAGGACGGTCATTGCACCGACGGCAATATCTCCACCGTAATGCAGGAGGGAAGAGTTGAAACATACCGAAATAATACTCTCGCTTGCCTGCATGATAAACATTGCAGTACCAAGTGCGATACACGGAAGGACGATTTTGGGATCAATTCTCAGATTATTCCGCCTGATCTTAATGAGAGCTTTTTTGCTGCACAGAAATCGCATGACAAATATGCAGGAAAGTGACTGAGAGAGCACAGTAGCCAGGGCAGCTCCCTGAACGCCCATATGAAAGGCAAAGATAAAAATCGGATCAAGAATAATATTTGTCAAAGCACCGATCACGACGGATATCATGGAAATTCTGGTAAAGCCCTGCGCTGTCACGAATGCATTCATTCCCAGGGTGAGCTGTACAAAGAGTGTACCGCAGGCATAGATACTCAGATACCCTGCAGCGTATGCGATCGTATTTTCGCTTGCTCCGAAAGCAAGGAGCAGATCTCTTCCAAAAATCAGAAGGATCGCGGTTAGGATTACAGAGACAAGGATCTGGAGTGTGAAGCATCCGCCCAGTGTCTTTTCGGCAGAATCCATATCCTTTTGCCCCATGAAGATGGAGGCACGGGGAGCTCCGCCGGAACTCACGAGAGCAGCGAACGCTGAAACGACCAGGATGATCGGCATACATACTCCGACACCGGTCAGCGCAAGGCTTCCCTCGCCCGGGATGTGCCCGATATAGATGCGGTCGATGATATTGTAAAGCATATTTACAAGCTGTGCGATGACCGTCGGTACCGCCAGCTTAAACAGCAGTTTCCCGATGGGCGCTGTGCCAAGCATATCTTTGTTATTATCCATTACTGAATCCTCCGGTTTTGCATTGATTCGGTTCAAAACTAAACGTATTCAAGTCGAACGCACGTGAGACTTGGCGCGCGATTCTGGTCAGCTTAAGCTGACATCATTCTTCTCAGAATCGCTGCGCATCCTCGCGGAGCGTTTGTCTCAGTCGGAGATTGAATTCCCACTGAGATAAATTTGTTATTACTCACCACTTATAGAAGTGGGAGTCTTCTTCGACTGAGATAAAATATACTACTGAGAAATTCTATTGTCAACGTGACGGAGTGAACAGAGAATATGAAATTTTTATAAAGATAGAAGAAATGGGGAAACTACTTTTGTAGGAAGAAAATACTTTTGGTATAATGTAGGAACGGGTTGGTTATACAAAGCAGATAGGAGGACTGGAAGATGGATTTTCTGAAAAGAGCGAAAGAATTAAAAAATGAGATCATAGAAAGCAGAAGATATTTTCACCAGACAGCTGAGGTGGGACTCGATATGCCGATGGCGCAGGAATATGTGATAAAGAAGCTGAAAGAATACGGGCTTCATCCTGAAAAATGCGGACACGGTGTGACTGCTTTGCTTGGAAAGGGCGCGCCGGTGCTTCTGCTCCGTGCGGATATGGATGCACTTCCGATGGAGGAAGACAGCGGCGAAACCTTTGCGTGCAGGACGGGACATGCCCATGCCTGCGGACACGATTTTCATGCAGCGATGCTTCTCGGAGCGGCAAAGCTTCTGAAGGAATGCGAGTCAGAACTGAAGGGAACGGTCAAATTCATGTTTCAGCCAGCAGAAGAAACATTTGAAGGAAGCCGTGATATGATTGCAAACGGAATCTTGCAGGATCCTCCGGTGGATGCGGCACTTGCCTTTCACGTTGCACCGGGGAAGATGGGACCGGGGCTTTTTATGTATAATGCAGGAGGTGTCATGATGAATTCGGTTGATGGCTTCCATATCGATATCAAAGGAAAAGGCGGACACGGCGCATATCCGAATCTTGCGGTGGATCCGCTCAGGATCGCGGCGCGGATCTACGCCGGGCTTGAGGAACTGATCGCCCGCGAGGCCAATCCGGAAAAGACGTGTGTGCTGACGGTCGGACAGATCCACGGTGGAAATGCAGCGAATATCATTCCGGACACAGCATTTATGGAAGGAACACTGAGGACGAACGACAAAGCGGAGCGGGAAATGCTGGTGAGAAGAATCAAAGAGACAGCAGAGGGCGCAGCGAAGATGTGTGGAGGAAGTGTGACGATTACAAAGCTGTCAGAGGTTCCGCCGCTGATGTGTGACAGAGAACTCACAGAAGCGATGGCGGGATATATGAAAGAACTGGGAATATTACATCCGATTGCAGATATGAAGGCAAATGCTTCGGAGGATTTCGCGGTGATCGCAGAACAGGTGCCGTCAGTATTTATGTATCTGTCAGCTGGATTTGAAGATGAACGCGGAAATTATTCGGCCCACAATCCAAAAGTGCGATTTAATGAGGATGTGATCCCGATTGGAATGGCAGGGCTTGCACACTGCGCAGTAAGATGGCTGGAGGAAGCTTTGTGTTCCAAAGAAGAAGCGCAGAGGGAGAATGATTAGGAAAGAACGAATGCGTAGCAGATTTGACTCTGCTACGCATTCGTTCTTTTTAAGGATTCTATTGTCACACAGCTAAAGTTAGAAGTTGATTTACAGCATTTCAATAAATGCGGCGATTCTTGTTTCCAACTGTCCGGTATTGGAATTTCCGGCATCTGTTTCGATTGTCATATATGGAATGCCAAGTTTTTCATGACAGAGACGCATTACTTTATCTTTTTCAACTGTGTATGGATGACATGCATGTAATGTGACATCCAGCACACCATCTACCTGATAGTCATTTACGAGTTCTTCGATTAAGTTGAAGCGGATTGTGTTTGGAGACATGATTGCACAGGCTGTATTCTGATAACAGTCTGCAAATGCCTCATATATATCTTCATTATCTGTATCAAAGTGACGGATCGCGGGTTTGAGTGCTTCACAGTTTTCAAATGCCACGATAACACCACCATTATTTTCTACAGCTTCAACGATCTTGGAGTAAACACTGCTCATTGGGCAACCGGTGATCAAGATTCGCCTTGCAGATTTTTTTATCGGACTTTCTTTCGAAAGTAATTTCTCGCGGAAAGCATTGTTTGCAGCAATTCGATCTTCAATAGATGGGAGAGCACGATGTGTTTCGAGTGCTTTGAAGATTTCTCCGCCCCAGGCAGCAGCCGGTACAGATTTTTGAATCGCCATGAGATTTTTAATGCTTTCTCTTTCAGAATTTACAAGTTTGGCAGCTTCGCGTATCTTATCATCTGTTACATCGATATCAAAGCGCCGTTTGATCTCTCTGATCAAATATTTAACTTCTGATTTGATCAATGGTCTGACATAGTCTCTATCGGCTCCCTGACCTACCTGATAGAAATAGAGTCTGTCCTGATCGGAAAGCAGCTCATACATCTTCTTCTTTCCGTCGCATGATGTCTCGGCAAGGATGAAATCTGCTTCAGAGAAAGAAGGATCTTCACAAATGTCGCAAACATTTTTTACGATCGGACATACGTTGCTGACCAGAATCTCAGATGCAGCATCTTCTACATCCTGAATATAAGGCACACGAAGAGAATAGAATCCTGCTGCTTCCAAAACTTCCTGTGGAACATGAGAACAGAAGGAGAGTGCCACTTTTTTGCCGTTCGCATGGCAACTAGAAATACTGTTTTGTAATTCCTGTTTATTCATGTTTAGCAGCCTCCTTTTTATTTTCACGGATCATTTCAAGGAAAGCTTCAATACGTGTACGAATCTGACTCTCATCACCAGGTGTAAAGTCTGTCTGAATATGTAAAAGAGGAATCCCTTTTGATTCGCAAACACGTCTTAAGTTTTCTGTTTCTACTGCAAATGGGTTGCAGGCATGGAGCGTGATGCTGACATATCCATCGGCATTCCATTCGTCGATTGTGTCAGCTACCTGTTCCATACGTCTGGTGTTAGGTGATACAACAGCACATGGAACTTCCAAGTATTTCTCTGCGATACGAACAATTGGATCACGGCTTGTGTCTTCATCAATTGTGCGGCGAAGGGATGAGATACCGCAGCATCCTTCATAGCAGACGATGGAAGCGCCGAGTTCTTCCATGACATTAATGGTTTTTTCGTTTGTTGCAACATATCCACCGCCGGAAACGATCAGTCTTGGACGGTATGGATCTGGTTCAACCGGATATTTTCCTTCGTGCCAGTTCTTCTCGCTTTCTTCAATGACAGAAGCAATCTTTTGGTATTTTTCTTCATCATCGAACATGAACTGAAGTCCATCAGTAACATTGTTCATATCAACACCGGTAGCTGCCGGCGGATCGTATTTTCCTAATTCATAGAGATGCGCCTGCTGCGTTCTTAATTTGTTGTTCCATACGATGGATTCGTTCAGCATGTCATCTGTGATGGTGATATCAAAATGTCTTTCCAAAGCTTCTTTGAATTTGCGTACCTCTGAAACCCACATATCCAGTGAACGTTCATAATCTGGAATATTTGGCAAATGGATCACTTCCATTGGCTTATATTCGCCAAGCAGTTCATACATTTTCTTCTTTCCATCACAGGTTGTCTCGCCAACAACAATGTCTGAGAAAAAGGCAAATGGACAACTGTCTTCCATTACATGACCAAAGCTGGCTTTGATCAGTGGGCAAAGGTTGGCTGGAAGGCGCGTCTCTGCTGTTTTGATTGGAAGATGACTTCTACCGCAAAGAGCAACCTGTTTCAGACCGGCTGCATGGATGATCTCAGCAGGTGTATACTGACAGAACATTCCGCACACTTTCATGCCGGCATCTTTTACTTCTTTCATTTTAAGAAAGCCAACGCGTCGTGCATCAGCAAATTCTTCGAAATTTTTTGGTAATTCGTTAGCCATAAAGATCCTCCTTAAATGTGATTCCGTTATTCTCTATACTTAAACTAACATGCATCAATATTAAGCACAACGCAGAGGAAAACTCTTTCGATAAACCAATATTTCCGGTATCTTTTATTATGTTTTGTAATAAATGAAAAACTTTACATTTCATTCCCGAGAAGGTAAAATAGATACGTTAAATATTACAGAATTGTTATAAATTGATACAGAGGATACCTTATGAAAAAGATGATGACTTTTTTCAAAAGTTTCAAAGGAAGAGCCGTCCTGATTGCAGTCATCTTTCTGACAGGTTTTTTTATCAGAACGCAGTTGGATCACCTTTATGATGTTCTGAATAATATTGGCACTGGTGAAACTGTCGTTTATGATGGAGAATCGGATGAACGAGTGGGTCGAGAACTTGATTATGCAGAAAATGTGCCGGATGATAATAAGATACTGATGAAATTCAAAGAATTATATCCGGATGCAAAGATATTAGTTGCCTGTGAAGAGGATCTGACCAATGATGGATGTAAGGACCTCGTGTTGGTGGTAAATAATCCGCATGAGGACGAACACAGTGCAAATACACAGCTGATTGACGGAGGATATATTCGACTTTGTGTTATGGTGGATTCTGGAGACGGTGAGAACTATGAGTGTTCAGAACTGGTACCTGCACCGGTAGAAAATCAGAGAATCAAATTTCAGAATATTGATGAACAAGAAGAAATCGAATTCGTTCTTCAGGGTCAGAAGGGATCTAAAATTGGATACGGAATTTTTCGTGTGATGGAAGGAGAACCGGTCAGTTTATTTGACCAGGGAATGGAAGAGTGCTGATAGAGAAGATTGGGCTGGAGGGTCTCCAGTCAGGGAAAAGCCAGCTGCAATTTTTAGTTGCGGCTGGCTTTTATAATCATTTATGGAATAAATTTATATCCTTTTCCCCAGACGGTCATAAGATGCTCTGGCCTTGAAGGGTTCGTCTCGATTTTGTCACGAAGTCGTTTGATATAAACAAGAATCGTATTATCATCCGATGCTTCGCTTTTCCAGACTTTTGTAAAAATTTCCTGTTTTGTGAAAAGTTTTTCCGGATTTTCCATAAACAGGCACAAGAGAGCGAACTCTTTCGAAGAAAGTGAAATCTCTTTTCCACCCTTTAAAACAGTCTGAGAATCAAAATGTATGGTGAAATTCCCAAGTGTTGCTACTGTCTGCATTGTTGAAGAATTTTGAGCAGGAGACGAAGTTGGAGCGTATTGCTGATTTCTTCTTACAATAGCACGGATCTTTGAAACAAGAACTGATTTGCTGAATGGTTTGGTCATATAATCATCTGCACCAAGCTCAAGTCCCTCTACCTGAGCGGCATCTTCTTCGCGTCCACTAAGGAGAAGGACCGGAGTCAGAATCTGATTTTTGCGCAGTTCCTTTAAAAAAGAAAAACCATCTTGCTCAGGCATCATAATATCTAGTAAAATGATATCAAAAGATTGTTTCTTTAAGTATTCAAGAGCTTCTTTGCTGCCAGAGGAACAAGTAGCATCTATTTTTTCATGTTTTAATGCAGCTGAAATTGCTTTTAATACAGATTTTTCATCATCAATGACAAGCACAGAGATATGATTCATAATAAGGTATCCTTTCTGTGTTTTGTTAACATGTGTATCGTGACACGGTTTAAGTTTAGCCAAAAAACGCAAAAAAGTCCAGATGTTTCACAGAATTGTACATGAGGAATTTATATATGAAGAAAACTATAAGAAAACAGGCGATCATAGCAATGATGGGCCTGTTCCTGCTTGCATTAACTGCAATATTCTGTTATCGAAGGGTAGAGAAGACAATTATTGGTAATGAGCAGGAGGGATTAAAGAGCCTTGCAAAAGTAAATGCACAGAGTATGGAGTCAAGTTTATATGCAAAGTCTGAGAAGATTTTCTCTTTGTTCTCGGGTGATATGGAGACAGAATCGGAAATCGAGGCGACACTTTTAAAATTAGGTGAAAAAGGAAAATATGTTGAATCAGATTATCTGGCAGAAGAAGGGGCGGATGAGATAATAAAGGGAGCGGTCAATGCACCTTGGGAAGTGATCATTGGACCAATCATACAATCCGAATCAGGCGGTTACATTCTGTATATGACAAAGGCAGTCTCGGTGAGTGGCAAAATTACGGGAGTTGTACAGATAGAAATCGATCTGGATGATTTTTATGCAAATGAGCAGGCTCTTTCGAGTCTCGAAGTCGCCAATAGCCGATACTGTATCGTGAAGGATTCTGATGGGGAAACGATTATGCCGAGTGATCATGCGGAAGGGAATATATCTATTTCCCAGACAATGGATAATGGATGCACCATTGCATGGATCTATGAAGCGAATGGTGTGACGCCTGAAAGAACAAGAAAATTGATTGCCTATGAGAATATAGAAATTGGTTCTGAGGAATTAGTATTATATATTATCGAAGATTATGATCAGCTGGTGAAACCGATCGAACAGATAGCGTTGTATCTTTGCTTGATTGGAGTTGTACTGATTCTGATTGTTGTTGGATTTATGTACTCGATATATGATCATCAAAAAAAGGAAGCAATTCTTGAGAAAGAACTTCAGCATGAGAAAACATTGAATGAGACGATGAAAAAACAGGAAGGTCTCATGCAAAAGTATAATCACTCGAAGACAATGGGAGTTTTGACAGGAGCAATTGCACATGAATTTAATAACCTGATGACTCCGATTGTTTTGTACGCAGATCTGTTAGAGGAAAATGAAATTGTAAAACAGGAAATGCCCGAAGAAGTTACTGAACTTAAGAGTGCAGCGTTTCGGTGTGAAGAGCTTGCAAGACAGCTTTTAAGTTACAGCAGACAGGGAAAAGCCGAGAAGGTACTGACAGATTATGATGCAACATATGCTGTGAATGAGGCAGTGAGTATGGTACAGAAACTGATTCCTTCGAATATACAATTAAAGACGACTATATGTAAGACAGCTTATTATATTCATGGACAAGTTGGAACGCTCAATCAGATTTTACTCAATCTGACAACGAATGCGATTCATGCTATGAAAGATGGAGGAGTATTGAAGATTCAGTTTGGACTGAGTACAGACAATGAAAAATATGTAAGGCTTATTGTGGAAGATACGGGAACGGGGATTCCTGAAGAAATTCAGGCGAAAGTATTTCAGCCGTTTTTTACAACAAAGCAGCCAGGAGAAGGAACTGGAATTGGTCTGACTGTAGTGACCCGGCTCACTCAGGAGCATGGAGGGCGTGTCCGGGCAAAGACAGAAGAAGGGAAAGGAACAATGTTCATTCTTGACTTTCCAAGAGTCCGGCAAAAAGAATAGAATAAAATTACAAAGAACCGCAGAGCGAGTGCTCTGCGGTTCTTCACATAAGGAATGATATGTTGCTATTTATTTCTCTTCTAAGTTTTCGTTCAAATATGGTGTGGCTGTTTTTGTGATATCAACAGCATCTTCTTTTGCAACACCGTCAACGATAATTGCTGCATTGTACCAGTCTTCAAATGTCATTCCAAGAGGGAATGTTTTATCAACCTCTTTAGAGATAAATTCATCAAAGTCTTTTACGCCGGCATCCTTGAAGATCTCGCCTGATAATTCAAGGGATGTAGCTGCTTCATCAGCATGGATAATGTCTTCTTCCGGTATAGATGGGTTTGTCCACTGCATATCGAATTCTTCGTTGTTCTTCATATTCTGCTCTGACCACTGCCATGTGATTGTACGACCTTCGGCTACCGTCTTCATATATACGGTACGAAGTCCTACATATGGATCAGCATCAAATCCATCTGCGAACATCAATGCTGCATTGTATGGATGTGTGTATAAGTATTCTACAGCAAGTGCATGAGCGTAAATCATACGACGGGAAAGTTCCGGACACTCTTCACGGAATTTCTTAGACATCGCATAACTACAGCATGTAGATGCGTTGGCATCTGAAAGAAGTTCGCCCTCTTCAAGGTTTGCTCCCCAGCTGATAGCCATTATTTTACCAAATCCTTCGAATTCTGCCATAGAAGCATATGGGTCACAACATGTGAAAGCATCGATCTGTCCTGCCTTCAATGCGAACATTGCATCCTGCTGTCCCATTGTAACGAGTTCATAGTCTGCAGAGTTGTAAGAGAAGCCATATTCCTCAGACCATTTTCTCCATTCGGAGTTGATCTCAGGCTCTGAAAGGCATCCGATACGTTTCCCTTCAATTGATTTCGGATCGTTCACATCAATTACATCTGGATTAACAACAAGGTAACGAGAACCACCAAGGTGGTTAGCAGATGCCTGGAAAATTGGTGATTCCGGAGCCATAAGGTTCTTGTTAAAGAAGATATATCCTACGTCCATAGCACCACTGATCAGTGCGTTAACTGTCTCAGGTGATTTCGTAAGATTTACTTTTATTCCGAGTGCATCGTAGATACCAGCTTTTTCGCCAATGATTGAGCATACCATGTGGTCGCAGGCGAAGTATCCCATTTCCACAACGTAGTCTTTTTCAACGTCATTTAACTCACCGAATTCGAAATCAGCTACCGCTTCCTTTGGATCGTAGTCTGTTTCAGATACTTCAACAGCATTGCCCGTTCCGCTGTCGTGACATCCTGTGAGGAGAGATAATGACATTGCTGCTACTAAGAGAGCAGCGATAATTCTTTTTTTCATAATATTTTCCTCCCAAACGAAAAATGAATGTAACTGTTCAGAGACACTTTTGAAAATATTTCGTGATTCTGAAAAAATTAATTTTTATTAATATTTGTAAACCCATAATAACAAAACGGAAGATAAAGAAAAAGCAAAATTGAATTATATTAACATTTTAAATAATTGAACCTGAAATATTTTGAAAGCGAATAAATAAATAGATAGAAACAATAAGCGACATAAGATTTTTCTATTAGACAATTATTTTGAACGGTTTTAAAATAATATTATGACAAATTAGTAATATTTTGGAAGGAGGGATAAAATGCGTTTGGATTATTTGAAAAGTTTTGTCGGAGTTGTAAATTACAAAAGCTTTTCATTAGCCGCAAAATATCTGTTTTTATCCCAGCCAACCATCAGTACACATATCAAACAGCTTGAAGCCGAATTGGGAGTGCAGCTGCTGGTGCGCTCAACGAGAGACATCTTATTATCAAAAGAGGGAAAGGCGTTTTACCCATACGCTATTCAACTTCTTGAGATAGAGAATAAGGCAATAGGACAGCTGAAAAAGACGGCCGATGGTATTGAAGGTACCATTTCAATGGCTGTTTCATCTGTGCCGGGTTATTATATGCTTCCTGATTTTTTGGGATATTTTCGGAATAAAAATGAGAATATTAACTTTAAAGTTATGGAAGGAGACAGTGGGGATGTCCTTCAGAAAATATTTGACTTTGAGGTTGAAATCGGAATCGGAAGTTTGGATAGTGGAAGTGAGAAGATTCATTCAGAAGTTCTTTTTGAAGATGAAATTATTTTAATCACTCCGAATACTCAGAAATATCGCAGTATGAATGGGAAGTTCCCGATTGAGCAGCTGAAAAAAGAAAAGTATATTGTCAGAGAGATCGGAAGCGGTACAAAGACCATCACAGATAATCTGGAGATGGAACTTCATTTAGATCCGCACGCACTAAATGTGGCGGTACAGTTTCAGTCCTCAGAGATGGTTCGAAGGGCGGTAGAGTCAGGTACAGGAGTTGCGTTTATTAGTAAGATTGCAGCAAAAGAATCATTGGATAAGCAGAAAGTTTTGGGTTTTTCATTTGAAGGAACATCATCGACGAGAAAAATATATCTGTTGTATCACAAAGATCGAATGCTTGGAAACAGTTGTGAAGAAGTTTTGAGAGAATTAAGAGAATATTGCCAAGGTAAATTCAAATAATCAAAGAAGAAGGAAAATTCTGTTTTAGAATCCTCCTTCTTCTTTTTATTATTTCAGGCGGGAGCAACCTGGTGGGCATGCCCTTGTTATCCGCCTTAATGTTCATTATTCAGTTATGCTCTCCATCTTAATAATATTCTTTCGAAAAGAACTAAAAGAGTATCGATAAGATAACCGATAACAGCTGCGATAATCATATATGCGATAACTGTTGCAGTCTCAAGCATTGCCTGTGCTTCCACCATTATGTAACCGAACCCGGCACTTGTCGCAATGAACTCCGCTCATATAACTGACATCCAGCCAAGACCAATTGCAAGTCTAAGACCGGTTAACACACCTGGGAGCGAGCCGGGAACAACAATGTCTTTGATAAGACTGAAAGTATTGGCACCCATGGATCTTGCAGCGTTATAGAAATCTTTGCTGATATCCTGTACACCTTGAATTGTATTTAGGATGACTGTGAACACGCCACTGAATGCAATAAGGAAAATGGTCGGACCATCACCAATACCGAACCATACAATTGCCAGTGGAACCCATGCCATAATCGGAACCTGACGCAGAGAGTTAATAAATGGTGCCATCCACTTTAAAATTTTTGGAGAAAATCCCATGAGCATTCCAATAGGAAAACCTATAATAAATGCGTAGAGACATCCGGTTAATACACGCCTCATAGTAATTGCAAGGTTGGTTAATACATACATATCAGTCAAACAATATCCAACCTGATATAACACATCTTCCAGATAAGGGAAGGTGAAAGGCTGATTTACTACATGGGCAGCAAAGAACCAAACAACACCAATTACGATCAATGAAATGATTGCGCCGACATTATAGTTTTTATCACCAAATTTGCGCCAATTACGCCTGTCTTTGTTTTGAGTGGCATGTATCATACGATTTACCTGTTTGTTTTCACTCATAAACTCACCTCCTGGACATATACGCAAACAAAGTAAATGAAATCTTTCACTACATACACTGAAATAATAACAAAATATTAATATATATGACACAAATATTTGACAAAGAAATAAATACATGGATTACTATTGTTTTTTTTTATAAAAAGGGAAAAGAATGTTTTCAGGAGATATAATAGGGAGGCTAAATACAATGGAGGAGGTATGCGTAGAAATGGAAAAACCATGTATTGAATATATAGCTGCTTGTGCATGATGTGAAGTTTTTGCGGACTTGGTTCAAGCCCTTTCGAACGACTATGCCGGCAGAGTAAATGTGAAGATTTATCAGGCGGGTGTGGATTTTGATTATATACCAAAATACGGTGCTGTTTCGAGAAGTATGTTGGTCATCAATGAGAAAAAAGCGGTGACAAAGCTTACAAAACCGGCAGTACGAAAAGCATTTGAGGAGGCGCTTAAGATATGATAGCAGAATTGAGTGTGTTTATGAAGAACATCCTATTAACAGCGTGGTCGATGCTTGACAGTTCTTCTACATGGGTTATTTTTAGTTTTATTGTAGCGGGTCTCCTGCATGAATTTATCAAGCCAGAACAGATGCAGAAGACATCGATCGGTTCAACTAAATTTACAGGACTTCTTTGGACAACCCTGACAGGAATGATGCTTCCGATTTGCAGCTGTGGAACAATTCCTTTGGGAATCAGTATGTATTATAGCGGAGCATATCTGGGACCTACTCTTACATTTATGACGAGTACTCCGATGATCAATCCGTTGGCGGTTGTGATGTCATGGGGACTTTTGGGACCGAAGATTACAGCTATTTATGTAATCACAGGCTTTGTTGCACCAATAATAATTGGTACACTTGCCAACAAATTTGCAGGTTCTGAGTTGCATATTGGACTTCGTAATAAAAAGTCAGGAGAATCAGAAGGATCCATTGCGTTGGAAATGGATGATGAAGAAGAATCATCGATCGGTGGAATGATTCAGCTGGAATTTGATGAACCTTCTTTCTTTGATAAGATTAAGTCAGGACTTCGCTGGTCAGCGACAGAATTATCTGTAACAATCAGTAAATACAGTGTTACAGGAATGTTGATGGCGGGATTCTTGTTCACAATCGTACCACAGTCATTTATTCATGATTATCTGGGACAGCCGGGTGTGATCTCTCTTATGGGAATTGCAGGCGTAGCTTCCCTGATGTACGTTTGAGCGGTAGGACATATACCGTTTATCGCAGCTCTGGTTGCCAGTGGGGCTGCGCCAGGTGTATCAATCATGTACCTGATGGCTGGAGCAGGTACGAACATTCCGGAACTTCTTACGATATCAAAGATGATTGGTAAGAGAGCAAGTGCGATGTATTTCGGAATGATTACAGTCTGCGCATTTATCGCAGGCTATGTAACAAACAAACTGTTAATGCCAGGTTTTTCACCGGTATTGGATTTTGACAGAACATCAAATACGATTGAGCAGGTAAACAAGATGATGATCGAAGTTCCCGGATGGGGGCGTACGATCTGTAACCTGATTATTATAGGATATGCACTTGTGGCTCTCTATAGATATGTTCGTGGAAAGATGAAAGCGCATAAATAATGAGGATCGATAAGAAAATATTTGCTTTTTTCCTGGGATTTATACTAGTAGGAACTCTTGTTGCAGTTTTTTTTCCAAAAGAAGAGAAGAGAAATGACGATGCAGTCATCCGAATTGGAGCCGGAGATGATATGTCCGGAATACTGATGGATGAAACAGTTGCTCAGTTGGACGGAAAGTATACCATCTCTGACTCGGTAGAGAGCTCTTCTTTCCAGGACTGCTGAAATAACGTTGCTCAGTGGGCACTGAGTGCGGAAGAAATCAACATTGCATTTTATTGTGGACATGTTGCAGTTCATACAGTCGAGGAAAACGATAATGTCATGATTTATGGACCGGTCATTATGAATGCAGAAGTGATCTGCTATAAAAATGACTGGGAAGATGTGAAGCTTGTGGGCGTAAGTCAGGGGCGTGAAGAGGAAAAGGAGCAGGCGGCGAAGACTTATCCACAGATTGAAGAATTTCAGGATGTCACGCAAAAGGGACTTTTGTATTCTCTGGAAGATGAACAGGTGGATGCGGTCATTCAGGATTTGAAGAAATCTGCGGTTGTACCACAATATCCGACAATGCCTCTTTCCGAGACGGATTTCATTTCCTATGTATTAGTTGTTGACAAAGAGTTTGCGCAGACAAAAGCATTTGCTGATTTCATAGACAGCTATAACAAAGCTGTGAAAAAACTTAATAAACCAGAGTATCTTGCTGAAAAATTAGGTGTTGAAGAAAGCTGGGTAGAAAATAAAACAATTCAATTTTTACCATTAAAAGAAAGTGGGGAATAAAAATGTCCATTTCAGTTGAAGGGATCACAAAAAGTTTCAAAGGAAGAAAAAAAGGTGATCCGGATAATGTAGTACTCAAAGATGTATCTTTTGAGGTGGAAGAGGGGGAATTTGTATCTCTTCTTGGCCCGTCTGGATGCGGGAAAACAACTACGCTTACGATCATTGCAGGTTTTCAGAAGCCAAATGCCGGGAGAATCGTAGTAAATGGAAAAGAAGTGACAAAGCCGGGACCGGATCGTTCTTTTATGTTTCAGAATTATGCGTTGTTCCCGTGGCTAAAGGTAGGAGAAAACATTGAATATCCTATGAAGAAAAAGAGAATGCCAAAAGAAGAAAGAGCAGCGAAATTAAAAGAATTACTTGAGATGGCACAGCTCACGGAATATGAAAATTATTATATTCATGAGATTTCTGGTGGTATGAAACAGCGAGTTGCACTTCTCCGTGCGATTGCATGTGATCCAACTGTTCTTTTGATGGACGAGCCTTTGGGAGCTGTCGATTTTCAGATGCGACAGATGCTGCAAATGCAATTGGAGAGCATTCTCCAGGCAAAGAAAACAACAGCACTCATGGTAACACATGATGTGGATGAATCGATTTATTTAAGTGATCGAGTTGTTGTAATGTCTCGTGATCATGGAAAGATTATCAAGGACTTAAAGATTGATCTTCCAAGACCGAGAGATCGAACACATCCAAAATACCATGAATATGTAGATGAGCTGACTGAGATCTTGAAAGAAGCATTAAGTGGCGGTGTATATACACAGGAAGATAAGGAACTTATGGAATTTATTCAGGGTAAAGAAAGCAATAATTAGCAAAATAATATTACAAATTATTAATTTATCAATAAATTGAAAGAATTGTGAGATAATTATTGAAAATTTAAAACAATGTGTATATTACTTCCTTTGATAGACAGTTTTCGATAAAATTATGTTAAGAACATTTTTATTGTATGGAGGTAAGAATTACCATGAAAGTAGCTTATTTATTAGAATCAACAAATGCAAGAGAAATCCTTGAACACATGATCATTCCACAGATGGAAGAAGGACGTCACGGAGTAGAAGTGGCTGGAATGATGTTTTTCTTTGACAATACTTATATGTTAGTTGAAGGAAGTGATATTGCTGCAAGACTTCAGGCATTGAGTGAAAAAACAGGTGTCCTTTTGATGGCATGTGACAGATGCTGCTATCAGAGAGATATTGCTGATAAGTTAATTGCACCAGCAGGAATCGGATGCTTCCCTAACGTATATGCAGCATTAGCCCCAGCAGGCGTTGATCAGGTAATTACATTGTAATAGTCACAATACTATTGATTGGTAGTATAGGAGGATTAGACGAATGGATATGCGCGTGTTGAAAGTGGAAGGACTTTGCTGTGAAAATTGTGTAAAGAAAATTGAAGCAGAATTGGCAGAGTCTTGTGTAAAACACTATGAAATAAGTTTAGAAAATAAGACAATTTCTGTTTGTGACTGTGATACATGCCAGGCAACAACAGAAGAGATCTTAAAAGAACTTGGATACGAATCTGTAAGAATTTCATAAAAGATAGAATTAAGGGAT
Source organism: Eubacteriales bacterium (assembly GCA_030526265.1). Taxonomy (GTDB): domain Bacteria; phylum Bacillota; class Clostridia; order Lachnospirales; family Lachnospiraceae; genus Claveliimonas. The sequence goes on along the minus strand of JAUNDE010000010.1, from coordinate 8,237 downwards.
CAGAGTATTACTTTGATCCTATTTTAATGAGGAAAACAGTTTTGTTACGATACGTTTTCCGTTCACTTTTTGAGTACTCATTTTATATAAAGTCCCATGGATATCTGGATCATCTTTAAGGTGATTCGTGATAGCATTTTCATCAGGCTCCTGGAAGCGAATCGAAAGTCCGCATCCACTGCTGATTTCTCTTGGTACAGGCATGACAGCAATGTTAAAAATTTCTTTTAATTGCTTTTCGGCCTGCATAGCATCGGTTGTGGTATCGAAAGATAAAATATAATATTCTTTATGTGTAATCATAATGAACCTCTTTAGGTAAAACATATTTATTGGAATAAACATGTTTTGTGAGTTTTCTATGAGAAAAGTATAGCATGTACACAAGGGAATTACTATATATTAAATGATAAGAAAAAGGCACAGGATTCCAGGTATAAGCAGATTTGATATAATATAGATAGATATATTGTATTATTTAATAAAACCTGGATGTTTTTGGTGCGAATTATATATCGAAGCGGAATATGACGAAGACGGAGAAAATAAGCAGCGGGATTTCTTTATTATTTTCGGAAAATAGTGTAAGATAAAGAAAATGAAGTAAACGGAGCAGAATAGAGGACGACTATGACAGTAACAGAGATTGCAAAGCTTGCGGGAGTATCCAAGGCATGTGTTTCACGATATTTTAACCACGGATACGTAAGTGAGGAAAAGAAAGAAAAAATCAAAAAGGTTGTAGAGGCGACCGGATATGTGCCGAATAAAAAAATTCAGGCTGCTGCTCAGGATGTAAAGCCAACGGTTGGGGTGATCATACCGAAGATCAATTCAGAAAGTATCTCACGCATGGTGGCGGGGATTTCACAGGTCCTGAACAGAGAAGGCTACCGAATGCTGCTGGCAGATACTGAGAACAGTGTGGAAAATGAACTTCAGTATCTGCGGTCTTTTCAGCAGGACGAACTGGCCGGAGTTATCTTCAGTGCGACGATTCTTACGGAACAGCATCATAAATTAATACAGTCTCTGAATATTCCGGTGGTGATCCTTGGACAGGAGACGGCGGACTACTCCTGTGTCTACCATGATGACTATGGGGCAGCTGTAGAAATGACAGAACGTTTGGTCCAGACAGGGAATAAAAAAATTGGCGCAATCGTAGTTACTTCCAGAGACAAAGCAGCGGGAGAAGCAAGATATCGTGGATTTGCAGACACTTTACGTGCGCACAATATTCCGTGTGAAGAGCAGCGGATCGTATACTCCGATTTCAGACTGGAATCCGGATATGATGCAGCGGAGAAACTGTTATCCCAGGCACCTGATACAGAAGGCATTTTCTGTGCGACCGATACGATTGCAATCGGAGCGATGCAGTATCTGAAGGGAATTGGAAAGAAGATACCGGAAGATGTGTCGATTACAGGGATCGGGCACTCCCGTATGACAGAGATTGTTTCTCCAACCCTGACTACCGCTCATCTTTTTTATAAATCTACCGGGATGGAAGGGGCAGATATGCTTCTGAAGATGATTGACAGTGGAATGGACATAAAAAAGAAATTGAAAATGGGATTCGAAGTGATTCAACAGGAATCCTGTTAATATGAAACTGATTGTGAAACATTGATTCGCAGTCAGTTTCTTTTTTTGAAACTGTATTTTAAGCGAAAAATCGCGTAAATCAAGGCTTTGATGTGCATTGTGCATAAAATGAATGTGAAATTATTATGAAACATTGATAATTGAAAATGTGAAATAATGTGATATAATATGAAACAAGAAGTGAAACAACAAAGGAATGTGATTGAAAAAGAGGAGGTAGTTCCATGGATTACAAAAAATCCGCTGCCGAGATCATTGAGATCATCGGTGGAAAAGAGAATATTGTTTCTGCTGCACATTGTGCGACCAGATTGCGTATGGTTATCGCAGATAACAGTAAGGTAAACAACGAGGCATTAGAAGAAGTGGATGGAGTCAAAGGAGTATTTGAAGCATCCGGGCAGCTGCAGATTATTTTTGGAACGGGAGTTGTGAACAAGGTTTATGATGAATTTATTTCAATTGCCGGAATAGCAACATCGTCAAAGGAAGATGTGAAGAAGGCAGCAGCGAGTAAAGCAAATCCGTTTCAGAGATTTATTAAGACATTGGGTGATATCTTTGTTCCGATCATCCCTGCAATCGTAGCATCCGGTTTCCTTATGGGTATCATGGAAACACTGAATTTCCTGATTAACAATGGATATGTGGAACTGTCAAATGAAAGCAGTCTTTTTGTACTTGCCAATATGTTTGCCAATACTGCCTATGTTTTCCTGCCGGTATTGATCGGTTTCTCTGCCGCTAAAGTATTTGGTGGAAATCCTTTTCTTGGCGGAGTCATTGGTATGATCATGGTACATCCAAACCTTCAGAATGCGTGGACAATGACCGGAGGCGTAGAAAAATATCTGGATGTTTTCGGTATGTGGAAAGTTCCGCTTGTAGGTTATCAGGGACATGTTATTTCCGTTATTATTGCAGTGTTTGTTATGGTGACGATCGAAAAATGGCTGCATAAACATGTTCCGGCGATGTTTGATCTGTTTATCACTCCGCTGGTATCTGTCTTTGTAACAGGATTTCTGACAATGACAGTGATTGGACCGGTGTTCAACTTTGTTGAATCTGGTATTATTAACGGTATTCAGGCTCTGATTTCGATTCCTTTGGGTATTGGTTCATTGATAATGGGAGCGTTATATGCGCCGACCGTCGTGACAGGAATTCATCACATGTACACGATCATCGACCTGGGACAGATCAAAGAATTTGGCTGTACATACTGGCTTCCGCTTGCATCTTCTGCGAATATCGCACAGGGCGCTGCTGCTTTGGCTGTCGCATTAAAAACAAGTGATAAGAAACTCAAGTCCATGGCATTGCCATCATCATTATCAGCATTTATGGGTATCACAGAACCTGCGATTTTCGGTGTAAATATGAGATTTTTCAAACCATTCGTATGCGCTTGTATCGGAGGCGGATGCGGTGCAATGTTTGCTTCTGTTACATCGCTTGGTGCAACCGGTACCGGTGTTACTGGTATCTTCGGTATCTTACTTTGCCTGAATGCACCTGTAAAATACATCCTGATGTTTGCAATCTCTGCAGGAGTAGCATTTGTTCTCACATGGCTGTTTGGATACCAGAACAGTAAAGACGTGGATAAGAAAGCAAAAGAAACAGAAAAACCGGCTGGGTTTGAAAAAGAGCCGGAGATGGATGGAGCTTTGCATGTTTCGGCACCGGTTTCAGGAAAGGTAGTTTCTCTGAATGAGACGGGGGATCAGACGTTTGCTGCTGAAGTGATCGGCAAGGGTGCAGCAATCGAACCATCCGAAGGAAAAGTTTATGCACCGTTTGATGCAACGATTCGTTCCGTTATGGGACATGCGATCGGATTGGAAGGTAAAAACGGAGTTGAAGTGCTCATTCATATCGGGATCGATACGGTAAAACTGGAAGGAAAATACTATACACCGCATTGTTCACAGGAACAGGAAGTAAAGGCGGGAGATCTGCTGATGGAATTCGATATGGAGAAAATTCAGGCAGAAGGTTATCGAACAATCACACCTGTGATCGTGACAAATACAGATGTATATGAAAGCATTCTGGCAGATATGGATAGAACGGTCAGTGCCGGGGAAGAATTACTGACAATCAATAAATAATAACGAGGTAATGACTGAATGAAAGCGACGAAAGAGATACTATGCCAACAGATATTTGAAGCAGAACAAGTTGCAAAAGAAAAAATGGCGCATGATCCTTATCGACAGGGGTATCATCTGATGCCTCCATCCGGATGGATGAACGATCCAAATGGATTGTGCTGGTATAAAGGAAATTACCATGTTTATTATCAACATAGTCCGCTTAACGCAAATCGGGGAAATATTTTCTGGGGGCATTATACAAGCCCGGATCTTCTGAACTGGACGAAACAGCCGACTTTTCTATACCCGGTAGATTCCTGGGATCTGAACGGAGTGTACTCTGGCTCTGCGCTTGTTGAAGAGGATGCCATGTACCTGTACTATACGGGAAATGTAAAATATCCCGGCGATTATGATTACATTTATGAAGGCCGCGGGCACAATGTATGTCTGGCGGTGACAAAAGATGGAATAGAGCCGGACAGTAACCAGCTCTTGCTGTCAAACGATAAGTATCCATCAGATATGAGCTGTCACGTCAGAGATCCTAAAGTGTGGAAAATGGACGGGAAATACTATATGGTCCTTGGAGCAAGGACTCGTGAGGATATCGGGGAACTTCTGATTTTTGAGTCGGAAGATAAATATCACTGGACACACATCAATGTGATCAAAACACCTGAGCCATGCGGATATATGTGGGAGTGTCCGGATATTTTCTGCTTGGATGGTCAGTGGATCGTGATGACATCTCCACAGGGAATGGCACCTCATGATTATGTCGGACAAAATGTATATTCCTGTGGATATTTTCCACTGTATGGGGATTTCCGCGGAGAGTACACATTGGGAGAATACTGTGAAGCCGATGCGGGATTTGACTATTATGCACCTCAGACATTTAAAGCGCCGGATGGACGCAGAATCGTCATTGGCTGGATGGGAATGCCGGATGCAGATTATTCCAATCCGACAACAGAACAATTATGGCAGCATTGCATGAGCATTCCCCGTGAACTGCACTGGGTAAACGGAAGGCTCACTGCACAGCCGATTCAGGAATTAAAGCAGCTCAGACAGGAAAAAGAATCTTTTCTGTGTCAGAAGGAAGTGAGTCTTCCGATGCATCAGCGTGGAGAACTCTTTTTCCGGAATCAAGGTGAAATGCTGACACTTCGCATTGGGGAAGATGCGGAAATTCAGTGGAAAGATGGTCTGGTAAGGCTCAGCCTGAGTGAGCAGGCAGGATATGGACGAACAGAACGATTCCTTAGAATAAGTAATCTGAGAAACATTCATCTTTTTTTGGATTCTTCTTCTATCGAAGTATTCTTTAATGATGGAGAATATGTTATGACTTCACGGTACTATCCATGTGAGAATCAGTCTATCAATATCCTGGGTGAAGGAGAAGGGGAACACTATCAATTGTGTCCGATGACTTTTGCGTGGAAAGAGTGATCAGTCGGTGTTATTCTCAGATGCACAACAACATCATCGGCGTGGAGGACATGGACGGAAAGGAAGATAATGAAAAATAGGGTTGCTGAGCTAAGGAGACTTAGAACAGCAGCCCATATTTTTTTCTGTAGTCCGGTTGCTTTTTGACAAAAAGACTGGTATTTTTTGTAACGAATACGATTTTCACGAGTCATATTTATGAAAGCGAGGTGAATGAAGGGTGGATAACTTTCAGATCATATACGATTCCTATTTTGTAGATGTATATCACTATGTATTTTCGCTGTGCAGAAATACAGGTCTTGCAGAAGAAATCACGCAGGAAACTTTTTTCAAAGCATTAAAAAAGATTGGTGATTTTGATGGAAAGTGTACACTCTTTGTTTGGCTTTGTCAGATTGCAAAGAATACATATTTTACACAATATGAAAAAAGCAAACGTCATATTTCTCTTCATACAGCAGTTGAGAAAGAAGATACCGATTCTTTTGTCGATACACTGATGAGTAAAGAAACTGTTTTCGAGATACATAAGATTCTCCATGAATTGGAGGAACCATACAAAGAAGTGTTTTCACTGCGTATTTTTGGGGAATTGTCATTCAGGCAGATTGGGGAATCATTTGGAAAAACAGAAAGTTTCTTTAACTGAAAAACAAATTTTCCAAACTGCTTTCTATACTGAAACTATCAAAACAAACGAAACCAATTCAGTATAAAGCGGAGGAAATGATATGAAAAAGATATTCATTGTAATTATGATCGCAGCAGCTATAGTTACTGCAAAGGATTCAGGAGTCCAGTCGTCAAGTGGAGATTCTTATAGCGAGACAGATACTACAAGCTGTGTTTCATCGACGCAAAACGTTTACGAAGAAAATATTTCAACACAAGCGATTGCAGACGGGATTGAATTATTAGAAGAAACACTTCTGTTTTATGAACATAATCTGGTCAATGATATTGGAGAACCATTTGCATTAGAAGGCAATGTATATTATTTTCATACTCAGACATTATTTGAAAGGTCAGGAATCATGAGTCTGGAAATCGTGCATGGAGATGTTGTCAGAACTACCTGGACATGTGAATTTTCAGATGGCATAAATAACGGGGAAGACTTTTACAATGAAGTTTTAAAAGTTGCGGCAACAATGCCATATCAGAATCTGAGTGTGAACAGAACTTGTGAGAGCGGTGTACCACAGGTAAGTATTATGGTTTGGAGTGATACGTATCAGACGGCACCGATGCCGGATACTGTGTTTGGTGAAGAAGAGCTTCTGGGGAAATGGGTGGACAGCACAGATCCAGATAATATAGAGGGCATTGAGTTTTATAAAGAAAACAACCAGTTAATGTACCGATATTATTCGATTCTTCCGGGAAATTCGATAGGCATGAATACTGCAAATGAGGTGACAGAATGGGATTATTGTGAAGGAATCGTTACTGTCATGGCAAATCAGGGGAACATCTATTGTCACAGGGGTGCAGGTGAAGAAATCGCAGTTTCATTTTATTATGGATTTGATGGATCAAATGTCATGTATAAGCAGGAAGATGGAAGTGCTTATTATCGGGAATAATAACAGGTATAAAATTGAAAAGGTGTTATGGATAGGTTATAATAATCGAAAGATTGTTATGACCTATTTTTATTGGAGAAGTGAATATGAAATTAGATGTTTTTTTGCCAAAGAGACTGGAAATCCTTGCAGAAGGATTTGAGAAAAAGATGACTTCGAAACAGGTGAATGAAAAACTTCTGGAAAATGACTGCGAGACTTTATACGTAAGAAGCTATTCTGAGGCCAGTCTGATTTATGCATTTGATCATGGAATTGATTATCCACACTGGAAAGAACTTTTTGCAAAATGTCAGAAGATTTACGATGAGAGCAACCAGCAGAAGGTGATTTTTTCTGGTGGAAAGATTACCCTAAAGCAATTAGAAGAGTATGTGATGAAAGGTTCGGATCATCAACTGCAGACAGAGTATTTGACACGCTGGATGGAGACTGAGCTGAAGGAAAGCTCAGACGAAGCTGATTTTGAGGCTTTTATGCTGGAGAATGCCAGTAACTTTTCAGCATCCAGGGAAAAAGCCAGATATTATTTCTGTAAATATTTATATTTTTATATCCGAGAAAAATGTGATGCCTATTATCGGAGTTGTGAGCTTTCGGAAAAACTTCGGAGACAGTATGGAAATATGCTGCTTGAGCAGGAGCGCGGAATGCAGGAAAAATTTGCATTAGAAGAGCTCTCGTTTTTAAAACCGCTTACAAAGCTGAAAAAGGAAGCTGA